>JAUJNV010000149.1 GCA_030447945.1 Fimbriimonas sp. | reverse complement strand
TGTGCGTGGTTTTCATACGTGTGCTCGTCCGACCGGCCTGCAGCGGGGGCGTGATGAGCGCCACCCGGCTACTCGCATGGTCCAGCTGGTGTATGTCGCTCTCGTTCGCCGAGACGTACTCGCCGACGATCGCCGTGCGGGCGGCGGGCGACCAGTCGACCGGGTACCAGCCACCGCCTTTGAGTTCCGCCACGAGGCGCTCGCTCTTCGGGTTGTTCGGGTTCATGACGTAAAGGTCGTAGTCCGTTCCGTTTCGGCGGGTGGAGGTGTAGAGCACCCGGTCGCCGCGTCGGGAGTAAGTGGCGCTCTCGTTGCGGCTCTTGCCATCGGTCAGGAGGGTCGTGTCGCCCGTGCCGAGGTCGTAGCGGTAGAGCTGGTACTGCTCGTTGCCCCCCACGTCCTTGCTGAAGAGGAACGAGCTCCCTTCCCGCGGGCGGTACGCGGCGCCCGCGATGTTCTCCGGGAAAAACGTGAGCTGCTTGCGCGCGCCCAGAGGCATCGCCACCCGGTGGATCTGCGCGGTGTCGGCGAAGCGCGTCGTGACGAGCATCTCGCGCCGAGTCGGGTGCCAGTCCTGGAACCCCGCGCTGCGAAACTCCGTGTACCGCCGCACCCCTTCCGCCACCGACTGCGGAATCGCCGGAATCCCCTCCACGAGAAGGTTCTCGCCGACGGGCACCGTCGGCTCCTGCGCGAGCGCCACCGGCCCGAAAGCTACAAGGGTCGCTAGGAGAAGCTGCCTGTTCTGCATACGGGGATTATGAACCGGTCTCCTCCGCCCGCATCCGCGCCCGGCTCTCCTCCCACGCCCGCGCCAACCCATCTGTGTAGTGCGAGATGATGAGGTCATCCCCGGCCGGGCATTTGTAAGAGTCGTCGTGGCGGGCGATCCCGCGTAGATGCCCGTGATCTCCAAGGTCGTGGGCGGTCGCCATCCAAGTGAAGTAGCCCGCGACGTGAGCCAGCGCCGGCCGGCTTCCCACGAGGAAGATCGTGTCGGAGTGATGGGCAAAATCCAGCACGTCGCGATCCGGGGCCGTGTGGCGAGGAATCTCGAAGCGGTCCCATAACCACTCGCCCGGGCGCTCGATAGAGACCGTGGCCGGCGCACCGCGGCCAAGGCGGTTCCGCACGTCGCGCCATGCGGATGGACGAAAGGCCAGCGAGTGGTGAACGAAGACGAGATCACATGCGCGCAAGGGGTGACCCACCCAGCCCTCGATCGCCGCCGGCATAGGGCCGCGCAAGGGGACGTGAACGAGCGCTTCCTTATGTTGCGCCGCGTACCACGCGAGCGCCGCGATGCGGAGGCACGCGCGGCCGTCGACGAATGCATAGAAGCTGTCTCCGGGCGAAGCGGGGTACGCGTGCCGAATGGGCAGCGCGGGGCGCACGACCTCCAGCCGCCTCCCCCTCCACACCGCCTCGTGCCGCACGAGCTTCAGATTCCTGTAGCGGCGGTCTGCCACCCCCCAAGTATATGCGGCCCCCCGGGGAGTACGCCGCTTCAGCGTCGCGGTTTCTATCTCGATCAGGGGAGATTCGAAAGCTCCGCTGAAGCGGCGCACTCCCAAGGGGCTACGTTGGGTGCGGCGGGAGTCCCCCGTCGAGGCACCGGGAAGCGGCGCTCACCCTGTAGGTAACATCTTCCTGACCCCATGAGCGAGCCCACCGCATCCACTACGCCCACCAACGGCCCTTCGGCCGTCGCCGCCGCGCCTGTGGAGGGGATCATTCAGGCGATTCGGGGGATGCCGACGCCGGGGGAGCAGGAACAACAGATGCCAGAGGGAGAGTTCGACGCGGACGTCGTCGTGATCGGAGCGGGACCGGGAGGCTACGTCGCGGCGATCCGCGCGGCGCAGCTTGGGGCGCGCGTCGTCGTGGTCGAGAAGGAGTACCTCGGCGGCACCTGCCTCAACTGGGGTTGCATCCCCAGCAAGGCGATGATCGCCAGCGTCGAGCGGCTGCACGCCGTGAAAACCGCCGACAAGCTCGGCATCAAGGTCTCCGGCGAGGCGACGCCCGACTTCGACGCCATCATGGCCCGCAAGGACAAGATCGTCCAGACCCAGCGGGGCGGCGTCGGAATGCTCTTCAAGAAGAACGGCATCCGCCACATCGAAGGCTTCGCCTCTTTCACGGACGCCCACACGATCGAGATCCGGAAGGACGAGAAGGTCGAGACGATCCGGGCGAAGAACTTCGTGCTCGCGATGGGCTCCTCGGTGATCCACCTGAAGATCCCCGGGCTCGAAGGCGCGCGCGAGCAGAACGTCTGGACCTCCGACGACGCGGTGACCGCCCCCTTCATTCCCAAGCGGATGCTCATCCTGGGCGGCGGGGCGGTGGGCTGCGAGTTCGGCTACGTCTTCAACGGGCTCGGCTCCGAGGTGACGCTCGTCGAGCTGATGCCGACCCTCGTCCCGATGATGGACGCGGACCTCGGCACGGAACTGGGCAAGCTCCTGAGCCGCCAGGGGATCAAGCTCCGCACGGGCTCGACGCTGGAGAAGGCCGAGCGGAACGGCGACGGTTGGCGCTGCACCGTCAAGAAGGGCGAGGACGTCGAGGTCGTCGAGGTGGACGTCGTGCTGCTGGGCGTTGGGCGCAAAGCCAACACCGAAGGGATGAATCTGGAAGGGATCGGCGTGCAGATGCACCGGCGCGGCGTGCAGGTCGTCGACGACTCCCTGCGCACGCACGTCCCCCACATCTTCGCCATTGGCGACGTCACGGGCCGCATCCAACTTGCCCACGTCGCCTCCGCCGAGGGGATCACCGCCGTGACGAATATCGTGAACGGCGGCAGCCGCCTGGTGGACTACAAGGCCGTCCCGAACTGCGTCTACACCTCCCCGGAGGTCGCCTCGGTCGGTCTCACCGAAGGCGATGCGCGCGAGCGGGGGTACGACGTGAAGGTCGGCAAGTTTAACTTCCGCCCGCTGGGCAAGGCCATGGCGACGGGCGAGCAGGACGGCTTCGTGAAGGTCGTCGCGGAGGCGAAGCACGGCGAGGTGTTGGGCGTCCACATGCTCGGCGCGCACGTGACAGACATGATCCACGAGGGCGTCGTCGCGCTCAAGCTGGAAGCGACCCTGGACTACATGGTGGACACGATCCACGCCCACCCGACGATGTCCGAGGCGGTCCTGGAGGCCTTCGAGGACGCCGAGGGGCACGCGATCCACAAAATCTAGGGGCGCGGCTTCCAGGGCTTCTTCGCGGCAAGCTCGAGCTCCCGGATGCTCTCTAGGAGCGGCCCGCGCGGACGGAAGATGCCTCGCTCGTATTGCGCCGCCCAAAGGTGGCCCTGGGCGCGGCACCGGCCCGCCCGAATCCAGTCTTCTTCCCCCTCCGAGCTCTTGGCTTTGACGGTGCCCTGAACGAAAACCTTCGACTTGTCCCACGGGCACCAGTAGAAGTCCAGATAGGCCGTCCGTCGGGCCGAAGCCCGATACTGCTTCACCTGCTCCTCAAGGCGCAGGGGCTGGCCGTTCAGGTGCCGCCAGAACGAGGTCAGGATGATGCCCGACATGTTGTCCGGATTGCCGATGCCGAGCTTATAGAAATAATCGGCGAGCCGCGAGCGGGCCCAGAGCCCCCAGTTGTTTCGCATCCACATACCGAGCTCGAAGTGGGCCTCGCTCGTGCCGCCTTCCGTCCCCGCTTTAATCTCGGCGATGAAGTCCGGGTGGAGCATCCTCTTCAATTCCCCAAAGGCGTCCTCCAAGTCCTTCGGAACATAAACCTTGAACCGGGCTGAAGGGTCGGGCGTGGGGTTGACCTTGTACTTGGGATCGTCTTGCGCAAACCCGTCGACGAACGCTACCAGAGTCGTGCAGCAGAGCAAAATCCGAGTAATTGGATTGCGGAAGGAGCACGACGGCCTCATGAGTG
>JAUJNV010000148.1 GCA_030447945.1 Fimbriimonas sp. | reverse complement strand
ACGAACCATCCGCGCAAGGGGAGGGGGCCAACGATTCTAAATGAGAAACGGCACACGTAACCTAAGCGCGGAAAACATCGAGCGTGTGCGCGGCCTTCGGAGGGCGGTGACCCCATCGGAACGCGTCTTGTGGCGGTGGATAAGGAGAGACCGCCTCGGCTTCCGCTTCCGACGTCAGCATCCGGCCGGCTACTACGTCCTGGACTTCTACTGCGCGGAGGCGAGACTTTGTGTGGAGGTCGACGGCGACAGTCACGAAGGCCGTGAGGCCCGCGACAAGAGACGCGACGAGTGGGTCGAGGAGCAGGGCATCCGCACCATTCGCTTTGCAAGCGATAGCGTCTTTGCCGACCTAGGAACGATCCTATACAAGATCCGCGCCGCCTGTGAGGAAGGCTCGGGACGAGACGCATTTCCCCAAGGCGAGGAGGGGCTGGGGAGGGAGCCATGAGCGCCATGCTCCTCGAACCCCGGGAGTTCCGGATGCTCGACGGGCTGCGCCTGAACCCCCGCAAGACCTTCGCGGGGCGCGTGCGTGGCGAACGGCTGACGCAGAAGAAAGGGGTCAGCATCGAGTTTGCGGACTACCGGGACTACACCGAGGGGGACGACCTGCGGCACCTCGACTGGAACGTCCTCGCCCGCCTCGATACGCCCGTCATGCGCACCTACCGCGACGAGGAGGACCTCGCCGCGCACGTGCTGCTCGACGGCTCGCCGTCGATGCACTTTGGGGAGCCGTCGAAGCACGAGGCGGCGCGTCGCATCGCCTGCGCGCTCGGCTACGTCGCCCTAAGCGCGGGCGACGCCGTGTACCCCCTCTTCCTCGGGGGCCGCGAGCCGCCGATGCCCGCCTTCCGGGGGCGCGCGAGCTACCCGCGCCTCGCCACGTGGGCCACCCGCCCCCGGTCCGGCGAGAGCAAAGGCACGCTCGGGCGCGAGCTGAAGGCCTTCGCCGCCTCCAGCGCGCGCCCGGGACTCATTCTGCTCGTCTCCGACGGCCTCGACCCCGAGGCTCCTCCGGCGATTCGCACGCTGGCGGGAAGGGGGCACGAGGTGATGTTTCTGCAGATCCTCAGCGACGTGGAGCTCGATCCAGATCTGGAAGGGGACCTGCGCCTGCTGGACGCGGAGGGCGGCACGCCGGTCGAGATCACCGCGAACAGCATCGCCCTGCGCGAGTACCGCAAGCGGCTCGCGGACCACAACGCGGCCCTCGTCGAGGCCGTTCGCCGGGTGGGCGGCCGGCACGCTTTGCTGCGTCCTAACGTTCCTTTGGACAGGGTGATTCGGGACGTGTTGAAGAGGGAGGGCTGGGTCGCGTGAGCCTGCAAAACGTGCCCGCGCTCCTCTGGCTCCTGCCGCTCGGCACGATCGTCGTCCTGCTGTACCTCCTCCGCATGCGACGGCGGGACGTGCGCGTGCCCGCGACCTTCCTATGGCCCGCGCGGACGGACGAGGTCCGGGCGAACGCGCTCATCCAGAGGCTCCGTTTCTCTTGGCTGCTCGTCCTCCAATTGCTGGCCCTCGGGCTCGTCGTGTTCGCCCTCGCCCGCCCTCAGACGCAGCAGCGGGGGCTGACGGGGGAGGTCACGGTGCTCGTGGTGGACACCTCCGCGAGCATGGGCGCGACCGACGTGAAGCCGTCCCGCTTCCACGAAGCCCGACGCCTGGCGCGGGAAGCCATTCAGAGCGCCCGCCCCGGCGACCGCCTCGCCCTAGTCGAGGCGGGGCCCACAACGCGGGTGGTCTTTCCGCTGGGGAACGACCCCGCGCGCCAGCTCCGCGCGCTCGAGACCCTGCGGGGTACCGACGCCGAGGCCGACGTGGGCGAAGCTCTCCGCCTCGCGTCCGCGCTCGTCGGAAGCCTCGACGGCGCACGGATCGTCCTCCTGTCGGACGGCGCTTTCGAGAAGGTGACGAACTTCTCGGGGGGCAAGGCGGCCTTCGTCTACAAGAACATCGGCGAGACCGCCGATAATCTGGCGATCTCCGCCCTCGGCACCGCCGAAACGGCGAGCGGACGTCAGCTTTACTGCGGCCTGCGCAACTACGGGCCCACGCAGATCGGAGGAACCCTCACCCTTTACGCGGGCGGGAAGGTGCTGGATTCGGTGAAAGTCCCCGCCATTGCTTCCAAAGGAACTTGGGGCCGTACCGTCCCGGCGCCCGCCGGAGCGAAGGTTTTCGAGGCCAAGCTGGAAGCGCCCGACGTCCTGAAGGCGGACAACTACGCCGCCTCCCTCGCCGCCCCCGGCGCCTCGCTTCGGGTCCTTCTGGTGACGCGGGGCAACCTCTTCCTGGAGCGTGCCTTGGCCCTCGATCCGCGCGTCACCCTCGACCGCACGGCCGAGCTGCCCGAGGAGGAGCGGGGCCGCGGGGACGGCAAGTACGACATCGTGGTCTTCGACGGCATCCCCGAGACGAGCGTGAAGGCACGAGGCGTGCTCACCCTAGGGCGCGCGGGCCCGGCATCTCCTGTGACGACGGGCGGACGGGCGAAGGCGCCGGGCTTCGTGTCCGCGGAAGACACCCCGCTGCTCAAGGGCGTGGACTTGCGGGGCGTCTTCGTGGACGGAGCCGAAAAGGTGGAGGCGAAGGCGACCGGCGAGGTGCTGGCCCAGACAGGCTCCGGCCCGCTCGTCGTCGTATCCCAGACGCCCGCGAAGCGTCAGGTGTACCTCGCCTTCGAACCGCTCCTCTCCGACTTCCCCCTCCAGGTCGGGTTCCCCATCTTCATCGCGAACGCTCTGGATTTCCTCGGAGGCCAAGCTAGCGCGGACCTCCTTTCCGTCCGGGCGGGCGCGCCGTTCTCCGTTCCGGCAACCGGAGCCGCGAGCCTGAAGAGTCCCGACGGTGAGACGGGCTCCTTGAAGCCGGTGGGCGGCAGCCTCGTGGTCCGCGAGGCGAAGCGGGTGGGCCGGTACCGCCTGAAAGTCGCGGGCAAGGCGAAGACCGTCTACGCCACCCTCCGCAGCGACCGCGAGTCCGACGTCACACCCCGGAAGACCCTCTCCTTGGGGGACGGGGAGGTCAAGGCCACCGCCTCCCCCGCCCGCTTCGCCGACTTCTGGCGCCCCCTCGCCCTCCTCTGCCTCCTCGTCCTCGCGGGCGAGTGGTGGCTTTATGCGAGGCGGTGTTGATGGAGATCAGGGTGTGGGGTGCGGGGTGTGGGGTGCGGGGTCTGGATTCGGCACCCCACGCCGCGCACCCCCCACCCTCCCCCGAAGGGGGGCCCTAGCCGTGCGCTTTACCAACCCCTACTACCTCTTGCTGCTGATCCCGCTCGTCGTAGGGTTGGTTCTGAGCTACCGCCATGTCCACGGAATGGCGAAGGGGCGCAAGCGGCTGGCGTTCGCGATTCGGTTCGTCCTGGCGGGGCTCCTAGTGGCCGCCCTCGCGGGGCCGGAGGCGCGGCGGGAGAACGAGGGGCTCTGCACCATCTTCGTCCTCGACCGTTCCCACTCGGTGAGCGAGAGCGACCGGCAGCGCGCGGAGCGGTTCATCGACCAGGCGCTTCAGAAACTCGGTCCGAACGATCTCGCCGGCGTCGTCGCCTTCGGAAAGGACGCGGCGGTGGACGCCGCGCCGGGGGGGCGGCGAACGCTCGGGCGGGTGCTGACGAAGGTGGACGGTTCGGCGAGCGATCTCGCCGCCGCGGTGCGGCTCGCTAGCGCCTCCTTCCCCGACGGCAAGGCGCGGCGGATCGTGGTCCTCTCCGACGGCAACGAGACCGCAGGCGACGCCGCCGAGGCGGCGAGCGTCTCTGCGACGGAGGGCGTCCCCATCGACTACATCGCGCTGGGGCTGGACGATCGCCGGGGCGAGGCGTCGGTCGTCGCGCTGGAAGTGCCGGACGAAACCCGGACCGACGCTCCGTTCGACCTGCGCGCCGTCATCGACTCTAACCGGGAAG
>JAUJNV010000147.1 GCA_030447945.1 Fimbriimonas sp. | reverse complement strand
CCGCTGTGTTGTCCTCACGGAGCCGAAGGGATCTTACTACCTTCCGGTTTAGAGCCGACGCTCCTTCGCGCGGTACGCCCAACGCCCTAAGGGCTGTAGCCGCTGGATGTTTGTGCCTGCGTGGGCTCGTCGATGGCCGAAAAGCATCGGGCGATCCATAAGCTCCGACGCAGGCACGAACATCCTGCGGCTACAGCCCTTCGGGCTTGGAAACCCGGATCAGGGCTATCCCCCTCCCCGCCCTAGCCCCGTGTCCTTGTGGTAGTTCGGGTAGGCGGGGCGCTTGCGGATCTTCGGCGGGTTCTTGATGAGCTGGTCCATGAGGTACTTCACCGCCGTCTCCATCTGGGGGTCGCGGCCCTGGCGCCAGAGGACCGGGTCCTCTTCGACCTGGATGTCCGGGGCGACGCCGTGATTCTCGACCTCCCACTCGCCCTTCAGGCCGTAGATGCCCGCCTGCGGGGCCGTCGCGAAGCCGCCCGCCATCAGCGGGACGCCCTGCCGCGCCGCCACCAGGCCGCCCCACGTGCGGGTGCCGATGAGCGGTCCCAGCTTTGAGGTGCGGAAGAACCACGGCAGCGCGTCGCCACCCGAGCCCGCCATCTCGTTGATGAGCATCGCCTTCGGGCCCTCGTTCGAGAAAGCCGGGATCGGCACCTCCTCCAGGTCCCGCTGCGCGGCGTAACCCAGCACTTGGCGGCTGAGGATCTGCACCACGTAGTCGGCCAGCGCGCCGCCGCCGTTGTACCGGTCGTCGATCAGGACCGCGTCTTTGTCGAGCTGCGCCGTGAAGTACCGGTTGAAGCTCGTCAGGCCCGCCCCGGCGGTGTTGGGCATGTAGACGTACGAGATCCGCCCGCCGGAGAGGGCGTCCACCTTGCGGCGGTTGTCCTCGATCCAGGCCCGGCTACGCAGATTGGTCTCGCTCGTGATCGGCACGACGGTGATCGTGCGCGAGCCCGTCCCGTCCGGGCTCGGGCCGACGGTGATGCTCACCTGACGGTTCGCCGTGTTCTCGAACGCCTCGTAGACGTTGTCCTTCGCCGTCAGGTCGCGCCCGTTCACCTTCAGCAGGTACTCACCCGCCTTCACCGCCGCCCCCGGCTGGGTGAGCGGCGCGCGGAGATCGGGGTTCCAGTTTTCGCCGCTGAAGACGCGGGCGAAGCGGTAGCGGCCGTTCTCGATCTTGTAGTCCGCCCCGAGGAGACCGCCCGGCACGTACCCGCCGCTGGGCACGTCGCCGCCGCCCGAGAAGGTGTGCCCGACGGTGACCTCGTTGAGCATGTCCTGCATGAGGTAGTTGTAGTCTTGGCGGCTGGCGAGGTTCTCCAGGTACGGCTCGTAGCGCGCCTTGACCTTCGCGATATCCAGGCCGTGCGTGTTCGGGTCGTAGAAGAAGTCCCGCATGTTGCGCCAGACCTCGTGGAACATCTGTCGCCACTCGGCGCGCGGATCTACGCGAGCCTGGAGGCCGCCGACGTTCACGAGACCCTGTCCGGGCTGGGGCGGGGGGCCGACCGTCGAGACGACCTGGAAGCCGCCGGGGGTGTGGATCACCGCCTTGTCGCCCTTGGAGTTGATCCCGGCGCCAAGCACGTTCGAGGCGAAAGGCGTCAGTTGCCGGCTTGTAAGCGAGAACTTCAGCAAAGTCGGCCCACCGGGAGCGCCCGGCGCCGGGCCACGCAGCAGAAGCATGTTGCCGGGCGTGGCGGCAAGCATGCCGTGATAGGATGCCGTGGCCACACCCGGCAGCGCGAGGATGCGCTGGGAGATGCCGTCGAAGTCGATGCTGATCTGCGGCGGGCCAGGGTGGATCGCATGCGCCGGTCCGCCCTGGACTCCGGGCCTTCCTGCACCACCGGCGGGGCCGCCGGCGGGGGCGCCTCCCGCGGGGGGAGGTCCGGGCTCTCCCTTCTCCTCATCGCTCTCGGGCGCGAAGGGGGAGGGGTCGTCGGCCCTCAGGTTGACGACGTAGGCGCTGTAGGTGGGATTCGTCCCGAAGCCGCTCAGACCGCCGAAGGAGATGGATTGGCCGATGTCGGTGCTCGCCAGGAAGTAGAGGTGCTTGCCGCCGCGGTCGAAGATGGCGGACGAGGCGTCGCTCAGGCCGTCCGTGATCTGCGTGCTCTTGCCCGTCGCGAGCGAGTACACGGCGACGGCGTGCAGCTTGTTTTTCAGTTGCCGCGTGAAGGCGATCCACCGGCTGTCCGGGGACCAGTTCGGATTGAGGCGCTCGCCGAAGTAGTAGTAGCGGGTGCGCTCGAACCGCTTGACCTCCTTCGTCGTGAGGTCGATGTAACCCAGGTAGAGGCTCTGATCCACGAAGAGGATCTTCTTGCCGTCGGGCGCCCACTCGATCGTGCGGTACCAGTTCGGCTTATCGCCGAGGTCGTAGGCGTCGGCCTTGCTCGCGTCCATCGCGTCCGCCACGTGCAGGCGGTAGTTGCCGCTCGCGTCGGAGAGGAAGGCGATCTTTGTGCCGTCGGGCGACCAGATGGGCGAGCGCTCGGCGGTGCCGGGGGTGTTCGTCAGGTTCCGGGCGTCGCCCTTCTCGGCGGGCACCGTGAAGATGTCGCCGCGGGCCTCGAAGGCGACGCGCGCGCCGCTCGGGGAGAGGGTGTAGCCCCTGATCTGATTCCCGACGCTGCGGAAACCGGGCCGCACCTCCACAATGTCGTCGTCGACCTCGATCGGCACGGGCTTCGCCGTCTTCGTCTCCAGGTCGTACAGGTGGATCGATCCGATCCGCTCGAAGACGATGCCGCCGGGTCCCGCGGAGGCGGACTTGATGTCCAGCGCGGCGGGTGGGAGGACGCGGTTCACCTTCTTCGAGCCGGGCTCGTAGGAGAAGAGCGAGCTGCGCCCGCTCCGGTCGGAGACGAAGTAGACGGTCTCGCCGACCCACATAGGGAAGCGGTCGTTGCTGTTCTCGCGGGGGACCTTCTCGACCTTGCTGTCCGAGAGACGCGCGATCCAGATCGGCGTGGTCTGCCCGCCCTTGTACCGCTTCCACTCCGGCTGCCAAAGCTCGTTGGGCACGTAGGCGATCCGCGTTCCGTCAGGAGAGTAGCTCCCTTCCATGCCGCGCGGAAGCGGCAGCGCGCTCGGCCACCCGCCGCCGACGGGCACCGTGTAGAGCCGCGCGTTGCCGTGCGGATGGTCCATCCCCGACGCGAACAGCACGGACCGCCCGTCCGGCGTCCACCCGATCGCGTTGTCGGCGCCGGGATGGAACGTCAGACGCCGGGGCTGCCCGCCCTCGATGCCCACGACGAACACGTCCGCGTTGCCGTCGTACTCCCCGTTGAAGGCCACCCACTTCCCGTCGGGCGACACCGAGGGCTTCGACTCGACGCCCGGTCCGACGGTCAGCCGCCGCGCCCGCCCGCCTTCGCGCGCGACGGTCCAGAGGTCGGTGCCGAACTCGAAGACGATGCGCTCCGCCCCCAGGGCGGGGTTGCGCGCGAGGAGCGGCTTGCCGCCCTGAACGGCAAAGGAGAAGCCAGGTGCGACGGCGAGCAGGGCGAGGGTGAGGGTTCTCATAGGGGACCGGACGCGAGTATAGCGATCCCGCTCGGACGCCACGACGGCTTGGGCCTTTTGACGGAGGTGGCGGATCCTCGTTGCGTTAGCTCGCCGGCAGCGCGCGGCACCGTCGCCCTCGTCATTGGCCTCTTGTTGATCTTCGTCGGAGCCTATCCCCTTGGGAGTGCGCCGCTTCAGCGGTGCTCTTCCTAGCGTGCTTCAGCGCGCGTTGGCACCCGACAAGCAGCGGCTACCGCGCGAGGAGGCTCGGTATTTCCAACCGCGCGAAAGCGCACAAACCCAAAGCCCCGCTGGAGCGGCGCACACCCAAGGGGATAAACTGGGAACTGCTCCGACTCGAACGGGTCGCGCCCCGCGCAGGTAGAACGCCTTTTGGTGTGGGG
>JAUJNV010000146.1 GCA_030447945.1 Fimbriimonas sp. | reverse complement strand
CCTTATCGAGGGCGAACTCCATCAAACGGATCGCGTCCAGAAGCGCCACCCATGGGTTCATCGAGTGCGGCGCGAACGGCATGAAGAACGGCGCCGGGCGGAGCCAGGGCCGCAGGAGTCCGATGACCCCGCCGCTCCCGTCGAGAACGTTTCCGATGCGGAGGCAGACGGTGCGGGTGCCGAGGGCCTCCGCACCGCCCGCCGCCTGCTCCCACGCCTCGCACACCTGGTAGCGGAACTTGCGCTCCCGGTCGAGCGGCGACGCTTCGGTGAGGGCTTCGCCCGGTCGGTGCCCGTAGATGCCGACCGCGGAGGCGCTGAGGAACACGCGCGGCTTAGGGTCGCGCGTGGCCATCCACTCGACCAAGCGGCGAGTCGTCCCGATCCGGCTGTCGAGAATCCGTCGCTTCTTCTCCTGGGTCCACCTCCCCACCGCCAACTCTCCGGCAAGGTTGACCACCGCCTCGGCGGGCTCCACGGAGGCCAAATCCTCGTACAGAACGCAGCGCGGTCCCTCTTCCGAGGGGAGGCGGCGGACCAAGAGCGTGCACTCGTGCCCCGCGGCGGTGAGGTGGGACACGAGGTGGCGGCCGATAAACCCCGTCCCCCCGGTGAGCAGGATCCTCATGGGCGCTCCGAGAGCCAATCGGCGCGGTTCCATTGATAGTCGATGGGCTCGAGCTCGTAGGCGACCTCGGGGATCGGCGCGAACGGGTCGAGGAACGAAGCTTCTTCCACCCGAAAGGCACGAAGGCCCGCTCGCCATGCCCTCTCGTCCCGGGTAATTCGGAGCACGCCCACCTGTCCGTCCCTTACCGACGGGCCCGCCGGCCTGTACCGCAGCGCCTCCGCCGCCTCGTCCAGCGTGGCGAAGGGTGATCTTGGAGCGAGGCGGGGCGCATCGTCCGTGAGCGTCACCCGTAGGCGCGCCCCCTCGGCGAGCGACCACAACTGGAGGCCCTCCGGGCTGCTTCGCGCGCCGATCCGGGCGTGGTGGAACCGGAAGTCGGTGAAGAGATTCCCCGCGCCGACCATGATAGAAGAGTCCGCGTCGCTGCGCAGGAAGTAGAGGCCCTCTACGTCGCCGTATCGAGCATACAGGCGATAGGCCGCGTGCCAGTAGCCCAGCCCGGTCCATGCGGGCAAGGGCGCCGGGCGCATTTGGGTAAGCCGGGAGACGACGACGTTGAAGTACGCCCACCCGCCATGCTCGATGATCTCGAGCGGCCGCGGGAGCAGCGGCGAGACCCGCGACGGATCCCCGCGAAACGTGATGAGCCAACACTGAGCGATGTGCCCGCGCATCGTGATCGCGTTCTTTAGCGTCATGCGACACCTCCGAACAGCAGGTGGTAGAAGAGCCAGAACGCCACGGCCCCGCCGCCGTCGAGGACCAGCAGCCAGCATCCCAGCACCTGGGAGGCGGGCACGCCCTCCCGGCCGAGGCGTCTCACCATGACTGCGGCCATCACGATGTTCGAGAGGCCGACGACCGCGAGGTTAAACGGCACCGGCGGCACCGCGCCGCGCGGGAAGGAGAAGTTCGCGACCGCTCCGACGGCGAGAACGGCCTCGCCGCAAGCCATCGCCACCAGGCAGGCGTCCGCGAGGACGGCAAGGGGCCGGCGGGTCACCATTGCCAAAATCGGGCCGAAGAGCAGCCAGCCCGTACCCGCCGACAGAGTAAGCCACGCCGCCCCCCGCGCCAGATCCCAGCCGGCTATCACGGCCGCCAGCGACGCGCCGTAGAACAGGCTGCCCACGACGGCCACTCCCCCGAGCAGGTACCACCTCGTGGGCACGTGCCACGGCCGCGCAATCTGTTTCATATGTTTCAGTATATTCTGAAAATACAGCACGTGGCGAGGCTGCCTGAATGAAGCCGGTGGATAATTGGAAGAGCATCGCTTTCGGGGCCTGGATACCGGTGGCTCTCGGGCTCTGTGCTTGTAATTCAAGCCTTCGCCCTGTATGGTGTAAGCATGGGTCCGATGCAATCCGCCACTAAAGGCCTGGAGCAGGCCGCGAACTTTTACGGCCGCGATCTGGAGGCGCTGTCCGAGGAGCAGATCCTCGCGAGCGCGGGCGGCTCCGCCCGCAAGGCCGTCGATTTCACCTACGAAGTAGCTCTCGTCAACCGGCGGATCGCCGCCCGCCTACGTCGCACCGAGCCGCCGCCCGACCCCGAGGGGGACGATTGGTGGGTCGCTCCCGAGGAACTGCGGAGCAAGGCGGCCATAGCCCAATTCATTCAGGCGGCGTGCGACGATCTCTTGGAGGCGGCGAGAGCGGTCCCCGAAGAAGATTCCGACGGGCTCTTTGGCTCGCCCGGCAACGAGCGGCCGGCGTTCGCGCTCGTGAACTTCGCCGCGATGCACACGATGTACCACGACGCGCAGCTCAACTACATCCAGTCGCTGGGCGGAGACCTCAAAATGCACTGGGAGTAGCCGTTTGGAGTGCGGCACCGGGTCGTCGCGTTCCAAAGGGTTACGCCCGCAGGGCGTGTAGTCGTCGCGCCCGGCGACGCCTGGGCTTTTCTCCAAGCACGCCATTCACTGCGGAGCATCCGCGCTCATGCTTCGCCGGTCGGGTCGTGCCGGAGTTAGATTCAGGCGTCGCCGGGCGCGACGACTACACGCCCTGCGGGCGTAACCCTCCGACGAGAACGGCCTTTCGCCACCCCGCCAGGGTTCTCATTCGTGTAGGTGATACGCTCCATAGCAAGTGCGTCTGAAGTTCAGAGGATGGCCAACGGCTGGATATGCGACCGGTGCGGAGAGGCGGCGGACGGCGATGCGTGCCCGTCGTGCGGCAATCCGCGGCATCGTGAGTTGCCGGTTAGGCCGAGAGTAGCCGTAAATTTCTCGATGCACGGCCCTCGCGGCCTCCAAGGCTTCAAAGTCTATAGCTGGCTAGCCGTCTGGACCCTGATCGGATTGGGCGCGACAGTCCTCGTACTGACCGTGCTCCTCCTCGGCGCGGCGCTGTTGTTCGCGTTAGCGATTCCCGCCGCGATAGGTTGGCTGATCCTCCTGTGGTTTCGTCTGAGGAAAAGGCGATGAGTGCCGTTCCCCCTTCTCTGGAAGCCGACGTAGACGCGGTTGCGTCGGCCCTAGGTCAAGTAGTCCCACGAGTGGTCTTAGCCGACAAGAGCTTGCTCGGCTTGGAGGTCCTCAAGCGAAACGGCGACTTGACAATTTTAAAGTCAGCAGTCGATCGTTATTCGCCGGATGAACTGCGCTTCGGCATTGCTTTGGCCCTCTTAGCCCCGGCTCCGGAACGCTTCAGTCGACTGCGGCTCCAGGATCGTCATGTTTGGGCTGATCGTCGCCATCCACGCTCCCTTCTTTGCTTGGTGGAGGAGTGGCGGTGGGACCCCAGCGGCGATCAGCTTCTTCCTCGCCGCACTGACATCGCTGGCGATCCTCGTTGGTGTTGTATTGATGTGCGCGTATCGCATCGCCTACGAAGCAGATGCCCAGGCGATCCAGATAACTAAGGATCGGAGAGCGGCCCGAAGTTACTTGGAAAAGAGGGCGTAAATATACTTGACAAATCACATTAAAGGTCGTATACTGTCTTTGTGAGCAGCGAACCGACGACCTTACTAGAGGCGGTCAAGTTCTTTTCGGACCCTCAGACGTGCATAGGCTACGTGGCTTCCCGCCGCTGGCCTAACGGTGTGACCTGCCCGGTCTGCAGTTCCACGTCGGTGACGTTCCTCAAGAGCGTCAACCGCTGGCAGTGCTCCAAGAGGCACCCCAAGCGGCAGTTCACCGCGAAGACGGGCAGCATCTTCGAAGACTCCCCGCTGCCCCTTGAGAAGTGGCTAGTCGCCATGTGGCTAATCGTGAACGCCAAGAACGGCATCAGCAGCTACGAACTGCACCGCGCCCTAGGCGTGACGCAAAAGACCGCGTGGTTCATGCTCCATCGCATCA
>JAUJNV010000145.1 GCA_030447945.1 Fimbriimonas sp. | reverse complement strand
TTCGCGACCGAGTCCGGCTAGAGCAAGGGCCAGTTCTACACCCCCGCCGAGGTCAGCCGGATTATCGCAAAGGTCATCGGCATCTCGCCCGAGAACAGTCGGGCGGGCACCACCGCCTACGACCCGACTTGCGGATCGGGGTCGCTGCTGCTGAAGGTTGCCGCCGAAGCGGGCAAGCAGATCACCCTCGAAGGACAGGAGATGGACGTGACCACCGCCGGTCTTGCCCGCATGAACATGTTCCTGCACGATTTTCCGACCGCGAACATCCTCAGCGGCAACACGCTCGCCTCGCCGAAGTTCAAGGACGGGGAGAACCTCCGAACCTACGATTACGTCGTCGCCAACCCGCCGTTTTCCCAGAAGGCCTGGAGCCAGGGGCTCAATCTAGCGAACGATCCTTACGGGCGCTTCACCTGGGGCGTGCCGCCCGATAAGCAAGGGGACTATGCCTTCCTCCTCCACATCGTCCGCTCCCTGAAAGGAACGGGCAAAGGCGCGTGCATCCTCCCGCACGGGGTGCTCTTTCGCGGGAACGCGGAGGCCGTCATTCGCCGCAATCTGGTCAGATCCGGCTACCTGAAGGGGATCATCGGCCTGCCGCCCAACCTCTTTTTCGGCACCGGCATCCCCGCCTGCATCCTCGTGCTCGACAAGGAGAACGCCTCCGCCCGCAAAGGGGTCTTCATGATCGACGCCAGCAAGGGGTTCCTGAAGGACTCCGCGAAGAACCGGCTGCGGGAGCAGGACGTTCACCGCATCGTCGACACCTTCAACCGCCAGGACGGGCGCGATCCTCGGTACGCGCGGATGGTGCCGTTCGACGAGATTGCCAGCCCCAAGAACGACTACAACCTCAACCTGCCCCGCTACATCGACAGCAGCGAGCCGGAGGACCTTCAGGACATTGACGCCCACCTTAACGGGGGCATCCCGGACCGGGATCTCGATGCGCTGTCCAACTACTGGGAGAGGATGCCCAGCGTGCGCGCGGCGCTCTTCGAGCCCTGCCGCCCTGGCCACTCCAAGCTCACCCGGCCGATCGCGGAGGTAAGGCCCGCCATCCTGGAACACCCGGAGTTCAGACACTTCACCGAGATGTCCGCAACGCTCTTCGAGAAGTGGCAGTGCGCCATTGAGGCAAAGCTGACCGGGTTCGACCGGGAGGGCCACCCGAAGAAGATGATTCATGATGTCTCCGAGAACCTCCTCTTGACGTTCCATGCCGCCCCGCTGGTCGATCCGTACGACGTCTACCAGCACCTGATGGACTACTGGGCGGAAACGATGCAGGACGACGCCTACCTGATCTCCGCCGAGGGCTGGACAAAGGGTGCGCAGCCGCGCGAGATCGTGCAGGTGAAGAACAAGGACAACAAGCTCGTGTGGCCGGAGCCTCACGACTACCTGAAGGGCAAGCGGCGCTTCAAGTCGGACCTCGTGCCCGCCTCCATCCTCGTGGACCGCTACTTCGTCGCTGAACGGGACGCGATCGCCGCCCTGGACGACGAGCTGGCGACGCTAGAGCAGCAACTCGCCGAGATGTTGGAGGAGCACGGCGGGGAGGACGGGCTGCTCGCCGAAGCCATCGAAGGCGAGGCAGAGAAGCGAAAGATCACCGCCAAGGGGCTCAAGGCGCGGCTGAAGGAGATAAGGACGAACACCCTGTTCGAGGACGAGCGGGATGTCTTGGAAGCGTACGGGGACCTGCTGGAGCGACAAGGCGAGGCGAAGAAGAAGCGCAACGCGGCGGAAGAGGGCCTGCAGGCGAAGATCGACGCCAAGTACCCGACGCTGACGAGTGTCGAGGTGAAGGCGCTGGTGATTCAGGACAAGTGGATGGCCCACCTTTCCGCCGCCGTTCAAGGCGAGGTAGCACGGGCCTCTCAACGCCTGACTAGCCGCGTGCGTCAACTCGCTGAGCGGTACGAAACGCCGCTACCCCGGCTCTCGCACGAGGTGACTGCGCTGACCGAGCGGGTAGAGGAGCACCTGAAGGCGATGGGGGCATCATGGAACTGAACCGAGGTTACAAGCAAAGCGACGTTGGTGTCATCCCCACCAGCTGGCAAGCGCTCGATGTGGCGGCGATCGCTGATCCAAATGCACCAATTTGCTATGGTGTTGTGCAGGTTGGAAAGGACACTGCTGGCGGTATTCCGACGATCGCCATCAAGCACGTTAAGAAAATCGCAAGCGCCCCTTTACATCGGACGGATTCTCAGCTCGAAAGACGATACGCAAGAAGCCGCGTAAGCGGCGGCGATGTGCTCATCTCCATCAAAGGTACGATTGGTCGTGTTGGAGTCGTCCCAGATGGAGTCGAGGGAAACATCAGTCGAGACCTTGCTAGAGTCAGGCCCAACCGGTCGTACCTGCCTGAATACATCGCTTATCAGCTAGAGGCTGAAGCTACGCAAAATAGGATAGCTGAAGCTGTTGTAGGAACGACTCGTCTTGAATTTTCAATCGCGGTACTACGCAAGCTGAAACTTCCCGTTCCTACGTCACGAGGCGAGCAAAATGCGATCGCCACTGCTTTAAGTGATGTGGACGCTCTGCTGGACGGATTAGACCGGCTCATCGCCAAGAAGCGCGACCTCAAGCAGGCCGCCATGCAGCAACTCCTCACCGGCCGTACCCGCCTCCCTGGCTTCACGGGTGAGTGGGAGATCAAATGTCTCGGTGAAGTTGCTCACATCAAGACAGGAAGTCGAAACAACGAGGATAAGGTTCCTGATGGCAGATATCCATTTTTCGTGCGCTCAGAATTTATTGAGCGGATCAATACTTATTCCCATGATTGCGAAGCAATCCTGGTTCCTGGGGAGGGTCAGATAGGCAGCATCTTTCACTATATCAATAGCCGCTTCAACGTCCACCAACGTGTATACGCTATCACTAATTTCAGCGCCGATGTATATGCGCGCTTCATACACTTCTTCATGATGATGCACTTTGGGACGTGGGCTATGCAAAATACAGTAAAGGCCACAGTCGACTCCCTTCGGTTGCCGACGTTCCAGACTTTTGAGCTACGTCTGCCACCGACAAAGAAGGAGCAGATCGCCATAGCCGATGTGCTCTCAGACATGGATACGGAACTGGTAGTGCTAGAAGCGCGCCGCGACAAGACGCGCTTGCTAAAGCAGGCGATGATGCAGGATCTC
The DNA here is from genome assembly GCA_030447945.1 of Fimbriimonas sp. The sequence continues at coordinate 781 of JAUJNV010000145.1, read as the reverse complement.
CTGACCGGGCGGACGCGGCTCGTGAAACCGGAAATCGCTCATGCCTGAACGACCACGCCCCGAGCGTGAGACCCAGAACCGCGTCGTCCGGCTCTTCACCGACGCGAGCCGCCCCGACGGGCTGGGCTACCGCTACCTGGGCAACTGGTCCAGCCGCCCGAACAACCGCGCAATTGAGCCGGATCTGCTCCACGCGAACCTGCGCGAGCGGGGGTACTCGGACGCTCACATCTCCGCCGCCCTCCAGAAGCTGGTGGCCGCCGCCGACCCCACCGGAACAACTCTCTACGAGGCCAATCTGCGCACGTACGGACTCCTCCGCTACGGCATCCCCGTGCAGATCGCGGCGGGCGCGCCCTATGAGACCGTCCACCTGATCTACTGGGAGCACCCCGACCTCAACGACTTTGCCCTTGCCGAGGAGGTCACCCTGAAGGGGGGGCACGAGCGCCGCCCCGACGTCGTGCTCTACCTGAACGGTATCGCCGTCGGCATGATCGAGTTGAAGCGCAGCTCAGTCGAGATTGGGGATGGCGTTCGCCAGCTCATTACGAATCAGGAGGCGATCTTCAACGAGGGCTTCTTCGGCCCCATACAGCTCCTGTTCGCGGGCAGCGACTCCCAGGGCCTGCGCTACGGCACGATGGGCACCGCAGAGCAGTTCTTCGTCGAGTGGCAGGACGAGACCCCTACGGGGCAGCCCCTCGCCCCCGGCGGGCTGCTCGACCCGCCTCGCGCCCAGAGGGGCGGCGAGCGGAGGCTCGGCGAGCGCGGCGGCGCC
>JAUJNV010000144.1 GCA_030447945.1 Fimbriimonas sp. | reverse complement strand
CGGCGTCGGGGGGAAAGAGGAAGACGGAGATCGCGTCGGGGCGGATGCCCATCACGGCGAGTCCGCCCTGGACGTCCACCTTCAGCACGGCGACCTTCCCCTCCGCAAGGAGCCGGTCCACTTCGGGTTTAGGCGTCGCGTAGCGGTTGCCGTGGACCTCCTTATGCTCGAGAAACTCGCCCGCCGCCGCGAGCTCCAAGAAGTTGTCGTCGCTCACGAAATGGTAATCGACGCCGTCCTCTTCGCCCGGCCGGGGCGCGCGGGTCGTGTAGGCGACCACCCGCTCGACGAGAGGATTTCGCTCGCGCCAAGCGGCGATCACAGTGTCCTTACCCACCCCGCTCGGCCCGCTGAGGACCACTAGACGACCGGAGCCCGAGGTGTTCAAGATGGGAGGACGGATACCGGGTGGGAGGGTGTTGCGGTATCACGGTGTTGCGGTCTTCTGGATCCGCAATACCGTAATACCGCAACACCGTAACACCGCAATACCTAGCCCCCCAATAGCGCCATCAGCCGCGAGGCCACTTTCATTGGGTCGTGGCGGACGACGTCGGACTCGCTCATGAAGTTGCCCGCGATCACGCGCAGGCCTTGGGGGCGGAGGCGGTCGATGTCCGCCTCCACGAGGTGCTGGCCGGACTCGCGGTACTTCACGATCGCCTCCTGGCTGGGCACGCCGGTGTTCACCATAACGTGGTCGAACACCCTCGATTCGACGCACCGCAGGATCGCCGCCACGTGCTCCGAGGCGGTGAATCCCTCGCTCTCCCCCGGCTGCGTCATCACGTTGCACACGTAGACGATCAGTCCGCGACACTCCCGCAGGGCGTCGACCATACCGGGCACGAGGAGGTTCGGGATGACGCTCGTAAAGACGCTCCCGGGGCCGATGCAGACGAGGTCGGCGTTGCGGATCGCCTCCAAGGCGTGGGCGTAGGGCGCGGGTCCTACCGGGTCCAAGTGAAGCCGCTCGATCCGTTTGCCCGCCTGCGCGATGGCCGTCTCGCCGCAGACCTCGACGCCCCCTTCGAGCACGGCGCGCAGACGCACGTGCTCCAGTGTCGAGGGCACGACGCGCCCGCGGATCGCGAGAACGTCGGAGGCGCGCTCGACCGCCTCCTCGAAGTCTCCCCGCGCCTGATCCACCAGCGCGGCGATGAGCAGATTGCCCATCGAGTGGCCGCTGAGGGAGCCGCTGTCGTCCTTGAAGCGGTGCTGGAAAAGCTCGGTCATCGCCTTCTCGGCGTCGGCCAAGGCGACGAGGCAGTTGCGGATGTCGCCGGGAGGGATCATCCCCTTTTCTTGGACCAGCCGGCCGGAGGAGCCTCCGTCGTCCGTCACCGTGACGATCGCGGTGATGTTGCTGGAGTGGCTCTTCAAACCTCGTAGCAGCGTGCTCAGCCCGGTGCCGCCCCCCATCGCGACGATGCGGGGCCCCTGGGCGAGCTGCTGGCGGCGGACGTAGATGTCCATCCTCCCCGACTTCAGCCCAGGGTTCAGAGTCGCCAGGATGCGATCTACCGCGGAGCGAAAGCCTCGATACGTGAAAATCAGCCCAAGGAGGAGGAGCAGCCCCCCCACGTTGTGCATCGCGTCCTCCACCTGAGAGGGATCTACAAAGACCTCGAAGGCCGCCCTGAGGTGACCAGAGGCGTTTTCGAGCTGGGGCTCGATGAATCCCTTGAAGCTAAGTCCGGCCCCCAAAAGAAGCGCGAGGAGTCCTAGAACAAACAGCCAAACCGCCCGCCAGAGCCCCGCCGTGGGCGCGAGGAGTCGCCGGAGACGGTAGCCCCTGATCATCTAGTCTTCCTTGTCGTCAGGCAGGAACACCCCCAGCGCTCCGTTGATCGCCGACACCAGCAGGCTCGCCACCAGCGCGGCGACGAAGCCCATGAATCCGGAACGGGTGATGCTAAAGCCGAGCCCGAGGCTGGCGGCGACCCAAAACACGACGGCGTTTACGATGAGCGAGAAGAGCCCGAGGGTCAGGCAGCTCAGGGGAAGCGTCAGCAGCTTGAGGATCTTCCCGAGCGTCGCGTTGAGCAGGCCCAGCACGATCACGCCGAGGAGAAGCTTGAGGAACTCGGTTGCGTCCCGGCGCTCCAGGAAGTCCACCTTGAATCCCAGGTCGAGCGTCTGTGTCACGAGCGCCGCCCCGATCACGGAAAGCGCGAGCAACACCCAGCGGAGGAAAAGCCTCTTCATGGTGGCAAGCGTCATTATGACGGACGGGGTGTTCAGGTGTTCGGGTGTTCAGGTATTGCGGTATTACGGTGTTGCGGTATTGGATGCTCCGGAATACCGCAACACCGTAATACCCATGCTCCCCCGCACCCCCATGCTCCAGCAGTACTTCGCCCTTCGGGCGGAGAACCCAGGCGTTTTGCTGGCGATGCGCGTCGGGGACTTCTACGAGTTCTACGGGGAGGACGCCGAGACCGCCGCCGCCGCGGTGGAGATCACGCTGACGGGCCGGGAGGACGGCGCGAACGGGCGTATCCCCATGGCGGGCGTGCCCTTCCACAGCGTCGAGAAGTACCTCGCGCGTCTGCTCGCCCAGGGGCTGAAGGTCGCCCTGTGCGAGCAGTTGGAAGACCCCAAGAGCGCGAAGGGGCTCGTGCGGCGAGGGATCACTCGCGTCCTCACCCCCGGCACCCTGGTCGAGGACTCCATGCTCAGCGCCGCGCAGAACAACTTCCTCGCGGCGGTGTGCGCCTCGGAAGACCGGGCGGGTCTCGCGCTTCTCGATCCGAGCACGGGGGAGTTCGCGGCAACCGAGATCGCGGGCGAGAGCATGCAGGAGCGGCTGCTTCAGGAGCTCGCGCGCGTCCGTCCCCCGGAGCTCCTCGTGGGGGCGGGCGCCGAAGCGTACGGCGACCTGGCGGGCCAAGCGCTGGGCGCGACCGTCACGCCGCTCCCCGCGCTTCCTCCCGAACGGGCCCGAAGAAAGCTTCTCGATCACTTTGGCGTGGCGAACCTCCAAGGCTTCGGAGCGGAGGAGAAGCCGGCGGCGACCACGGCCGCCGCCATGGTCCTCGGCTACGCGGAAAAGAACGGCCTCTCGCTCACTCACGTCGGCGCGCTCTCGACCTACTCGATCGAGGGCTTCATGCGCCTCGATCCGGCCACGCGCCGCTCCCTAGAGATCACGACCAACATGGCCGACGGCTCGCGCCGCTTCACGCTGCTGGGGGTGCTCGACGAGACGGCGACGCCGATGGGCGCGCGGCTCCTGCGCCGCTGGACGGAACAGCCCCTGCTCGACGCGCCAACCATCCGCGCCCGGCACGACGCGGTGGAGCGGCTGGTCTCCCAGGCCCTCGCCCGCGGCGACCTGCGGGACGGCCTGCGACGCCTATCGGACCTCGAGCGCCTCGTCTCCCGCGCCGCCGCCGGGCTCGCCGGACCGCGCGACCTCTCGGCGCTACGGACGTCGCTCCAGGCCCTGCCATCGCTCGCGGACCCGTTGCGCAAAGTGGGCCTGGGCCGTATCCAGGAGCTCCGCGAGGCGATGTCGGACCACGCGGACATCGCGGTCCTGCTCGCGCGCGCCCTCGTCGACGATCCTCCCCATGCCCTGCGCGACGGGGGCGTGATCCGCGGGGGGCACGACCCGGAGCTGGACAAGCTCCGGGGGCTCTCGCGCAACGGCAAGTCGTACATCGCCGGGGTGGAGACGAAGGAGCGGGAGCGGACGGGCATCGGAGGGCTGAAGGTGGGGTTCAACTCCGTCTTCGGCTACTACCTGGAGGTCTCGAAGCTCCACTCGGCGAAGGTCCCGGCCGACTACGTGCGCAAGCAGACGACCGCGAACGCCGAGCGGTACATCACGGCGGAGCTCAAGGAGCACGAGTCGCTGGTCCTCGGCGCGGAAGAAAAGGCGCTCGCCTTGGAGGGCGACCTCTTCGCCGCCCTGCGCGCCCGCGTCGCCGAGCACGCGCAGCCCCTCCTGCGCACACATCGGACGAGCACACGTCTGACCTCCCGTCACCGGACGTGCTCGCGGTAGCCGG
>JAUJNV010000143.1 GCA_030447945.1 Fimbriimonas sp. | reverse complement strand
GACGGCAGGAAGGCCGCCGCTCCCATCTCCTTCGTCCACTCCAGCGTTTCGCGGACGTAGCGGTCGTTCGCGCCTCCGGGATTGCCGTGCCGCGCGATGATGAGAAGTCCCGTCTCCCGGGCGAAGGCCGCTTGGTCGGGATTCAGGCCGATGGAGGTCGAGCGGGCGAGCGACGTGGTGACGCGCGGCAGAGGCAGCTCCTTTCCCTGCACGTCCAGCGGCCCGGCGAACGCGCCGAAGCGGATGTTCAAGCCGCGCTTCACGCGCGGCACGAGGCTGAGGTCGTCGAAGATGAGCTTGGCGAGCCGCTCGGGGCGTTTGCCGGGGGCCGCCGGCGCCTCAGACGAGACGACGCGGACCCGACCCTCGCCGACCATCTCGCCGATGGTTTCCTCGGAGATCACGAGCGCCCCGAGGCCGCGGTTCTTCAGGTCCCGAAGCGCCTCCTCGGGCGGAATGCCCTGGACGGAAGCGAGCTGCTCCACCGTCTCGTACTCCACCGCGAGCGCGACCGCCTTGTTGCGCGACTCCACGCGGTAGCGGTAGCCCACGGAAGCGAGGGCGAGCCCCGCCGCCGCGAGAGCGGAGAGCATGAGCCAAAGGGGGAGCTTGCGCGGGCTAGACACTCCTGTCTGTGCCTCCGACGGCCTTAAAGGATCACCGGCAGGTGCATCGGCGCCATCAGAATTAGAAATCATACGTCTCCCGCCCCGCGAGCACCGTCTTGCGTCCGCCCATCACCAGTACCGTCACCATGCCTGCCAAAAACCCTCCCGCGTGGGCCCAGTTCGCCACCCCCTCCTGTGGCACGGCGATCTGCCAGAGGAACCATAGCCCGAGAAGTATCCAGGCACTCACCTCTAACGAAAGAAAGGCGAGAAGCGGCACCACGACCTCGAGTTTGCTCGACGGAAAGAGCAAGAGATAAGAGCCGAGCACTCCGCCGATCGCCCCCGACGCTCCTAGTACGGGTACGGCCGACGTCGGATCCACCCAGATATGGGCTCCCGCCGCGGCGATGCCCCAGGCAAGATAATACAGCGCGTAGCGCCAAGGGCCCGTCGCCTCCTCCACCGCCGGGCCGAACACCCAGAGGAACACCAAGTTGCCCAACAGGTGCCCCAGCCCGCCGTGCATGAACATGGATGTGAAGAGGGTCACCAGCGGAAAGCTGTCGCCCACCCTCTCCACCGCCCCCACCACCTCGCGCGGGCGCATCGAGAGGTCCGCGAACACGATGTTGGGCCCGAAGAGCGCGCCTTGGCGGTCCCACAGGTAGATGCCGACGTTCAGCAGCACAAGAACCCACGTCACGAGAGGCACCCTATCCTTGGGCCGGTCGTTGCGCAAGGGGATCACCGCAGGCGGATTCTACCGGGGCCGCTGGGGGTTAGTGAGTGGTGAGTAGTGGGTAGTCGGTTGCATCGCCATTCCTCGACTACCCACTGCCCACTACCTACTACCCACTAAACTCTATCGTGCCACAGGACGAGGGTCTTCTCGGGCGGGCGGTGGGGGCGATGATCCGCCGGTCGGTGCGCAAGTCGTTCCGGGGGGTGTATTGGATACCGCCCGCCGAGCCGATTCCGGGTCCCGCCATCTTCGTGCCCAACCACCACGGGTGGCACGACGGTTACGTGATGTATCACCTCGTGTCGGCGCTGGGGCTGCGGACGCTGGACTGGATCGCCGAGTTCGACGCCTTCCCACTCTTCGCCCGGGTCGGCGGCATGCCGTACCCGCCCGGCGATCCGGGCCGGCGCGCCGCGACCGTCAAGCGCACGATCCGCCTCATGCGCACGGAGGGGCGCAGCCTGCTCCTCTTCGCCGAGGCGGACCTCCACCGTCCGCCGGAGCTGCTCCGCTTCGGCAAGGCGCTGGAGACCGTCGCCCGGAGCGTGCCGGGATCGACGGTGGTGCCGGTGGGGATTCGCTACGAGATGTCGCTGCACGAGAGGCCGGAATGCTGGGTGCTCCCCGGCCGGCCTGTCGAGTCGGGCGAGGGGCTGGCCGAGCGGACACGATGGGCAGTGGGAGCGCTGCTCGACGAGATCGCGGTCAAGGTCCGTTTCGAGCCTGAGGCGTTCCAAACGCTCGTGCGCGGGACTAAGGACGTGAACGAGCGGATGGATATGAGGCGGATGGGGGGAAGGGGAGGGCGTTGAGGCGTTGGAGAAGGCTCGGGAACGCCTTGACGCCTTAATGCCCCAAGGCTCAAAAACGCCCCGTCTCCCGCCCCGTAGTAGATAAGACCACCCCATGCAGGTCAAGCGTCCACGATCCGTGCCCGTAGACGAGGCGTCCCCCGGCGCGCCTTTTGCGTCGCGGCACGATTATGCGGAGTGCCGACGCCTGCACAAGCGGTACGGCACGACGTACTACTTCGCCAGCCAACGCTTCCGCCCGCGCACGCGGCGGCGCGTGCATGCGCTCTACGGGTTCGTTCGGGTGCCGGACGAGTGGGTGGACAATCCCGGCTCGTGGACCCCGGCCCGGCTGGCGCGGGAGCTGCGGGAGTGGCGGAGCTCGTTCCTGCGCGGGCTGGACGGCGTGCGGCCGGAGCGCCCGGTGATGCGCGCGTTCTGCGACGTCGTGCGCGAGACGCGCATGCCGATCGATGAGCCTCTCCTCTTCCTCGATGCGATGGAGCAGGACCTGGAGGTCGCCCGCTACGCCACCTACGAAGACCTGCGCGGGTACATGCGCGGCAGCGCGGCGGCCGTTGGAGTGATGATGCTGCACGTCCTCGGCGCCGATGCGATCCCCCAGGCGTCCCGAGCCGCCCAGGCGCTGGGCGAGGCGATGCAACTCACGAACTTCCTGCGCGACGTGGGAGAAGACGCGCGCCGAGGACGCATCTACCTTCCCCAGGAAGACCTCGCCTCGTTCGGCGTTTCGGAAGAGGAGATCCTGCGGGGAGACGCTTCCGAGCGGTTCGTGCGGCTCATGCGCTTCGAGATCGAGCGCGCCCGCGCCCTCTACGCCCTCGCCGAGCAGGGGTGGCCACTCTTGCCGCGCGAGTGCCGCAACGCCGTGCGCCTCGCCCACATCCTCTACTCCCGCATCCTCGATCGTATCGAGGCCCGCGGCTACGATGTCTTCCACGGCCGAGCGCGGACGACGACAGCCGAGAAACTGGCCGTCGCCGCGAGGGTGATCGTCGGGCTTTAGGGAGTGAGGGGTGATGGGGGTGAGGGAGGTGACGAAGAAGTCCGGATCACCCCCCTCACCTAAATCACCCCATCACTTCCCTCATCCATCACTCCCTAAAGCCCCAACTCCTCCGCTCTCTCCCGCATCGCGGCGATTACGTTGGCGATGTGCTCCTCGAGGGGCAGGTTGATCAGCTCCGCTCCGTGGCGAACGTCCTCGCGGTTGACGCCGGCGGCGAAGGCGGGCGTTTTGAACTTCTTCATGACGCTGGAGACCTCCATGTCCCGTACGCTGCGGCTGGGGCGGACGTAGGCGGCGGCGGTCACCAGGCCGCTCAGCTCGTCGCAGGCCACGAGGTGGCGCTCCATCGGCGTCTCCGGGGCGATGCCCGTCGCCGCTTCGTAGTGCGAGCCGATCGCCCGCACAACGTCCGCGGGCCACCCTTGTTCCTCCAGAAGCCGCATGCCCCACTTCGGGTGCTCGTCCGGGTGCCCCTCGTAGTCGAAGTCGTGCAGCAGCCCGGTGAAGCCCCACCGCTCCTCGTCCTCGTGCAGTCTTCTGGCGTACCAACGCATGCAGGCCTCGACTCCGAGGCAGTGCCGCCGGAGCGACTCGGAAGGGGTGTGCTCGTGGAGGAGCCGGAGAGCAGCGTCGCGAACGTGCATGTGCCATTGTGGTCCGGCGTTTCGTCCACAATGTCGCATGCCGGGCTCCTTCCTCTTTGCCCTTGGCCTCATGGCCGCTCTGCCGCAGACGGGATCGCCGCAGACCGGGTCGCCGCAGACCGGGCCGGTTCGCTTCGAGGTCTCCTTCCCCGCGAGCGTCTACGCCGGCCCCTTCAGTGGGCGCGTGGTGGTGTACCTGTCG
>JAUJNV010000142.1 GCA_030447945.1 Fimbriimonas sp. | reverse complement strand
AGGACAGCTCCTCCCGCGGCGACATCATGGGCCCCCTCGACGTGAGCAACCCGAACAACGGCCCCCGCGACCACGAAGCCTCCGCGGTCCGCAACCTCCGCGCGGAAGCTCAGCAGATCCGCCGCACGGCCCAGCTCTCGGCCAAGAAGTAAGGTTTCTCCCTCAGCGCGCCTCAAGCGGCCCCCGATCCTCCTGGAGGATCGGGGGCCGCTTGGCAATGAACACCTTCAAATGCTCAATCGGTCTTGAACACATACATCGTTCGCATATGGCGATAGCTTACGTGCCGCCCGTCGGGCATCCACTGGAGGTCTGCGGGCTCCGTCGCGTAGGACCTAACCGGATCATATCGAAAGGATAGCGTCGCCAATCGCCGCATGCCTCGGCCCCTTAGGTCGCCCACCCATAGTTCGTAGGGTTCTCTCAGGCGCTCCTGAAGGCGTCGGCCCGCAAAGGCCCGCTGCTCCGGCGTGAGCGCAGGTCCCCTTGAGTCGATGGTGGGCTCGCGCTGCCGGTCGCGCTTGAGGAAGAAAGCGACTCGGTCGCCTTGGCGGTTGAAGCTGATGAACGCATCGTCGTTTTGCGCCCAAATGTGCGCGTTCGGCGGCATCCTTATCCGATGGACGCGGGGCCGGAGTCGCGAGCCTCCGGCGTTCGTCTCCAGCACGTGGAAGGTCTGAATCACGGGCGCTAGCCCTCGCCAATCCGAGGAGATGAGAAGGGTGCCCCGAGGGGGGAGTCCTACGACGAAGCTCGTCGCATACTTCTTGTCGAGGGGCCCCCAACGCTCGGCCTGCACCTTGCCGGTCGCGACGTCGTGGCGCAACACCTTCACATCGCCGGGGCCCGAGTGCGCGGGGATCTCGATCCAGCTCCGGCTATCCGGCGCCCACAGCACATGGCTATTGATGTGCCCCAGCCGCGCGGATTGCTTCTGCGTGCCGTCCAATCGTGCTGTGGTTACGTGGACGACCATGTCGTCCCCTCCAAGGGGACGGCTCTCGCTCCACATCAGGCGCTCGCCATCGGGCGAAGGATCGAGCGACGATGGCGGATGCGCGTCTCCCCACAGCCGGAGCGGCATTTCACGCCGGGTCCGGACGTCCCTCCATACCCACACAGGGCGGTCCTTCCCTCGTCGCGACAGGAGGAGCCGCCGGCCGTCGAACCAGCGCGCCAAGAAAACCTCGTCTCCGCCCAGCTCGACGCGGCGGATGGCGGAGCTCGGGTTCTTGAGCTGGCCCAAGAGCAGGAGTGCGAGCAGGACCATCGATAATAGGTGGCGCTGACGCCGCCGAAGGTTCAAGGCCAACGTAGTCGCACTCCGCCACGCCAGCCGCAGAGCCACCTCGTTCGAGGTTCATTTGGAGTGCGGCGACCGGGCTCCGCTTTCCGTGAGGCGGCCTGACGCCGTCTTGCTCTTACGGCCTCTCATCAGGAAAACGCGCGCCAAGTTGCGCTATAGAGAGCGACGCCAGGCCGCCGCGCTCCATAGGGCTCGCGCGTAGCGGACCCTACTCGCCACAGCCAGGAACCATGTCGCGGTTGAACGCGATTTCGATCAGCTTGCCTGCCTTGAACGTGTAGCGGTTCCTCCACTCCGTCCCGACGCCGTTCTTGACGTTCTTCCAAAGATACGTGTATTCGAGGAACTGCTTGCGCGCGCCCGTCCGCTTCACCGTGCGGGGCGCTCCCAGACGGGCACGCACGCGCTGTGGCGAGTCGCCGATGCGCACGCCCTTTCCGGTGCTGAGGCTGGGGAGCGGCTTGTTATCGAGGGGCCGCCAACTCGTGTCCTCGATGTGCAGCTCATGCCCCTTGTGGACCTTGTAGCCTTGGTTCGAGACTTCGCGCCGGTCGCGGGTGAGCATCACCATGATGTGGGCTCCGTCGCAGTCGATCGTGCGGACGAGGTGAAAACCGGTGCGCTTGTCGAAAACCCCCGCTTGGCCGCGCTTGTCGTCGTGGGCGAGAAGGTAACCGGCTAGCTTCGTGTCGAGCCACTTGGGCGGACGCGCTCCATTGTGCTGGGGGCTGAGAAGGAGGGCGCTGGTCAAAGAGATGATGGCTCCGAACATGACCCAGTATGGGCCGAACCGCTCCATGCCGAATAGGGGTCACGCGCCATAATCGTCCCGTGAGGCTAATCGAGGCGCTCCAGCGCGACGTGCTCCTGGGTGACGGGGCGAACGGGACCCTGCTCGCGGAGCGCGGGTTCTCGCGCCGTCCCTACGACCTCGCGAACCTCCTCGCGCCGGACATCGTGCGGGACGCGCACCGGGCCTACTTCGAGGCGGGGTCCGACTTCGTGGAGACCAATACCTTCGAGGCGAACCGCCTTCGCCTGGGGGACCAGGACGTGGACGTCCGCGAGCTGAACCTCGCGGGGGCGCGTCTCGCGCGGGAGGCGGCGGGCGAGACGGGGCTCGTGCTCGGTGCGATCGGGCCGGTCGGCAAGCCGATGGAGCCGATCGGGAGCATCACCGAGGCCGAGGTTGCGGAGGCGGTTCGGGAACAGGCCCAGGCACTCGCCGAGGGGGGTGTGGACGGCTTCATGCTCGAGACCTTTATCGACCTCTGCGAGCTGAGCGTTGCCGTGGAGGCCGTTCGGGAAGTGTCGGATCTTCCCATCCTCGCGAGCAAGGCGTACATCGAGGACGGCGAGATGCTGGCGGAAGGGCTGCCGGGACGCTGCGCGAAGACGATGGAGGAGCTGGGCGTCGCGGCGGTGGGGGCGAACTGCATCGTGGGACCCCAGCGGATGCTCGACCTCGTGCGGCAGATCGCCGAGACGACGTCGCTGCCGATCCTCGCCTTCCCCACGCCGGGGATGCCCCAGCTTGTGAAAGGCGCCGTCGCCTACGACTCCTCCCCCGAATACTTCGCGAAGGCCGCCGTGCGGCTGGTGGAGGAGGGCGCCAAGATCGTGGGGGGCTGCTGCGGCACGACGCCGGAGTACATCCGCCGTCTGCGGGCGCTCCTGAACGAGCGCAAACCCAAGCCGAAGACGCACCAGGCCGTGGCGCGGGAAACCAAGGAGCGCGCGCCGCTGGGGGCGACGGAGCCGAGCGAGCTGGCGCATAAGCTGGGCAAGAAGTTTTTGGTGGCGGTGGAGATGGACGTGCCCCGCGGGTTGAACCTCGACAAGCTCCTCGCCGGGGCGCGGGCGCTGAAGATCGCGGGCGCGGACGCGATCAACATCTCGGACGGCGCGCGGGCGCGGCTGCGGATGAACCCGGCGGCGGTGAGCGCGCTGGTGCAGAGCAAGGTCGGCATCGAGGTCACGATGCACTTCTCCTGCCGCGACCGGAACGTGCTCGCGATCCAATCGGATCTGCTCGGATGGCACGCGCTGGGGCTGCGCAACATCCTCGCCGTGACGGGCGATCCGACGACCATCGGCGACTATCCGAGCGCGACGAGCGTGTTCGACATCGACGCCATCGGCCTGATCCGCATCATGGCGCGATTCAACGAGGGGATCGACCTCGCGGGCTACTCGGTAGGGGTCCGTTGCGGCTACACCATCGCCTGCGCCTACAACCCCGCTGCGACGGATCAGCCCCTGGAGGAGGACCGCCTGCGGCGCAAGGTGGACGCGGGCGCGCACCTCGTCTACACGCAGCCGGTGTTCGACCAGCGGTCGGCGGAGGGGGCGGCGCGGGCGTGCGAGGCGGCGAAGGTTCCCTGCCTGGTGGGGGTGCTTCCCCTGAGGAGCCAGAGGCACGCCGAGTTCATGCACAACGAGGTGCCGGGCATCGACGTCCCCGACTGGCTGCGCGCGCGCATCGCCGAAGCGCCAGACGACGCTTCCGCCTTGGCGATAGGCATCGAGGAGGCGCAGCGCCTAGCCTCCTCCCTGCGCGGCTTCGCCCAGGGCATCTACCTCATGCCCCCCTTCGGCAACCCGTCCATTGCCCAACGGGTGATGGACGCGCTCTAGCCTGGGACCGAGCCTGGGACCGAGCCTGGGACCGCGCGGGGGGCCGCCGGAGAGCGAGACGGGGCTCGCGCTCACGGGG
>JAUJNV010000141.1 GCA_030447945.1 Fimbriimonas sp. | reverse complement strand
CACCTCGCCCGATGGCCGTTGGGTCGCGCGTATCGCCGAGGCCAACGTTCGGGTCAAGTCCAAGGACGGCGAGGAGTTTGCCCTCACCGACGCGGGCACCGACGAGGCCTACTTCTCCCGCGTCACCTGGTCGCCCGACTCCAAGCGCTTGATCGCCGTGCGCGTCACGCCGGGCGACCGCCGCCAGGCCCACGTCCTGGAGTCGTCGGCGAAGGTGGGCACGCGCGCCGTGCTTCATTCCCGTGTGTACGACCAGCCGGGGGACAAGGTGGACGTCTTCGACCTGTGGATCCTCGACCCCGAGAGCCGCTCGGCGAAGCCCGTGGAGGCGGAGCCGGTGGATTACGGCAACCTGCCGGGCGTCCGCTGGAAGAAGGACGGGCGGCGGTTCACTTACGAGAAGATGGACCGCGGCTACGGCCGCTGGCGGATCATCGAAGTCGACTCCGCGACGGGCAAGTCGCGCACGCTGGTCGACGACGACCCCGCGACCTTCTTCGACAGCACGGCGGCCTTTGACCAGTTCGTCCCTGGGACCGACGAGATCGTGTGGCGCTCCGAGCGGGACGGGTGGGGGCACCTGTACCTCACGAACGACGACGGCCGGATCGTGAACGGGATCACGAGCGGGCGGTGGGTCGTCCGGCAGGTGGTTCGCGTGGACGAGAAGGCGCGCCAGATCGTCTTCGCCGCGAGTGGGATGGACCCGCGGGAGGACCCCTACTTCACCTACTACTACCGGGTGAACTTCGACGGAACGGGCCTCACCCCCCTCACCCCGGCGCGCGGCAACCACACGATCCAGCTCTCGCCCGACGGCAACACGCTCGTCGATACCTACTCGCAGGTGGGCGTTCCGCCGGTGCACGAGCTGCGGCGCGCGAGCGACGGGGCTTTGCTGAGCGAGCTGGAGCGGGGCGACGTCGCCGCGCTGAAGGCGGGCGGCTGGCGCGCGCCGGAGGTCTTCGTCGCCAAGGGGCGCGACGGGAAGACGGACATCTGGGGGATCGTCTACCGGCCCTCGAAGATGGACCCGCGCAAGCGGTACCCCGTAATCGAGGACATCTACGCGGGCCCGCACGACTCCTTCGTGCCGAAGTCGTTCGCCCCGCACCGCAGCCTACAGTCGATGGCCGAGCTGGGCTTCATCGTGGTGAAGATCGACGGCATGGGCACCCGCAACCGCGGCAAGGCGTTCCACGACGTAGCGTACAAGAACATCGCCGATGCGGGCCTGCCGGACCGCATCCTCTGGATCAAAGCGCTCGCGAGGAAGTACCGTCATGTCGACGCCGAGCGCGTCGGCGTCTTCGGAACCTCCGCCGGCGGCCAGAGCTCGGCCGGGGCGCTCCTCTTCCACCCGGAGTTCTACAAGGTGGCGGTGTCGGCTTGCGGCTGCCACGACAACCGGATCGACAAGATCTGGTGGAACGAGCAGTGGATGGGCCCCATTGGCCCCCACTACGAGGCCCAGTCGAACATCACGCACGCGAAGAACCTCCGGGGCAAGCTGATGCTGATCGTCGGCGAGCTCGACACCAACGTGCCGCCGGAGTCGACGTTCCGCTTCGCGGACGCCCTGATCAAGGCGGACAAGGAGTTCGAGCTCGTCGTAATCCCCGGCGCCGACCACACGAGCGGCGGCCCCTACGGCGAGCGGAAGCGCCGCGACTACTTCGTGAGGCACCTGCACGGAGTCGAGCCGCCGAGCTGGAGCGCGGTGGAGCCCACGCGCCGGCGGCGGAACTAGGATCCTCGGGTTTAAGGTGGAAGGTTTCAGGTTGAGAGGTGCGAGCTTCTCTATCGTCTCGCTCTGCCCACTTCCTCTTCGGAGGGTGCGCGCGAAGCGCGTGTAGCCGTCGCCCTGCGCGACGCCTGGGTCTTTCTCAAGCTCGACCCTCTGCGGAGCCTCCACTGCTAGCTGTACGTACGGTCGGTCCGACCATTGCTCACGTTAGGTTTAGGCGTCGCGCAGGGCGACGACTCCCTTCCCGCGTGCCCTCTGCAGTAGGGCTGCAGCGAGGCGATCCTGGGGATGAGCGTGGCACGACGATCGACCTGTGAGACGGCTTCTTGCCACCCGAACACCTCGTGGATGGTTTAATCTAATACCATGCGCTACGCGCCGGCCCTTCTCTTCCTCGCGGCCCTTCCCGCCTTCCTCAGCGCACAAGGAGCCACTGTGCCGTCTGCCCAGACCCTGATCGTGATCCAGCCGGGGGCGACGGCTCCGGAGCGTCTGGCCGCTCGGGAGCTCGCGGCGGGGCTGGAGGGGATGACGGGGAAACGGTTCCGTACGGTCGAAGCGTGGTCCGCTCCGGCTAAGTCCATCCTCGTGGGGGAGGGGCCGCTCGTGCGCAAATTGTGCCCCGAGGTCGACTTCGGGAAGCTGGAGCCGGAAGAGCTGCTGATCAAGAGCAAGGGGTCGCGGCTGATCCTCGCCGGGGGGCGGCCCCGAGGGACCGTCTACGCGGTGAACCGGTATCTCCATCGGCGGGGCATCCGCTGGTGGACGCCGTGGGCCACCGCCGTGCCGAAGGGGTCCGCCGTCCCCCTCACGGGGATGGACGTTCGTGAGAAGCCGGTTTTCGAGGCACGCTCGCCGTTCTGGTTTCACGCCTTCGACCGGGACTGGGCGCGGCGCAACAACTCCAACGCGTGGCACGCCCGGCTGACCGACGAGGATGGGGGGCGGGTGGAGTACGAGGGGTTCGTCCACACGTTTTTCCCCCTGGTCCCGCCCGAAAAGCACTTCAAGGACCACCCGGAGTGGTACAGCCTGATCGACGGCAAGCGGAAAGCGGAGGGCGCCCAGCTCTGCACAACGAACCCCCAGTTGCGCGACTTCGTGGTGCAGCGCGTGCGCGAGTGGCTGGCGGCGAATCCCCGTGCGAATATCGTGTCGGTCAGCCAGAACGACTGGTACGGCGCGTGTCAGTGCGCGAACTGCAAGGCGCTCGACGATGCCGAGGGCACCCAAGCCGCCAGTGTGCTCGCTCTCGCCAACTACGTCGGCGAGAAGATCGAGAAGGATCACCCCGGCGTCGCGATCGACACGCTCGCCTACCAGTACACACGCAAAGCGCCGAAAACCTTGCGGCCCCGGGACAACGTGATCGTCCGGCTTTGCAGCATCGAGTGCAACTTCGCGCAGCCACTCACGCACCCCTCGAACGCCGCGTTCGCGCAGGACGTCCGCGACTGGAGCCGGCTCACGAACCGCCTCTACGTGTGGAACTACGTCACGGACTTCCCGCACTACATGCTGCCGTTCCCTAACTGGTGCGTGGTGGGCCCGAACGAGCGGTTCTTCGCGGAGAACGGCGTGAAGGGCCTCTTCGAACAGGGTGCCTACCAGTCGTACGGCGCGAGCATGGCGGAGATGCACGCGTGGGTCCAGGCGCAGCTCCTTTGGAACCCCAAGCAGGACGACCGGGCCCTCATCCGGGAGTTTCTCCAAGGCTACTACGGCCCGGCGGCGAAGCCGATCCAGGCGTATCTCGACCTGCTGGCGAAAACCGCCGAGAATCACGTGACGGGCATCTGGGTCGGTCCCGACGCGCCGTTCTTCAACCTGGAGACGGTCTTGGAGGCGGAGCGCCTGTGGAGCGAAGCGGAGACGCTCGCGAAGGAGGACGCCGCATTGCTTTGGCGGGCGCGCCAAGGCCACCTTCCCATCCGCTACGTCATCGTCAGCCGGTGGAGCAGCCTCCGGGCGGAGGCCAAGCGGAAAGGGATCGCGTGGACCCTGCCCGAGTCGCGGCGCGCGGTGGCGGACGCCTGGCTCGCCGTCGCGACGGGGCCGGGGCCCAAGGGCTGGTCGCCGATCACGCACATGAACGAAGGCGGCCTGACGCCGCCGCAGTGGATCGCGCGCTTCGCCGTCGACCCGGTGCCGGTCGT
>JAUJNV010000140.1 GCA_030447945.1 Fimbriimonas sp. | reverse complement strand
GGTTCGCGCAGAGGAGCGCCGTGAGCGTGAACGAAACCAGCATCGAGGCGAGCAGGCCGAAGATCAGGGGCCACACGAGCTCGACGAACATCAGCCCGACGATGCCGCCCGCGAAGATCAGGGGCACCAGGGCGAGCACGATCATGATCGTGGAGGAAATGACCGCGAGCCGTACCTCCGCAATTCCGTCGACGGTTGCCTCCTTCGGGCTCTTGCCCATCCGTAGGTGCCGCTCCACCGCGTGGATGTCGATGATGCTGTCGTCGACGAGGCGCCCGATGCTGAGCAGCAGACCGATCAGAGTGCCGCTGTTGAAGGTCATTCCGAACGGCACCATCATGAGCACCGCGATCGCCAGCGAGGTGGGCAGGGTGATGACCGCGATGAGAGTGCCGCGCCACTCGCCGAGGAAGAGCAGCACGGCCACTGCGGTCAAGAGGACCGCGATCGCCAGCTCGTGCCAGACGTTCTCGAAGAGGATGTCCACGAAGTGGGCGTTGTCGTAGGCGACCTCGAAGCTCAGCCCCGGGTACTCCCTTTCGAGACCCCGCACCACCTGCATCACGGCCGGCACGACCTCGGCGGAGCTCGCGCCGGGGTTCTGGATCACGGAGACGGAGATGGACGGCTTGACCTCGCCCGCCTTGCCTGGCGCGTGATCGAGGTAGTGGTAGGCGCTCCGACGCTCCCAGTGCGCGTCCACGACCCGCGCGACGTCGCGGATGTAGACGACCTTCGGCGGCCCAGAGGCGCTGGGGCCTTGGGCGTTGGGCGCTGGGCCTGGGGCGGCTCCGCCACCGCCCATCTCGCCCATACCCCCTCCACCCGTGGGGGCTGGGCCACGGCTGGCTTGTCCCCCGGTTACCGTCGCCACCGGGTAGCCGAGGACATCGGCGGCCGAGGCGGCGCGCGTCTCCACGCGGATGATCCCCTCGCGGGCGCCGCTGGTCAGCGTGCCTCCCGTCGCGCTCACGTTCGCCCGGTCGATGGCGTTGCGGACCTCCAGGATGGATAGGCCGTAGGCGGCGAGCTTCTCCCGGTCTACGTTGACCTGGAGCTGCCGCCGGTAGCCTCCGAACGGGACGACCGAGTAGACGTCCTTGACTGCCTTCAGGCGGCTGATCGCCGTATTGTCGGCGAACTCGCGGACCCGCACCATGTCCCACCCCTTATCCGCCTCACCCCGCAGAGACAGGGTAAGGACAGGGAGGTTCAGGGGGTCGATGGGCACGACGAACGACGGCTTGAGGTTCGCTCCGGTCGCCGGAAGGTTCGCCTGCGTCACGTTCATGAGCGCCTGGACATCCGTGATCGCCCGCTGCATGTTCGTGCCGTACGGGAACTCCAGCGTCACGATCGAAAAGCCGTCCTGGGAGGTCGAACGGATGTAGCGCAGCCCCTTGATGTTCACGAGCTGCTCTTCGATGGGCTTGCTGATGTACAGCTCCATCTCTTGGGCGGAAAGCCCGGGCATCATCGTGACCACGCCCACCATCGGGCTCTCGACGTACGGCGCGAAGCGGCGGGGCATGCGCCCGATCGCGATCCACGCGAGCGCGATCATCGCGACGTAGAACGCGATCACCGCGTACGAGTGCTCGATCGACCACTTATGGATGAGGTGGAGGGCGTTCAGCTTGTGGTCGCGCCCATCGGCAGACCTCAACGCACCACCACCTTGCCTCGGAACATGTCCATACCGCAGGTGAATCTGAGTTCCCGCTTCGGCCCCGCCGGCAGATCGACTGTAACGGGCTTGTTGAGGGGCAGCGGCTTCCGAATCCTCAGCTCGGGAAAGACGACCTCCGTGCCGCACGTCTGATCCGTCGTGCGCAGGAACGTAATCCGGGCCGCCTGACCCGCAGGGACATCCACCGTGTTCGGCTCATAGCCGCGCTCGGTTATCTTCACCGTGGGCGCGTCCGGAGCGTCTTCTGCTTGCGTTGAGACGCTCGCCCCGGACAAGCCGGCGTCGGTGACCCTGGCCTCCTCACGCAGGTTGGGGCTGGGGGACACCACCACGCGCTGGCCCTCCTCGAGGCCCGAGCGTACGGCCACCAGCTCGCCCGCCTGCGCGCCCAGCCCCACCTCCCACAGAGCGACGGCATCGCCATCCGCGCCTTGCTCGGCGATTCAGGACGCACGCCCGTGGTCGCCGAGCTCACACCCTGCGGCGAGGCTCGACGCTGCGCTCGACGGCCGACGCGGGGACCACGAGCGAGGAGCCGCCCGCCCTCGCCGACGGGAATCTCCAGCGTGACGTACTGCCCAGGGAGGAACCGGCGCTCCCGATTCTCGCGGAAGATGGCCTCCACGACGCCCGTCCGCGCCCCGGGTCCGCGAAGGCGAGACGGAGGTTGTCGCGGCGGTAACGGTTTGATCCGCTTTGCCGCGACGAGAAAACGCGGGCGAGCGAGCCCTTACGGATTCGCGGCAGGTCGCTTTCGGCGACGTTGGCCTGGGAGCCGGATAGGGAGATCTGGGAAACGCAGGAACCGCTGGCCTGGAATTGACGGCCGCCGCCCGGACTGATCAGGCGCGATGTGATGACGCCGTCCACTGTCGCTCGGAGCTCGGCATAGCCGCGCTGGGTGGTAGCCCCGCGCAAGCCCGCTGTGGTTTCTCGCTCACCGTCGTGGCTTCTCCTGTCCATCTGATCTTCGTTGCCGTCGCCGCGTCGATCAGCGGTGCGCACGGCCGCCTGCTTCGCGCGCACGCCCGCCCGCCTGCTGCACTGTCCGCCGCGCCGCCGTAATCTCCTGGCTTCGATGGCCTTCGGCATCGCCTGAGCCGACTGAACCACGGACAAGCGCCCTTCCGAATACCCTTCCTAGCCTGTCGAACCAGCGTCGGTGGCCTTGTCGGCGTCCGCCGGCCTGCTGGAGCTCATCCCGGGACACGGCTCCGCCTTGAACAGCTCTTGCATTCGCCCGTACTCCGCGCGCATGTACGTTCGGTCCGCCTCGAAGCGACGAGCCAGCAACTTCATCGCAGCGCCCTGCACCTCCGCCTGTGCGGACTGGAGTCTACGCTCGGCGGCAGCGCCCCTGCTCGGAGGCCCCGAGCATCGCGCGCGCCTGGGCGAGCTCACCCTGGGGCCGCGCCCACCTTCGCCGGCGCCGGCTGACCTCGCCTGGGCCTCCTGGTACTCCAAGGCGGCAACGCCCACGCCCTGCTGCGCACGTCCGACGGTAGCGCTGCGCATCGCCACTGGGATCGAGCGCGCTCGTTTCGAGGCGTGCCAGGAGCTGGCCCTTCTTCACGCGGTCCCCCACGTAGTAGGGCATCCAGGCGATGGCCTGGGTGACGCGGGGCACCACGTCTGCTCCACGTAACCGACGAAGCCTGGCCCGTGTAGCGGACGTAGGCAACGAGCGGCCGGCGCTTCCACCCGTGCGAGCACCACCGGAAGCGTCCCCTCGGGGTGCGGGCGTGTTCATCTCCATCGCCTGCGCCTCGATCGGGGGCTTGCGGAACCCGGGCGGCGCTTGTTGTTCACGAACCACATAGCCACCACGAGCGCGGCGCCGAGGAGCAGCAGGGAGCCCACGACCTGACGGTTGAGGACCGCCCGCACGTTCAGTCGCTGGCCCGTCTTGCGGACGCGGTAGAACGCACGCCAAGCCCGCCGCGCCGACAACCCAAGGCAGTTAAAAGCTCAGAAGGGAGAACCCCCCTCTCGCCCTCGCGCCGCGTGGTCGTCTGCCCGGCCTTCACTGACGGTTCCCTTGCCCTGCCCTTGGGCGCCTGAGACGGTGACCGCCACCTCGTACAGCCCGCCCATCGGAAGAAGTGGCGGGCGCGAGCTGCCCCGGTGCGTCCCCAGGGCGAGCGGTCTCCTCGCGCTCGCCCATGTTCATGCCCGGCATTCGCGCGATCGCGCGCACCTGCGCCCCCAGGACCGGCTTGCCCGAGGCATCCGTGACGGTGATCAGGAGGTTCGCCTTAGCCCCACCGGTATCGTCGCCGGGTCGGTGGCCACGTCGATCCGGTACGGCCCGGCGCTCGTTCGTACGCCGAGCGCCAGCGCGGCCATCGACGAAGAAGGGACGTGCGAGCCTGGAGGCGCCCGAGCAGGAAGATACGCGGTTCGCTACTCGCTCACTTCGAAGTTGTAGATGGCGGTCCCCGGGCTGCCCTCGGCTCCGAACCCACCTCGCTCCTCGCCAAGCGCCGCCCATGCCGAGCTTCGCGCGCTTCCTCGAAGGCCGAGCGCCCGGAGGTGTGCTTGAGCTCCACCTCGGGCCCACCCATGTCCATCGTGGGCATGGAGAGGCTCAGGCGCACCTTCGCGTCCTCTGCGGGCGCGCCGTGATGGAGGACCTCCACGGAGAACTTCGTTTCACCCACCTTCGGAGACTTAGGGTCGCTCGTCAGGGTGACGCTGAAGTGCTCTGTGCTCATCTGCTGCCCAAGGCGTTGCCGCCTGGGGTGGGCTCTCGGGCGCATCGGTGCTCATGGGCGCAGGGGCCGCGGACGGACGGTGCGCGGGCTGTTGTCTGCTGCCGCATCCGACGAGGGGCCGAGGACGGTAACGATGGCGAGATACTTCAGGGGGTATTCATTTGGGGGCTCCTGGTTGAGGCGCGTCGAGCGCCGGTCGGCCCGCCGCACGCTCACAATGCGAGCGACGGCGATGCGGTGGTCGCAGAGCGCCTGGGCCAAGTCTGCCCGGGCGCGGGTGAGGGATTGGAGCGCGTCGAGCTGCTCCACGAGGATGCTCTTGCCCGCATTCACGCGTAGTGGCCACACGTGGTGGCCAGCTTCGGCGGAGGCCACGGAGGCGCGGGCGGAGTCGATGCTTCGGCGCTGTGCCTTGCACGTCGAGCCACGCCTGGCGCACCTCACGCCCGACCGCCCCGCCCGCGCAAAACGGCCTGCGCGCGGTCGCGCATCGCGCGCATTCGGCGGACCTCCGAGCGGCGCTCGCCGGCGTCGAAGAGGCACGCTCACGGCGAGGTGTCGCCGACGGTCCCTCCGCTCATCATGTCGCGCGAAGCCGCGTCGCCCATCGCCATGCCGTACACCTGCGGCCGGAGCGCCCCTTCGGCCGCGCGAACCTCGAAAACCGCGCGCAAACGTGCGCGGGCGGCGACGAGGCTGCCTCGGCGGATGATCGAGGTGCTTAGGTAATCCTCAAGCCTGCCTTCTGGCCCCGCAGTGATCAGCGGGTCCGTGAGCGTGATCGGAGAATCCAGATCGACCCCCATTACCGCCTTGAGATCCAATAGGCCTTTTCGCCCTCGTTGCGAGCGCGCTCGTGAGGGTGCGGTGGGCGGCGCCTAGCCCGCTTCCGCGCGAAGCACCGACGCCCTCGATGGCCTTCCTGCCGCAACTTGAGCACGTGTGGTGCGCACGAGCTCCTGGCTGGCCCGCACGCGTGCCTCCTCTGCCGCGTTCGCAGTCGCGAAGCGCCTGCAGGTACGCATCCTGGACGCTCAGGCGATCTGCCTCGCCTTCGGTGAAGCTGCCTGTCGCCGCCTGGGTCTGCAGTGAAGCGGACTGGAACGAGCCCAGCATCCTGCCCGTGTACAGGGGCGACATCAAGTCTGCCACGGCAAAGGCTCCGGTAGGGATGCCTATCGCCGCCCATCGGCTCGACTCGGGGCGATGAACCGAGAATGCTACCGTTGGTGCTCGAGGTGGCAAAAGCCGTTGGCCGAGACTTGTGGTGCGCGGCGGCACGGGGCAGCCTGCCCCGCCTCTCCGGCCGCCTCCTCCTCCGAGAGAGCTCGAACGACTGCCGGGCTGTGCCGTAGACCCAGCTCCACCGCCTGGTGCCGCCGGAGCGGCCCCTCCACCTGTGGCAGGTCCCCCCGAGACGGCTAACGAGGCAGGCCAGGAGCCGAGAGGAGACTAGCCACGCCTTCATTCACGGCCCCTTGCCGGAGGCTCTGGGCGGCCCCGCGCGACGCGAAGCCGAAGCACTTTGAGGGCCTCCTGCCAGTACTCTTCCCGCGTGACGTCGTAGCGCCGCGAGCGCCGAGTACCTCGAGGTTTGTGGCGATCCGCTCGACGGAGCGCGGGCGTCCTGAGCGGCTCGCCCTGATGAGGAGATCGCCCCTTCAAGCGCTTTCTCCGATGCCCAGCTCCGCGTCAGAAAGTTGCATCTGCTTGAGCTGCGGGCGGGGTCAGGCTCAGCCGCTTCGGGTTCGCGATCAGCTGCTCGGGTTCTGCTTCCACAGCGGCGCAAGCTTTGCCTGCTGCCCAGGCACGGGTCCTCGCCGTCGTGGCCGACGCCTACCTGCTTGGCACGGAGGACGAAGCGCCCCGAGCGCGGCACCGGGGAGACTTGTGCTCCGGCGGCGACCACCGTCACCGCGACCACGATGGCGACCAGCGTGCTCCGCACCTCAGGACGCGTACCTTGCGGCTAGAGCGCCGCGCGCATTCGAGCCCGCGCGTTTGGGGTCTCTGATCGGAAAGACTTGTACCTGTCGAATAGTTTGATGACCTGACTCATGAATAGACATACGCAGCGTCACAGCCGCCGGCAGACGTCGAGATTCCAGGATAGAGGAGCGTGGCCATAGTCGGCGCGGATTTGGCGGGGGAGGCTGATCCGAGACGAACGGAACGCGCTGGTCGACCTGGATCAAAACGGCTTCAGGCACTGCGGCACCAGCCCGGGAGATGAGCATGTGCGTCTGCGCGGACACCCCAAGTGGCTCCGTTCGCCGTGAACGGCGTCCAGACTTCAAGCAGCAACCGCCGGATCTGCGGCTCTGCGTCATGGCTCTTCGCCTCCTCGACAGCAGCTACTAGGCTTCGTTTGACGATTCGATCACTCACCGGTTGATGGCGATCGCCCATGAAACCGCATAGCACGGAGGCGAGCGCTTGCTCCGGACGTACCGTAGGCAACCAGAACGCGAGGAGCATAACCACCTGAATCCGGTTGCTTGCGCGCCGCATCTTCCTCTTCAACGAGTTTGAGCTCGGCCAGGTTCCGTGGCAGCCTTCCTTGGGCTTGTCACGGCCGAGGCCGTTCCGGCGATTGACGGAGACGGCCGCGGCCACGACGGAAGTGCCGACGATCATGGCGACGACGAGATTCTCCATGCTGCCTTACTTGACTGTGACCTTCCCTTGTACATGTCCATCCCACAGGTAAACGGGGATAGCGCCGCCCGCTTCTCGCGCGCTGCTGACGGTCACGCTCTGGCCGCGCGCCATCTCTTGATCCTGAGGCTCGGGAACTTCACGACGTCGCCGCACCCGTCGTCCTTCGAGCGCACGAAGGTGAGCCGGACCTTTTGGCCGACCCTTGCGCTGAGGTTCGCCGGGCGTGGCTGCTGGCACCGGTCGCTCGACGACCGCCGCGTTGGCCGCCTGAGCACCGCCTTTGGGAGCCCGTTTGACGGACTGCGACGGGTCCTTTACCGGCAGGCGTGAACCCGAGCGTCTTGATCTCGCCGGCGCGCTGGAACTGCGTGCGCGTACGCCCGGTACATCGCCGGCTTGTGAACCGCGCCGTGAAAATGGACCTCGCCCTTCTTCACCAGTTGGTGCGTCTCCTCGTCCTCCTTCGGGTGCTGCACCGTTCCGCTGTCCTCGGATGACCGCGAGGTGCTCCGCCGCGCCCAGGCCACGGCTGCGTGTCGCCCGCCGGCTGCCCCGTCTTCTCGTCCTTGGCCGCACGCGGAGCACCGTCATCTTGCCGATGGGCACGGCGCCGGGGTCGATCGTGCCGACGAAGCCCCAAGGCAAAGGGCCCCTGATTCGGCGAACATCGGCTTCGTTCTTCGGAGGATCTCCTCGAGACCTTCACCCGCAGATCAGGATGCGGCTGCCCTTACCCGTGGGAGCGACGTCGCCGGTATCCACCACTCGCCGCCCGCAGGGAACGGCGCGGCGGTCCAGGTGCCGTCTTCGGCCATCTCCGGGTGTCGCGCATGAACTGCGTCAGGGTCCTTGCTGGCGATCATGGAACCGCTGCTCGCGCGCGATATCGGTCTCGTCGTGGGCCAGTCGGTTCCTCGTGTCGATCACGCGCATCTTGAGATCCACGGGCTGCCCCGGCACTCGCGCCGTGGCCAAAGCCGACGACCTTGAGCTCGTACGGCTGCTTCTTCGTCGCGTTCGCCGGCCGCTCGTCCTTCACCACCAGAAGGTCGCTTTCACCGGGGCAGCGCCTGGGGGAGTGAGCGTCAGGTCGATCTGATACTCGCCGCCGTGCGGAAAAAGAGCTCCATGCCCTGAACGCCCTGCGACACCCTTACGTGATGTTCGGCTGCTTGTAGCATCCGGCATGCTCGGCATCGTCACGACGGCCGAAGCCGCCACGTTGTCGACGCCCACGAGCCCGCCCACATTCCAAGTCCTTCTTTGTCGAGCCGAGCAGACCACAACCTGATGTCCACCGCCCGCGTACACCGTCGTCCGGCGGGCGCAGCTCGATCAGGTACTTTCCCACCTTCACCGACGGCACCTCGTCATCGCCTTGCGCTTTCGCTCTCGGGGGAGCGTGGTGCTGCTGAGCGTCGTTAGCCACGCCCGGCGTGTTCACGAAGGTGGCGGCGGCCATGGCGTACTTCTTGGGTTCCTTGGAGAACTTCCCCTCACACCCGGCGCAGCACATGTAGTAGCGAACACCCGCGTGATCGACGTAGCCGCTCGCTTTCGCGTAGCTCGGCACGGCCTCCTTGCCCACTGGGCAGTAAAGCGCTTCCTTCTTGGGGAGGGCGCCGTACTTCGCGGGGGCTTGGTCGAACATTGCCTTGTTCGCCTGGCTCGAGAAGAGGAAGCGGGTGCCGCCAAAGTCGGAGTGCTCCTTGATCGACTTGTCGTGCTCCAGGCGCATGCCGCTCACCGGGTCGAAGAGGAACACGCCGACGGCGTGGCCCTTCTTTCGGGAGGCGGCGATGGCCTTCTGGGGGTCCTTCTCGAACGGCTCCTTACAGCCGGGGCAGCAGTAGAAGTAGCGGACGCCGTTGTAATCGCTCGCCGGCAGCTTGTGGTTGGCGGGCCCGCCCATAACGGGACAGCGCAGAGGGTCGCCGTGCGCGGCGATCGCAAGGGTTACGAGTAGCGTGGTGATCATGGCTTAGGGGTTCCTAGTGCTCGTGGTTGACGTACTTGGCCGGGTCGGCCTTGAACTTCTCGGGGCACGCGGCGCAGCAGAAGTAGTAGCGCTTGCCCTCGTGGTCTTGGTAGCCGACCGCTTGGGCCTCGGACTCGATTGGCGCGTGCATGACGGGGCACTCGAGCTTGCCCTCCGCGTTCCGATGAGCGACTACCGCGCCCTTGACGGGCGCGGAAGGAGCCGCCGTGGGTCGAGGGCCCGCCGCCGTCTCCGGCGCCGGATCTGGACTGCACCCTGCGAGGAGAGCGGCGGCGATGGCCGCGAGGGATAGGGAGATGATGGACTTTTTCATGGTTAGAAGCTCGTAGAGTAGCCTGCGATGAGCCGCAGGTGAGTGTCGCTCCCACCCCGTCCGCTCGCGAACTCGGACTGGATGCCGAAGTCGATCACGGAACGCGGCGAGATCTGGCGACGAAGCCCCAGGCCGAGGGAGAACACCGCACCGTCCCGGGTCCGCTCGCCCTGTCGCAGACCTAGCTCCGCGACCATTGTGGAGTTGAAGTTCGTCGGGTAGCCGAGGGGGCGGGAGTACCCGAGGATCGCGCCGAGGCGCGTCGACCGCTCGCCCTCTTCGGCATCCGGAGCGAACTCCACGTCGAGGTTGACGTGGAACCGATCGTACTGCCGGGCGGTCTTCGACGCGATCCCCCGCAGCCGGTACACCGGCCCGCCTTCATCCGAGCCGGTTGGAAAGCCGACTTCGGCCTTAAGCGCGAGCGCCGGCCGGTTGCCGATCTCCCGGCTGAAGCTGTGCATCACGGCGACGTCGAGCTCTCCAAGGCTTAGGCCCCGGCCAGACCCCCAAAGGCTGGGGGAGAGTCCCACCTCCACGTGCGTGTCGAGGGCGAAGCCGTAGAGGAATTCGAGCTGGCCGTCGAGACCCATGTCGCCACGACGCGGCAGAGTGAGCCCCACACCGAACTCGAAGGCGAGCTCACGGAAGGCGATCGTCTCGGCGTCGTCGAATCGCAAGGGACGCCCCGCGTCGATGTTGTCGTGGTCCGTCGCCGGCGCCGAAGCGCCCAAGGCGAGCGCTCCGGCGGCAGCCAGTAGGGTCTTCTTCATCGCGAACCTCCGTGTCCCGGCTTGTGGGCGGGTTCCTTCTTCTTTGCCGGAGCCTTGGCCTTGGGGGGCGCCTTCTTCACCGCGGGCTTCTTCGCCGCAGGTGCCTTGGCGGGAGCTGGCTTGGTCTTCTCAGGCTCTGCCGGGGCGGAGGGCTCTTCATCGCCCTTCTGGTCCGGCCGGTACGGGTTCGGCACCGGGCCCTTTGGCTTTGCGTAGGTGTCCGGCTCCTTGCCCTGGCGCGCGCTCCACTCGGCGAGGCCTAGGGGCTTCGCGCCCTTGAGG
>JAUJNV010000139.1 GCA_030447945.1 Fimbriimonas sp. | reverse complement strand
GGCACCCATCATCTGCTTCGTCTTATGCGACTTGGCGTGGCTGTCGGCGAAGCCGAGGATGTTGCTGTCCCCGTGCATGCCTTGGTAGCTCGGTCCCCAGAAGCTCTTGCCCGGCCAGTCCGTGTTGTCCGGCTCGAACGTGTAGAAGACGACGGCTTTGGCGACCGAGGTGAACGACTTGGCCGGCGCTTCGCCTATGCCCTCGTTGCCGTCGCCCGACGTCGCGCCCGAAGTGAGGCTAAAGCCCGGCTGGGTGTAGTCCTGTGTACGGGCCGACTTGCAGATCTTGTTCGAGTAGGCGAACTGCTTGATGTTGACGTCGTAGTCCGACGGCGGATAGATGTCTTTGAAGTAGTTCGAGTTAGGGCCGTCTTCGCTACCGAACTTGGAAGTGCCCAGGCCGATGCAACCATCGTCCGGCGGAATCATGTAATTGCCGAACCCGTTGTCGTGCTGCTTTCGCTGCAACATGCCCTGCTTGGCGGGCGATGCGGGATCCTTGAACATGTCCATGCTCTTCACGTAGGGCATGAGGCGAGCGTGGAACACGTAGGCCTCGTGGACCTTCGTGTGGGGCGACATGTCGTCGCTGTCGCCGCCGTAGATGTTGAGCGCGGTGCCCAACTGCTTGATGTTGGACAGTGACGACGTCTTTTTGGCGGCCGACTTGGCCTGGGCGAAGACGGGGAAGAGAATGGCGGCGAGGATCGCGATGATCGCGATCACGACTAAGAGCTCGATGAGGGTGAAGGCTTTGCTGCGTTGCATGATATGGATCTCCTTATTGCTTCGTTGCGAATATAAAAATCGGGGGGGGGGCTAGGTGGTCGTTCCCTGAACGAGCCCGACCGGCAAAACGGTTTCCAGCGGTACGGATCGGCCCTTGAGCCGTGCGTCGAGGTGGAGGACCGCGGTTCGGGCGACTTCGGCCCAAGGAGCCTCCACTGTCGTCAGGGCGGGCGGCGACCCGTAGAGTGAGCTGACGCCGTCGAAACCGGTGACGGCCAGGTCCTCCGGCACCCGGATTCCGGCGGCCGCGCAGGAAGCGAGCAAGCCGTAGGCGGCGACGTCGTTCCAGCAGACGACCGCCGTCGCGCCGGAAGCAACGACGGAATTGACGAATTGCCCCTCGGACTCTTCGGTGTGCAACCGTTCGACTGCCGTCTCGATGCCTACGTCTTCCGCGTGCGCCACAAAGGCCGCCAGCCGCCGCTCGGCCGACGAGATGGTGCTATCGGGGGTCGTGACGTAGACGACCTTGCGATGGCCGCGGGACGACAGATGCTCGGCAAGCTGCCGGGAACCGTCGGCATCGTCGACGACGACCGATGGAATTCCGGGAAGCGCGTCGGCGATAGCCACCACCGCAAACCTCACATCGGCCAGGTGCCGGGCGAGAGACGACTGCCGGGGAACGGTGACGATCAGCCCGTCGATCCGCCCGTCGGCCAACTCCTTCAACACGTCCAGCCCGGATTCTCCGTGAAACGTTCCGTGGAGAAGCAGATCGCGCCGCACCTGCTCGCACCCCTCCTGAAGACCGCTCACTACCTCGCTGAAAAACGGCAGCCGGACGTTGATGTATCCGTGGCCGGCATAGAGGCCGAGGATGTTGGTGCGGCCGAGGCGGAGAGCACGGGCCCGCGCATTGTGGGTGTATCCCAGCTCTTTGGCGGCTTCCAGCACCCTCCTCCGCGTTTCGGCCGACATGCGATCCGCGCCGCTGCCGTCGCGGAGCGCCAGCGACACGGTCATTACGCTGACTCGCGCCTTTTCGGCCACCTCCCGCATCGTGGCCGAGCGAGCAAGCACAGTGCCCTCATCCATGTTTATCGTTAAACTACAATACCACAGTTTTCTCCGTTTCGAAAAGGAATCTTTGCAGGCGTCAATCGGGAGAGGCTCTGCGCGTCTTTTGCGCGACAAGCGAGCGTGACCGCGCTGATGGCGGGTCCGGGAGAAGTCGCCTCTTCGGACCTCAGCCTTGCCGGGCTCCTGAAGGAAAATGCAAGGGTCGGAGGTTGGAACCCTGTGCCGGCTACCGGTCTTCTCCTTCAACCGTGCTCGTCCCGACGGTCCCCTTAGCGGACGGGCACGGTGGCTTTAGGCGAGCCTGACGCGTCTCATCCCTCCGTCGGCGGCTCGACTTGTCCTCGGATCTCGCCGGACGGGACGGTCTGGCTGTGGACGTTGACATAGGTCCCGCGACCTAGCATCGCGCGGACGGCTCCGGCGAAATCGGGCACCGGCCAGCCGGGTCAGCTTCGACGGATCCATCGTCACTGTCAGACGGCCCGGCCACCCTCCGCCCGCGAACAGCGGGAAGATGATGGGGCCGTTCGTGCCGCGACCGGCGACGTGGATGTGGGCGGCCGCAACCCCGGTGAGAGAGCGCGTCCAAATCGAGGGTAAACGCCGTCATCTCTCGGTTGAGCCGGATGACGGCGGTTCCGCTACCGGCGGAGCCGTTCGGCGGCACCTCTTGGCCTCCGCTCAGCTCGGCTCGGAGCGTCACGCTCTCCCGAGCTGGCCCCGGATCGCGCCGCCGGGGTTGGCTTGGGTGTGGACGTTGATGTACGCCCGGTTCTCGCGGATAGCCTGGAACAGGGCCCTTACGTTCGGCACGGTGTTCGTGTTCAGGCGAGAGGCGTCTGCCGTGATGTTGTAGTCGTCCGACCACGTCTGGGTTCGTGCGTCGAACAGGCTCATGGCGACGGGCCCGTTCTCGCCGAGACGCCCGACATGGATGTGCGCCGCGGTCACGTTGGCCAGCCCCTGCGACCGGATGGAGACCCGAAGGTTTGCCAAGCCGGACGGAACCGTCACGGTGGCCGATCCGGTCGCGCCGCGGTCCGGGTCCACGACCGGGCCTACTTCCTGGCCGGGACCGAGGAGCGTACCGAAGGCGATCTGGAGGGGCCCAGCAAGCCGCCGCCGCCGTCGCCGGAGCACCCGGCCATGAGCGGCACCGTCAAGACGAGAAGCGAGAGGAGAGTGTAACGTGGGTTCAATTTCGGCCTCCGCGCCGTTGCGCGCGTTTCATTCTGCGACTTACGCGACAGCACCGCAACCCTATGCCGCAGCGCACGGTGAGCCGCTCGATAACCCGGGACCCAGAAGCTTGCGCAAGCGGTGGTTCGGCCGAGCGAGCGCACAGGGACTTTGTCGCACGGGGGACGCCTTTGGGTGGGCTTGTTTCGAGATCATCGAAACTTAGGGTCCCAAAGGCCCTGTCCACTTCTCCGTCGGAAGGTTACGCCCCCCAGGTCGTGTAGCCGTCCCGCGTCGCGACGTGTTCGGTCCCACCTCCGGCACGCACTGTCCTGCGTAGTAGGCACCGGATGCTCCGCAGGTGGCGAGCCTTTAGAAAAAGCCCAGGCATCGCGACGCGCGACGGCTACACGAACTGCGGCGTGTCCCTTCGATGAAGGTGCGGACAGAGCCTTAAGAGGCCTTACTTAACCGGGGACTGACAGGGATTCCGGTGGGCCTAGATCGAAGGGACGCGAGAATAGGGAGGATGATATGGCATGGCTGACTCACGCACTGAAATCGCGTTCCCCGCCTGAAGCCCGAGCAGATCGCGGCGATCGAGGTGCACGCAGAGGTCCGCCATTTCCCGGAGGGCGACTATCTTTGGAAGACCGGGGACCGCGACTTCTGTTTCTTTATCGTGAAGTCCGGCCACGTGGAGATTCTGGAAGACTCCTCAGGCGAGTCGAAGCGGGTAGCGGTCCACGAGCCGGGCGAGTTCACGGGCGACGTCGATCTGCTTTCCGGCCGCCCCAGCGTCGTCTCCGGGGTAGCTCGGGGGGACTGCGAAATAATCGTGCTCTCCTCCGCCTGCCTCCGAACCATCGTGAGAGAGCGGCCCGAGCTCAGCGATATGATCCTGCGCGCCTTCATGATGCGGCGCGTCCTTCTGGTCGAAGGCGGGCTCACGGGCATTCGCTTGATCGGCTCGCGGTTCTCCGCGGAGACGCATGCCATTCGCGAGTTCTTCTCGCGGAACCGCGTGCCGTTCACCTGGCTCGATCTGGAGCGGAGCGAGGAGGTACACCGGCTCCTGGACACGCTTGAGATCTGCGAAGGGGACACGCCCGTCGTCATGCTCACCACCGGGGCGATCCTCAAGAACCCTTCGCTCGAGATGCTCGGGGAGCTCGTCGGCGTGCGGCGCACGATCCAGAGCACGGCTTACGACCTCGTGGTCATCGGCGCCGGTCCCGCGGGGCTCGCGGCTTCCGTTTACGGGGCGTCTGAGGGCCTCCGTACGCTGCTCGTGGACCGCATCGCGCCCGGCGGGCAGGCCGGGACCAGCTCGAAGATCGAGAACTACCTGGGGTTCCCAACCGGGCTCACCGGCCAGGACCTAGCGGATCGCGCGCTCGTCCAGGCCGAAAAGTTCGGCACGATCATCTCCGTGCCCAACGATGTGATGACGCTGGAGTGCGGCGACGGCGACCACATGCTCACGATCGATGGCGGCGGAGAGATCCATGCGCGGGCCGTGATCGTCGCGACGGGTGCCCAGTACCGGAAGTTGGACGTCCCGGGCTACGAACAGCTCGAAATGAGCGGCATCTACTACGCGGCCACCGGCATCGAAGCGCAGCTTTGCCGAGGCGGAGACGTCGCCGTCGTGGGCGCGGGCAACTCGGCGGGCCAAGCCGCGGTGTACCTCGCCAACTTCGCGAAAAAAGTGTGGATGATCGTGCGGGGACAGAGCCTGGAAAAGAGCATGTCCAGCTACCTTTCGAGGCGCATCGCGGGCATCGACAACATCGAGGTGGTTCTGGAGTCGCAGATCGTGGCCTTGCACGGCGAACGCTCCATAGAGATGATCGAGGTGCAAAGCGTGGCTTCCATGACCACGAGCTGTTTACCGATATTGGCGCTGTTCGTGTTCACAGGCGCGGTCCCGCAGACCCAATGGGCGTCGGATCGTCTGCGCCTCGATGCTAAGGGATTCGTGCTGACCGGCCCGGCCGTCGCCGAAGACAGCCTCTGGCCCTTGCGCCGCGCCCCGCTCTTTCTCGAGACGACCTGTCCCGGCGTGTTCGCTGCCGGAGACGTCCGAGCCGGATCGGTGAAACGCGTCGCCTCCGCCGTAGGCGAGGGCTCTATGGCCGTGGCATTCGTGCACGAGTATCTGCTCGGCGCGGCAACCGCCTAGAGACCGCTATACGAGCGTACCGACCGGCCATCTGCGGGCTCCTATCGCCCCGCAAGACGAGGATGACCGGTCACGAGAGACGGATCCCGAGCCGCGCCGGTAGCTTGTGGCCGAGGCGTTCTCCTGCCTTGAGGGCAGAGTCGCCACGCCGCTTCATCTCCGGCGCGACGGGAACATTGGGCCGCGCCCTCGCTCGGCTATGTGTTCTGCGCGGGCTCGAGTACGGACTGCTTTCCCGGGTCGACATTCGCCCAGACGGACGTCACCCGTTGCTTCCAGTAAAACACCGCCGGGCCGGCAGTCGTTGCCGGAGTGTGCGCCGCCCAAGGATCTCG
>JAUJNV010000001.1 GCA_030447945.1 Fimbriimonas sp. | reverse complement strand
CACGAAGGCGCAGCGCCGCGCGCTCGTCGAGTGGATCGAGACGGCCCTTTCCGCCGAGTGCCGCATCCAGAACCCCGGCGCGGTGACACTGCGGCGTCTCAATCGACAGGAGTACACCAACACGATTCGCGATCTCTTGGGGCTCGAGACGAGTGTGGCGGACGATTTCCCCTCGGACGACGTCGGTTACGGCTTCGACAACATTGGCGACGTCTTGTCCGTCTCTCCCCTGCTCGTGGAGAAGTACCTCGCCGCGGCGGAAAAGATCTCCGAGCGCGCGATCATCGCGCCGGAGCCGACTCCGCGCTACGAGCTAGAGGAGCTGCCTGAGGTCCCGCAAACGAACATAACTGAGACCGGCCAGCGCGTCTTCTACTCGAACGCCCGCGTTGGCACGCCGCACGAGTTTCGCAAGGACGGCCAGTACGTCTTCCGGGCGCGCGCCTACGCGGGACAAGCGGGGAACGAGCCCGCCAAGATGGCGTTCTTGCTCGACGGCCAGGTTATCGGCACGGTCGACGTGAAGGCCGAGGAGCCCGCACCGGCGGTCTACGAGGTCTCTGCTTTCGCGCCGAGCGGCAATCACCGAATCGCGGTCGCCTTCACGAACGACTTTTTCGACCCCTCCCTTCCCCAGGGGAAGAAGGACCGCAACCTAGTCGTGGACTACCTCGAAGTCGTGGGTCCGGTGGGCGTCGCCCGGCCCCTGCCCGCGTCGCACAAGCGGCTCATGGCCAAGCTGACGGACTCGATGACCCGCGCCGAGACGAGCCGGGTCTTCGCCAAGGAGCTTGCGCGCCGGGCGTATCGGCGCCCACCGACGAAAGACGAGGTGGCCGCACTCGGGCGGCTCATGGCGCTCGCCGAGAAGCAGGGGGAGCCGTTCGAGCGGAGCGCACAACTGGCGGTCCAAGCGGTGCTCGTTTCCCCGCACTTCCTCTTCCGTGTGGAGGACGACCCCGGCAAGGGGAAGACGCGCGCTCTGAGCGGGTATGAGCTGGCGTCTCGCCTGTCCTACTTCCTCTGGAGCTCGATGCCCGACGAGGAGCTGTTCACGCTCGCCGGAAAGGGGACCCTCGTCAAGCCGACGGTGCTCGCGGCGCAGGTCACCCGAATGCTGCAGAGCCCGAAGGCGCGGGCGCTTGGGCAGGACTTCGCGGGGCAGTGGCTGGAGCTGCGAAAGCTCGCGACGACCTCGCCCGATCCCTCGTTCGGCTTCAACGACGAGCTGCGGGACGCGATGCTCACGGAGACGACGATGTTTTTCGATGCCGTCGTCCGTGAGGATCGGAGCGTCCTCGACTTTCTCGACGGGCGGTTCACGTTCCTCAACGGCCCTCTCGCGAAGCACTACGGCATCCCCGGCGTGACGGGGAGTGCGTTCAAGCGGGTGGCCTTGAAGGGCGGGGAGCGGGGAGGCGTCCTGACGCAGGCGAGCGTGCTCACCGTCACGAGCAACCCGA
Source organism: Fimbriimonas sp. (assembly GCA_030447945.1). The sequence continues at coordinate 55,195 of JAUJNV010000001.1, read as the reverse complement.
CGCGTACCTCGCCCGTCAAGCGCGGGAAGTGGATCCTGGAGCAGTTCCTGGGCACCCCCCCCCCTCCTCCTCCTCCCGGCGTGCCGGACCTGAAGGAAGGCGGCGAGGCGCTGACGGCGGCCACGCTTCGCAAGCGGATGGAGCAGCACCGAAAGGACCCCGCCTGCGCCTCCTGCCACGCGCGCATGGATCCGCTCGGCTTTGGGCTGGAGAACTTCGACGCGGTGGGGAAGTGGCGAACCAAGGAGGGCAAAGCCCCGATCGACGCCTCGGGCGTCCTGCCGGACGGGAAGTCCTTTAAGGGTCCGGCGGCGTTGCGCGCTATCCTGATGCAAAAGAAGCCGCAGTTCGTGCGGGCCTTCTCGGAGAAGATGTTGATCTATGCGCTGGGACGGGGCGTGGACAGTACCGACAAGTGCGCGGTGGACGACGCCGTCAAGCGGGCGACCGCCGAGCAGTACCGCATTTCAGCCGTCATTCAAGCCATCGTGCAGAGCGAGCCCTTCCTCAAGCGGCGGGGCGGAGGAAAGTAGAGACCATGAGCGACCGGACCCTCGACCGTAGAACCGTGCTTCGCGGCATCGGAACCATGATGGCGCTGCCGCTTCTGGAGGGGATGGCGCCCCTGACGGCGCTCGCGCAGACGCCGAAGAGCGCGCCGGTGCGCATGGCGTTTCTGTTCGTGCCGAACGGCGTGAACATGGCGAACTGGACCCCGGCGGCCGAGGGCTTGGGTTTCGCCCTGCCCCACACGCTGGAGCCGCTGAAGGCGGTCCAGAGCTCGCTCAACGTCCTCACCGGCCTCGCGCAGCAGAACGCCTTCGCCCTCGGCGACGGCCCCGGCGACCATGCCCGCTCCAGCGCGGCGTGGCTCACGGGCGTCCACCCGCGCAAGACGAGCGGCGCCGACATTAAGAACGGCATCTCCGTCGATCAGGTCGCCGCAATGCGGCTGGGTAAGGACACCCGCTTCGCGTCGCTGGAGCTCGGGTGCGAGCGGGGCGGAACCGCGGGACAGTGCGACTCCGGCTACTCCTGCGCCTACTCGTCGAGTATCTCCTGGCGCTCCGAAAACACGCCCGTTGCGAAGGAAGTGAACCCTCGCGCTGTGTTCGAGCGGCTCTTCGGCAGCGGCACGGCGGGGGAGCGGGATGAGGCGAAGATCCGCCGCGAGCGATACCGACTGAGCATCCTGGACCTCATTATGGAGGACACCGCGGCCCTCAAGGGTCGGCTCGGAAAGCGCGACGCGCAGAAGATGGACGAGTATCTGGCAGGCGTGCGGGAGATCGAGCAGCGCCTCGCGAAGATCGAGGGCACCGGTGCGGGCGCGGCCTTGGCGGGCGTATCCACGCCGCGCGGCATCCCGGTCGACTACGACGAGCACATCCGGCTCATGGGCGATATGATGGTGCTCGCGTTCCAAGCCGACCTGACGCGGGTAGCGACCTTCATGTTCGGCAACGAAGGGAGCAATCGCTCCTATCGCCAGATCGGCGCGCCTGAGGGGCACCACGACATTTCGCACCACGGGAAAGATCCGGACAAGCTCGAAAAGAAGCAGAAGATCGACCGCTACCACGTGGAGCAGCTCGCCTACATCCTGCAGAAGATGCAGTCGATTCAGGAGCCGGGCGGCGGAACGTTGCTCGACAACAGCCTGATCGTCTACGGCGGCGGCATCAGTGACGGCGACCGCCACAACCACGACGACCTCCCGATTCTGCTCGCCGGCCGTGGCGGTGGCACCGTAAGATCGGGCCGCCACCTACGCTACGCCCCGCACACGCCGATGAACAACCTGTTCCTCTCGATGCTCGACCGCCTCGGCGTCCCCACCGAAACCCTCGGCGACAGCACCGGCAAGTTGCAGCAGTTGTTTTAACCGTAGCGGCAGAGCGCGATCTGCCGCTACCTAGCCCTGGCCTACCCAGTCGGGCGGGGCTACCTCTTGCCAGCGCGCCCGAACCGCTGTGACCTCCTCAGGCCCTAGCGGGCCAGCGGCGATGGTGCGCGCATTTTGGCCCCAGCGCTCGGGGCTCTTGGTGCCGACGATGGCGGTGTGGACGTCTTGGGCGAGGGTGAAGCGCAGAGCGGTGGCGACGGCGTCGGCGAGCGACGTCTCCAAGAAGGGATAAGCGAGCTTGCGGAGGCGCTCCCAGTAGGTGTGGTTGTAGCCGTTGTCGGGCTTGAGCGCACCCGTCTTCCAAGCGGCGTTGGCAATAGGGCGCTTGGCGATGACGCCCATGCCCCGTGCCTTCGCCTTCGGCAGAGTCAGCGTCAGGCACTCCTGATCGGCGATGTTGACGGAGGTCTGGAGCGTGTCGAACGCGCCGCTCTCGATGGCGTAAGCGGCGTCGTTGCGGTCGCCGCTGTAGCCGATGAAACGGGTCTTGCCCGTTTCCTTCGCGCGGCGGAGGACGTCGATCACATCGCCTTGACGCAGGATATCCTCGGAGCAGGAGTGGAGCTGGATGAGGTCGACGCGGTCCGTCTGCAGGTTGCGCAGGGAGCGGTCGATGGTCTGCTCCAGGAGCTTCGGGTGCCAATCGGGCAGGTCGATCCCGGACTCGCCCCGGTGGCCGCACTTGGTGAACAGGAAGAACTCCTCCCGGCGGTGCCCGATGGCGCGCCCGATCTTTTCCTCGCTATCCACGTAGCACTCCGCCGTGTCCACCACGTTCAGGCCCGCGTCGAGAGCCGCCCCGAGCAAGCGCTCGACGGTGGCGTCGTCCGCTCCCTCGTACCCGATCTCCGCCCCGCCGAAGCCGAGGACGCTGACCTCCATGCCCGTGTTGCCGAACTTCCGGTGCTCCATGCCGGCTACGACCGGGCGCAGGCGGTCGAGGTTTCCGGACTTCGGGAGCCTCGTCAGAAACCCTAGCCCCCAAAAACCCAGTCCAATCCCTGCACCCCTACGGAAACGCCATCATGCAGACCCCCCCGAACGACGTACAGAGAAATGAGGCCATCGCCCGGCTGAGAGAGATCATCCGCGGTATCCCCACCGCCATGCTCGCCACACTGGACGAGTCGGGCGAGATCCGCAGTCGGCCGATGCAGTGTCTGGAGCAGGAGTTTGACGGCGTCCTCCATTTCTTCACCAGCGAGCACACGCCCAAAGTGGACGAAGTGACGAAGGAGCACCACGTCAACGTGATCTTCGCCCATCTCGGCCACCAGCGGTTCGTCTCCGTATCCGGCGCGGCCATCATCGAGAACGACCACGCCAAGATGGCAGCCCTCTGGAACGACCGCCTGAAGGAGTGGTTCCCCAAGGGCCTCCAACACCCCGATCTCGTGCTCCTGCACATCAACGTGACCCAGGCGGAGTATTGGGACCAGCCCAACAGCATCGCCAAGGACTTCGCCGGCCACGTCTCCGCCGCCGTCACCGGCCGCGAGTACGACCCGGGCACGCACCACAAGCTGGAATTGTAGGCGGGAGGGCGTTAGGCCGTTAGGCATTAAGGCGTTGGAGAGGGCTCCCCTAACGCCTCACCGCCCAACGCCTTCCCTCTGCCTGGCCTTCAATGCCTCAAGCCGCGTCGAGTGTTCTTCCCAGGCGGAGAGGCTTCCTTCGAGCTGTTCTTGCATTCTCGCGTGCTCGCGGGTCATGGCGAACACGTCGGCCGTCGGGGGGAGGTCGGCGAGCTCTTCCTCGATCTCCTTGATCCTTTGCTCGTTCGAGCCCACTTGGTCTTCGGTGTCGGCGACCAAACGCTCCATCCGCTCGATCTCTTTGCTCAGTTCGCGAGGACTGAGCGTCGGTTCCTCCGGCTTCTCCTTTCCGAGAAGCTTGGGAATAGTCGGCACCGGCTTCGGCGGAGTTTCGGCGCGCTGTTCTGGCGCGCCCGATAGTCGGCGTAAGAGCCGGAGTAGGTGAGGGGCCCGCTGCGGCGAACGTCGAGGGTGTGGTCGGTGACGCGGGCGAGGAGGTAGCGGTCGTGAGACACGAGCACTAGCGCCCCCTTGTACTCACCGAGCACCTCGGCGAGGGCATCGCGAGAGGCCATGTCCAGGTGGTTCGTCGGCTCGTCGAGGATGAGAAGGTTGGGGTTCAGGCGCGTGAGGCGGGCCAGAGAGAGCTTGTTCTTCTCGCCGCCGCTGAGGGTGCGGATAGGGCGGTAGACGTCGTCGCCCGTGATGAGGAACCGCGCGAGGAGGTTCCTGGCCTCGGCGGGGAGCATGTCGGCGTCGTACACGAGAAAGTCGATCGGGCTCATCTCGGGGTCCAGGTCCGAGTTGTCCTGGCTGAAATATCCCGCCGTTACGCCCGCCCCCAGTCGTCTCCCCGTCCGGCAAGCGGCTCCATCAGCCCGAGCATGACTTTTACGAGAGTCGACTTACCTGAGCCGTTCTCACCCACAATGCCCCACCGCTCGCCGTAGCGGACTGTCCAGTCGAGGTCGCTGAAGAGAGGGGCGTTGGGCGTGGGGCGTTGTGCGTTGGGGAGAGTGTTTCCAACGCCCTCTTCGAAGCCTACCGTCAGCTTCTCGGCGATCATGGCGATGTCGCCGGATCGCTTCGCGGAGCCGAAGCCGGCTTTCATCCCCTTATCGGCCTTGGGCGCTTCGACTTTGCTCTCGATGAGGCGGTTCATGATCTTCTGCCGGCCGCGCGCCTGGGCGGTGCGCTGGGAATTCATGAAGCGGCGCACGTACTCGTCCAGCTTGGCGATCTCGGCCTCTTGGCGCTTGGCGACCTCTGCCTGGCGCGCTTCCTCCTCCGCCCGGAGGCGCAGGTACTTCTCGAAGGGGCCGGGGTACGCCTTGACCGTCCCCTCGCGCATCTCCAGCACTCGCTCGGCGGTGCTCTCCAGGAACGCGCGGTCGTGCGAGACGAGCAGCACCGCGCCGTGGTAGCCGCGGATCCAGCCCTCCAGCCACTCGGTCGCCTGAAGGTCCAGGTGGTTCGTAGGCTCGTCGAGGACCAAGAGGTCGGGCTCTTCGAGGAGGAGCCGCCCGATCGCCAACCGGGTCTTTTCCCCGCCACTTAAGGAGTCCGTGGGCTTCTCGAACTCGTCTTCGGTGAAGCCCATCCGTGCCAGGACGGCGCGCACGTCGGTCTCCGCCGAGTAGCCTTCGTTGTCCAAAAAGTGCTCGTGGAGGAGCGCGTACTCTTCCAGGTCTTCCGCGCTCGTCCCGAGCGCATCCGGAACGGACGGGACGTCCGCGCTCCCAGGGTTCAGCTTCCTCTCCAACTCCTCCAGGCGGTTGCGCATGGCGAGCTGCCCCTCCCGGGCCGACTCCGCCTCCTCGATCACCGTCCGTCCGATGGTGACGGGGGCTTCCTGGCGCAGGTAGCCGACCTTCGCCCCCCGCGTGAGGCCGACGTGGCCGGTGTCCGGCTCCATCTGGCCCGTGAGGATCTTGAGCAGCGTCGTCTTGCCCGTGCCGTTGCGCCCGACGAGCGCAACCTTCTCGCGAGCGTCGAGCCGGAAGGTCACCCCCGTGAGGATATGGTCGGCGCCGAAGGACTTGGCGACGTTAGCGACGCTGAGGAGCACGGGAGGAGTTTACTGCCCGGCATCAAGGTGTGCCCTGAGGGCGGGCCTGTTCGGCGCGGAAGTAGAGCGCTATGATCGGATCGCCTTCGCCCGGAGGGCTCGCAGGCTCGCCCCGGTAATCCGTCCACTTCAGCGTCGAAATACGCCGCACTGCGCCACCCTCTGAGTCGACAATCGCTATCGGGGGCGACAGCACCGCCGTCTTATTTTCTCTTTCGGATCCACCCCACGTGTATAGGTGCGTGACGACGAAAGGGCCTTCACTCAAGGGGGAAAGGTAGAGCGAGTTACCTTTGCCCTTCGTCTGAAGAGTGCCCGTCTCATGGGCGATAATGGCGAGAGCCGTGAAGGCGGCCACGACCAGCCCGAGGAGCACGATCAGCCAGATCCATAGGGTGTGCCACCGGGCGGTGCGCTGGAGCGCTTCGATGGGTTCGAGGGAATGCTTCACGCGCTATTGTCCGCCACCTGGGTCATAAGAGGGCCGGCGCAAGGGAAACCAAGCGAACTTGAGCCTCGGCGGTCCTCAGGTGGGGAGGACGGTCGTAGCCAGTTGTTCCCCTACTCTCCTCCAGCGATATGCCACGATTGAACTCCCATTGGTCCCGAGGGCACTCATCCTACATGCCCATAGGTGACCCTTGGATTGCGGCGCGGCGTGCATGTGCCGTGGCCGCAGGCTTTGCTCTCCTCACTGCGTCGCTCGTCGTCGCGCTGGCAGTGCGCCGTGGAGTCCCGGATCGGCCCGTTTCACAACCACCGCCCGCGCCGGTCGTCGTGAAGCCGAAGCCGCGCCGTACGCAAGCATTCGCGGTCCCGGTGCTGATGTACCACCGGGTCTGCGATCTGTCGCCAAGGGAGGCCCGAAGCCCTCTTGTTCGCGATCTTACGGTGAAGCCGACCGACTTCGAGGAGCAGATGCGCTACCTCGTTACCAACGGATTCATTCCCCTCTTGGCACGAGAGGTTGAAGAGGCATTGAGGCTGGGGCAGGCGCTCCCCGAGAAGGCGGTCGCTATCACTCTCGACGACGGCTATCGAGACAACTTCGAGCACGCCTTCCCGATCCTGCGGAAGTACGGCATCCCCGCGACCATCTTCTTGGTTTCCTCAACCGTCGATACCGAGCGACACTTGACCTGGGAGCACGTGCGGACGATGCAGAAGGAGGCGGTCGGGTACGGCTCTCACTCGGTCACCCATGCGGACCTGCCGTCCCTACCGCCCGCGGTCTTAGACCATGAGCTGAGGGAGTCGAAGCGGGTCATCGAGGAGCGCCTCGCTGAGCCCATCTCCTCCATCGCGTATCCTGCCGGACGCTACAACCGATTCGTGGTAGAACGAGCCGAGGCCGCCGGGTATCTGGCGGGCTGGAAGAAGGGCGGCGGTCCCGTACGTCCGGGGGATCCGGCGTTCTTACTGCCCCGCGTTCGGGTGCATGGCCGCACGACGATGAAGGACTTCGAACGGAAGGTATGGAGCGGCGTGCACGTCCAGAACAGCCGGCGAAGCCCTTCTTCCCGGATCAGCGTCGAGAGGATCCCAAGCGGCGCGGCCGCGAGACCCGCGCCACCTTAGCGCTGCATGGCGAGGACGCTTGCGTCGAAGACGTTTTCGTTCATCTTCACCTGTGTGAGCGCTCCAGGGGACGGCTCCTTGTCGAGGGAAATCTGGGCGATGGCCGACTTTGCGCCGCCGAGCACGACGTTCTCCATCTCTTGGACGTTCACGCCTTCGTCCTTCAGAACGCCCAGCACGTGGGCGAGGACACCCACGCGGTCGAGGTGCCGGACGACGAGCAGGTGGGTCGCTTCCTCGGTCCGCTTGACGTTCACGGCATTCGGCACGATGCCGGTGGTGTGGTACTCGCGGACGATGCGGACGGTCTCAGCGGCAATGGCCTCTTGGGCTTGATCCGTGCTCGCGCCGATGTGGTGCGTCGCATAAACGCGCGGATTCTCGCGAAGCGGGCCGTCATAGGTTCCTTCGCCACCCTCGGGCTCGCCCTCGAAGACATCCAGCCCCGCGCGGAGGTTCTTTTCCTCTAGCGCCGCCAGCAGCGCCGCTTGGTCTACGACTTCCGCGCGGCTGGTGTTGACGAAGATCGAGCCGGGGCGCATGGCGCCAAAGAACTCCGCTCCCAGCATGCCGCGCGTGGCGGGGGTGAGGGAGACGTGGACGGACACGACGTCCGACATCGCGGCGAGCTCCTGCGGCGAGTCCGCGCGGCCAATGCCGAGAGCGGCGGCGATGTCGGGGGTCATCCAGCGGGAGTAGGCGACGACGTTCATGCCGAACGCCTTGGCGCGCGGGATCATCTCCTGCCCGATGTTGCCCATCCCCACAAGCCCGAGCGTGCTCCCGAAGAGCCCACGGGCCTTGCTGTACTCCTTCTTGTTCCAGCGGCCCGCGCGGAGTTCGCCTACGTTGTCGGCGATGCGCCGGTCGCAGGCGAGAATGAGGGCGACGGCGAGCTCCGCGACGGCCTGAGAGTTCTTGCCGGGGCAGTTGGCGACCCGGATACCGAGGCGGCTGGCCGCCTCGACATCGATGGTGTTGTAGCCCGCACCGGCCCGGATGATAAGGGCGAGCCGCGTGTTCTCCATGGCGTCGGCGGGCACTTTCGTGGAGCGGACCACGAGCACGTCCGCTTCGCTCTCGCGCAGCCGCTCGCCCAGCGCCGGACCCTTCAGGTCGGGCTCGGGCAGGACCTCCGCCCCGAGCCCACGCAACCCCTCCAGCCCGCTCTTCTCAAACTTATCCGCTACCAGCACCTTCATGGGCACCGAGTTTACCGGTGCGGCCTGCACGCCCAGCGCATGAATTCGGAAGCTGCCGGTTATGGGCAAATCGAGGTTCATGCGCGGGACGCGCATGCTACTATGCCGTCATGCGATCGAGGGCGATTCTGGGCGGACTGTTGGCGGCACTACTCCTCGCGGGGTGTGCAAACTCCGGGACGGCGGGAGGAGGGGAGACGAAGGGCCCCACCACCACAACGAGGGGCGGCCGAGGCGGAAACAAATCGATCAAGATCGCGATGATCGCCAAGAGCTCCACCAACCCGGTATTCCTCTCCGCCCGGACGGGCGCCGAGGCCGCCGCCAAGGAGCTGGGCGAAAAGCACGGGGTTCAGATCACCATCGACTGGCGCACTCCGCCCCAAGAGGACGGCCAGGTGCAGGCCCAGCGAATCGCAGAGGCTGTCAACGGCGGCGCGGACGCCGTGCTCGTCTCCTGCTCCGATGCGGCCAAAGTCACCGGGGCCATCAACGACGCGGTGGGCAAGGGCGTCCCGGTGATGACCTTCGATAGCGATGCCGCCCAGTCGAAGCGGTTCGCCTTCTACGGCGCGGACGACGACTCCTGCGGGCGGCAGGTGGTGGACGAGCTCGCGAAGCTCACGGGCGGCAAGGGGAACGTCGCCATCCTCGCGGGCAACCAGAACGCGCCGAACCTCCAGAAGCGCGTCGCCGGCGCGAAGGCCGAGATCGCCAAGTACCCTGGTATGAAAGTGGTCGACGTCTTCTACCACGCCGAGACGCCCCAAGACGCCGCCGCGGAGGTCACGCGCGCGATGAACGCGAACCCGGAGATCGACTCGTGGGCGATGATCGGTGGCTGGCCACTCTTCGCCCAGTCCCTTCTCAGCCTGGACCCCACGAAGGTGAAAATCGTCGCCGTGGATGCGCTGCCCGCGCAACTGCCCTACGTGGAGAAGGGCATCGCACCTGTACTCCTCGCCCAGCCGACCTACATGTGGGGCTACGTCTCCGTGGAGAAGATCGTGGACAAGCTGGTGCTGAACAAAGAGGTGCCGACGGTCAACAAGATGGAGCTCGTCCGCGTGTCGAAGGAGACCCTCGGCGACTGGGCGCGTCAGCTAAAGGACTGGGGCTTCGAAGACGTGCCGGAGAAGTACCTGTCGATGGCGGGAAAGAAGAAGTATTGAGTGTTGAGTGTTGAGTGTCCAGACCGGAGCCTTCTCCCTCAACACCTAATACTTAACACTCGACACTCAAAGCGTATGCTTTAAGCGTGGTGCAAGAGCGGGTCGGCGGGGCGGTGCAGGCGAGGGGGATCACCAAGAGGTTCCCGGGCGTTCTCGCGCTGGACGACATTAGCCTCGATGTCGCCTCGGGCTCATGCCACGCCCTGCTGGGCGAGAACGGGGCGGGGAAGAGCACGCTCGGGAAGATCCTCGCGGGCATCTACACGCCAGACGGGGGCGAGATCGTCCTCGATGGACAGCCGATGCGCTTTCGGTCGCCGCGCGATGCGGGGGAGGCGGGGGTTGCGATGGTTCACCAGGAACCGACCTTCTGCGAGAACCTGACCGTCGCGGAGAATCTCTGCCTGGGCGATCTTCCGCGCAAGGGTATCTGGCTGGACGAAAAGGAAGCACTACGGAGGGCACAGGGGTGGCTCGACGCGGTGGCTGCGGGGGTGGATCCCCGACGGCGGCTGGGGGAGCTGCCGATCGGGAAGCGGCAGCTCGTGCAGATCGCGTCGGCCCTGGGACGCGGGGCGCGAGTGCTGGTGTTCGACGAGCCCACCAGCTCCCTCTCGCGAGGCGAGGCGGACCGGCTCATGGAGATCGTCAAGGAGCTGAAGGCGAGGGGGACGACCTGCCTTTACGTCTCGCACCGCCTGGAAGAGATATTCGCCCTCTGCGACACCGTGACCGTGCTGCGCGACGGGCGGCTCGTGGACACCGTTCCGCTCGCGGGATTGACGCGGGAGGACCTCGTGCGGATGATGATCGGGCGCGAGCTTGCGGCTAGCCTCGCCGAACACGACGAGTTCGCGCAGGGCGACGAGCTCCTGCGCGTGGAGGGTTTGAGCAGCCCCGGGCGCGTTCAGAGCATCTCGTTTTCGGTCCGCGGCGGAGAGATCCTCGGGTTTGCCGGACTCGTGGGGGCAGGACGGACGGAGGCCATGGAGGCGATCTTCGGGCTCGACCCCCAGGCGGCCGGGGAAGTGTCCGTCCGCGGCAAGCCGGTTCCGCTCGGAGGATCGGGGCGGGCGATGAAAATGGGTCTGGGTCTCGTCCCGGAGGACCGAAAGCGGCAGGGGCTCGTGCTAGGGATGAGCATCAAGGAGAACGTGTCGCTCCCGACCCTGAGCCGGCTCGCCACCCTGGGGTGGGTGCGCGGCCGTCGGGAGCGGGCGGTGGTCGGGCAGTACTTCGACCGCATGCGCGTCCGGGCACCCGGCATCGACACCGCCGCCATGGGCCTGTCGGGCGGGAATCAGCAGAAGCTTGTGCTGGCGAAGTGGCTCGCGGCCGACTGCGATGTGCTCCTCGTCGACGAACCGACCCGCGGCGTGGACGTCGGCGCGAAAGCGGAGATCCACAACCTCCTGCGGGATCTCGCCGTGAGCGGCAAAGCCGTGATCGTCGTCTCCAGCGACCTCCCGGAGCTCCTCGCCCTCGCCACCCGCGTGCTCGTCATGCGCGAAGCCGTATCGTCGGCGAGCTACCCGGAGGGACGACCGAGGAGGCGACGATGCGGCTGATGGCGGGGCTTTGAAGGGGACGGGGGACGGGAAACAGGAAACTGGGGACAGGGGACGGGAGTCGGGGGTTGAGATGCTGGAGGGTGGGCGGCTTCCGATAGAGAAGACTGAGGTTGTTAAGCGCATCGCCGTTGCAGACTGGGTGTGATTTCGTCAGGGACTGGCAGCATTTCGAGCGTGACACGATCGGCAAGCAGCTCGTTCGGGCCGCCGACAGCATAGGCGCGAATCTCATCGAAGGAGGGCATCGCTACACCGATGCCGACGCCCTACACTTCTTCGTGACAGCTCGGGCTTCCGCCGAAGAGACTATCTACTGGCTCGAACGAACGGCAGCAGCCCGAGGCATCGGAGACCGCGAGAAGACCCTACAGAAGATTGCCGAGCTTCGGACAGCCCTCAGGATGTTGGAGGGCCTCATCGCCTTTCGCCACGCCCGCCTCAAAGCCAAAGCCCCGCGTTGACCCGTCCCCGTCCCCCTCCGCTCACCCCCGTCTGCCTGCCGCACCAGCGGACGGCGTTGTGAATGATCTTTCTCCCTTGGGTCGAAGTAGACAGGGTAGGTCTCGTGGCCGGGGCGGAAGTAGAAGACGCGCCCCGCGCCGGCCTTGCCCTTCCCGCCGCCGGGGCCGGAGGTGAAGAGGGGGTCGATGCCGTCGCCGACCGTCCAGGTGATGCCGCAAGGGAACTACTCTCCGCCGCCGGGGACGCAAGACGGGAGGACGAGCGTTTCGAAGGGCGGCACGTCGAACGGCGACCCGTACATCTCCTCCGCCTCGATCGTGAAGTCCTCGACGCCTTCGGCGATTGGGTGGCGCGGCGCGCACACCGTGATCTCCTCCGTGTCGTTTGCCTCGCGCCAGCCGCCCTTGAGGTGACCGGGCGCGCTCAATATGGCCTGGAACGGCTTGGAGTAGTGGCCCGAGTGGAGGCAGATGAAGCCCATCCCCTCGCGCTGCACTCGCTTGCGGATTCGGTCCGCGAGGGCGTTCTCGACCAGGCCGTGCCGCGCGTGGCCCCACCACACGAGCACGTCGGTGTTCCGCAAACGCTCGTCGGATACGCCTTGGTCCGGGTCGTCCAGGTTCGCCGTCTCGACGTGCAGCCCGCCCAACTGCTGCAGGCCGGACGCCACCGCGCCGCGAATCCCGTCGGGGTAAAGCTCCTTCGGCGCGTGCGGCGGGTTCTCGTCCCACACCAGCACGCGAATTGTTCTATCACTCTGCATCCATGCCCTCCATAGCCGATGGGATTGTAGCTTCGGGGACGCTCTGCGTTGCTTGGCATGGCCCCGGCCGGCAGTGCCGAGCCACACCGAGCAATGCCAAGCCTGCCCCTAGCCTCCCAAATACCCCGCGTTGTGGGCGTCTTCGATGTAGCTCGCCAGTAGATCGACGCAGGCCTGCACGTCGCGCGGGTGCACCGTCTCGTTTACCGTGTGGACGTACCGGGTGGGGATGGAGAGTGTGAAGGCGGGGATGCCGCCGTGGAGGCGCTGGACGCCGCCGGCGTCCGTGCCGCCGCGCGGGAGTACCTCCATCTGGAAGGGGATGTCGCTCTTCTCGGCGAGGGAACGGAAGTGGTCCACCATGCCGGGATGGCAGATGAGCGAAGAGTCCATGACCTTGATCGCCGCGCCCTCCCCGAGGCGCGTGATCGCGTCCTCCTCCGGCACGCCGGGGATATCGTTGGCGAGCGTGATGTCGAGCGCGATGACCGCATCCGGCTCGATCGCCCAGCCGCTGGCGGAAGCGCCGCGGAGACCGACCTCCTCCTGCACCGTGGCCACCGCGACCACGTCCACCTCGTGGTCGCGGACCGCCCGGAGCGCCTCGATCATCACGTACACGCCCACGCGGTCGTCCATCGCCTTGCAGGTCAGCAGCTCGCCGACCTCCATCAGCCCCCGGTCCATCGTCACCGGATCGCCCAGCCGCACGCGCGCTTTGGCGTCCTCCTCGTTCAAGCCGAGGTCGACGAAGAACGTCTCGATCTTCGGCCCCTCGTTCATCTCGGCCTCCGTGAGGAGGTGCTTCGGCTTGGTGCCGTAGGCGAGCGCTCCGCGCAGAGGACCTTCCGCCGTGTGGACGATCACCCGCTGGCTAAACATCTGCCTAGGGTCCCAACCGCCGACCGGCTGGAGCCGCAAGAAGCCCTTGCCGTCGATAAACCGCACGACGAAGCCGATCTCGTCCATGTGGGCGGCGATCATCAAGCGCTTCGCGCCTCCTTCCGGAGCACGGGTCGCACTCTTGACGCACACGAGGTTCCCCATCGCGTCCGTCGATAGGTCCCCCAGGGCCTCCATCTCGCGCCGGACGATCTCCCGCACCGCATCCTCGCGCCCCGACGTTCCGTGCGCCTCCGTTAGCTCACGTAGCAGCTCAATGTTCACGGGCGCGTTGTACCCGCAGCATGCCCTTCGCGCGCATGTACGGTCCCGCTTTCTTCCGCCCGGAGCCGTCCTTATGGCAAAAGAGGTGTACCTTGATGCGGAGAGGCCGACCATGCAAGAACCGGGATGGAAGGAGATCAGTCGCCGCCTAGAAGCCATCGAGCATAGGCTCGATGAAGTGGAGCGCGTAGCGGGCATAGCCAAGGCGCCGCCCGTCGCGCCCGCGCCTCCGGCGATCCCATCACCCCTCCAGGAGATCGTCCCGCCGCCGGTCGTCTCGTCTCCCCCACCGCCTCCTCCCCGGTCCACCGCATGGGTGTTCGCGGGTCAGACGTCTCCTCCTCCCCCTCCGCCTCCCCCGTCGGTGCCCGCAGTGGACCGTGAGTACCAGATCGGCGCGCAGATCATGCCCAAGGTGGGCGGGGTCGCCTTCATCGCAGGAATCGGCTACTTGGTCAGTCTCGGCCTGTCACGCGGGCTCATCACCCCGGCAATTCTTTTTAGCGGGGCGGTGCTCGTGTCCCTCGCCTTCATCATCGTCGGCCTCATCAAGCGGAACGAGCGGGAGGAGTTTGGGCAGGTTCTCGTCGGCGTCGGCTCGTGCGGTCTCTACGTGACCTTCGCTGCCGGGCACGTGTTCCAGAACCTCTATGACGGCCGCACCCTCGTGCTCCTGTTCTTCCTATTGAGCGTCGCCAACCTCGGCTTCAGCCTCTGGCGGGCATCCCGGGTCTTCCTTGGCATTGGCCTCTTAGGTGGCCTAGCCTCGGCGCTCATGCCGCTGCAAGAGGGCAAAGCGGCGCTCGACGTCGGCCTCCACTTCCTCATCCTCGTCCCGGCCGCCCTCATCGCCGCCCGCCACCGCTGGCCGGACATGGCGATGACTCTGTACGGCGCCGCGACCCTCGCGCTCCTGCCCGTGGCCTTCTTCGTCCGGGCGCCCTGGGAACTTCGCGTTCTCGCCCTCTACGGCACCGCCCTCGTCTCCGTCGCGTCGTACGCCTTCGCCTACCGCCGTCTCGCCTTCGACCCGCAGTCCGTCTTCGCCCCCTGTGCGCTCGTGGGGACGGCGCTGCTCGCCTTCGGGGTGCAGGGCAACCGGGAAGGTGCGCTCCATCTGCTGGCGTATGGAGCCTTCGCGGCCGCTTTCAGCCTGCTCCTTTCCGAGGACATCCCTGCGCGAGAGCGCGTCGCCGTCGGCGGCGTGGCGGTGGCTTTAGGGCTGGCGCCGTTCGGATTAGGCGGGCTGTCGCCGTTCGTCCACGCGGGCCTCGCGACGCTTTGCGCCGGCTTCTCTTTGCGAGCCCTGCCTAAGGCTGCCTCGGGTCTCGCCGCCGCTCTCCTGGGATTGGGGCTCGGCACGTATTTGCTGAGGGGCCTGGTCGTCTGGAGCAATGTTACGCTCCGCTTCATGCCCTGGGAGCAAGAGGTGGCTCTGCTTCTCCTCTTCGTCGCCGCCACGGTGTCGACGGCGTACGCGTTGGTGAAGACCCGGGGCGAAGCGGAGGCGGTGACCACGCTGGCTTGCCTCCTCGTGGGTCCGCTCGTGGCGCGGCTCGTGCAGAGCACCCTCGGCTTGCCGACCGTGGGGGCGGACCCGATCCTGGGCGCCGCGGTCGGGCTACTCACCGCCAGCGCCGCGTTGCTGGTGCTCGCCCACATCACGCGCTGGACTTCCTCGAACCTGCTCGTCGCCTTTGGCCTGATGGGAGGACTGGGGTGCTACCTCACGACCTTCGCGTTCACCACCCGTCCTCCGGCTGTCTCGGCCGAGGTCCCGATCGCCCTCGCGTTCGCGGCCGTCGTTAGCGGCGCGGCTTACGTGAGCGGCTGGCGGTCGAAGGTCGTGCCCCACGCCAAGGCTCTCGGCGTCGCTTCTCTGGTGGTGGGCGCGCTCGTGGTCCGGCTGGGTCGCCTCCTTCTTACGCTCCCCCCGGTCGAGGCGGGCGGAACGGTCTCGGTCGTCCTCACCTGCGCCCTCGTGGCGGGGCTCTACGGGTTGCTCTCTCGCCGCCGCCACGCGGGTGCCCTGGCCGTTACGGGCGCCGTCTTCCTCGCGGCGGGAGGCTTCGCCTACTTCGATGTTTTCTATTCTCCCGACGCGGCCACATTCGGGTGGGACCTCGCCTGCGTGCTGTTGCTGCTGACGTCGCTCTGCGCGGTCGCCGGGGCACTGCTGAGAAACGCGGAGGCGGAGCAGTCCGTCGCGATCGCCGCGTCGGCGGCCGGGTGGGTGCTGCTGAGCCGGTTGGGCGTGCTCCTCCTCACGGGACCGACGGTCGGCATGAGCGTGATCGGCGCGCTAACGGCGGCTTGGATCTCTACGGCGGTCGCTTTGATGCTGGTCGGGTTCGCGAAGTCGGTCCCGACGCTGCGCCACGCGAGCTTCGGCGTCGTCGGCGCGACGGTCGTCAAGATCGTCCTGGTGGATTTGGCGGCGCTCGATCCCGCTCTCAAGGCGGCCCTCCTGATGGCCTTGGGGCTCATCATGGTCGGGGGCGGTTACTACTACATCCGGGCGCGGCAGCCAACCTAATCCAGTATCCTCCACCCCGGCTTATGCCTACACTCGTTCGACCTTACGAAGAGCGCGACCGCGAGGCTTTCTTCGAGACCGCCGCGCTGACCTACAACGACGGCCTGCCGTTCCCCGAGGAGGAGAAGCAGATCCGCCACGGCCGGGGCTACTTGGCGGAGCAGGACGGACGGATCGGCGGGGTGTTCCAGGTTCTGCCGATGAACGTCACCCGCGGCCCTGCCTCGCTGCCTTGCGGCGGCATCGCGGGGGTCGCGGTGCTTCCGGAGCTCCGACGTTCCGGCCTGGGCAGCGAGATGATGCGCTGGGCGGTGCGGCATTTCCGGGATTCGGGGGTGCCGCTCGCCGCCCTGTCCGGGTATCGCGAGTCGTACGACCGGCGGTTCGGCTACGAGGGCGGCGGAAAACGGCTCCAGATAAACTGTCCCTCCCACCGGCTTCCCACAGGAGACGGGGGGCTTCCGGTGCGGCGGCTCGGGCCCGCCGACTGGCGCAAGATCGATCCCTGCTACCGCGCCTTCGCGCACGCCCGCTCCGGTCTCAACCTGCGGGACGTGGCCCTGTGGCAGCGTGTGCTGGGGGAGCATAAGCCGCTCGCCATCTACGCGTTCGGCGACCCGGTCGAGTCGTACGCCGCCGTAAGCCACAAGACCGAGTTCTGGTCGGACCAACACATCTCGGAGCTCGTATGGTCCACCCTCCGTGGCTACGAATCCGCCCTTGCCTTCCTGCGCGGAATCGGCATCAACAAGACGAATCTCACCTGGTTCGAGCCCTCGGATGGCCCGTTCTATGCGCGACACCTGGACAACGGAATCGAGGCGCAGATCCGGCGCCCGATCATGTTCCGCGTGAACGATGTGCCCGCCGCTCTACGGGCGCTGCGCCCGGAGGGCGCGGGCGAGTTTCGCGTACGGGTGCGCGACGAGGTAGTGCCGGAGAACGAGGGGCCGTGGCGAGTCGCGTTTGGAGCAAACGGAGTGGAGGTTGAGCCCGCTTCGGACGCGGACATGGAGCTGGACATTCAACCCTTCGCCCAGGCCTTTCTCGGTGTGCCACGCCTCGACTACATGCTCCGGAGCGGGCTCGTCAGCGTTCAGGGCGGGGAGGGGGTTCGCGGCGCGCGGGCCCGGCTGCCCGCACTGCGGGGCTGCGGCGCGGAGTTCTTCTAGCAGCCGTATGGCCTTGTCAGAACTCTCGTTGGAGGGCTACGCGCGTAGCGCGTGTATTCGTCGCGCCCGGCGACGCCTGGGCTGTTCTCCAGGCACGCCACCGTCTGCGGAGCATCGGTGCATGCTCCGCAAGTCACGTCGTGCCGACGTAACGCCCAGGCGTCGCGACGCGCGACGACTACACGCCCTTCGGGCGTAACCCCACCAGAGAGGAAGTGGAACAGGCGGGGGTTTATCGAGTGATCTCTCATCTCCCAATCCCATCGCGTCCGCGCCGACGCTACGGCAGATCCTCTAGCTGCCTCGAGGTCAGCCGCGCCACCGGGTACTTGTCCAAGCGCACGTCGGCGTACAGGGACCGGTCGTAGAGCCAGCGGAGGCGGGCGGCGGGGTCGCGGGCGAAGGCTTCGTCCTTCAGGCGCTCCTCGAACTCCTTGCGCAGGCCCGGGTCCTTGGCGAGCATCTCTTTCGCTACCGGCTCCATGGCGTACGTCTCGAAGTACTCCTTGCGCTCGAACACGGCGTTGAAGAACCCCCAGGCCATGAGCGAGTCGGGGGCTTCCGGCTCCAACAGGTGCGTGGCGAGCTTTAGGCCGCTCTGGCGCGTGGAGACGACGGCCGAACCGGCGGGGAACCGGCGCCGCTCGACGATCCGCGTAACCTTGTAGCGCGGCCGGAATCGCCCCTCGAAGGGTACGGCTGGGAAGCCCACCTCCGAGAAGGCGTACGACTCGAACTCTCCTTCGACCGCGTGGCGCAGGCGGCGGAACTCGATGTTGTGCAGTTTGAGCCGCTCGATTGCCTCCGTCCACTGCGCCGGGATGAGGTAGGCGCCGGGGGCAGCGACCGACACCGTCGGCTCGAATGTGTCGCGAATGGTGGAGGCGAAATCCAGGGGAACGTGCTTCCAAGCCGGGATAGTGCCGCCCCCCGCCTCACCCCGGTACGGCGCGTACTCCCAGCCTTTGAACGTGAAGGGCCGCGTGCTTTTCGCAAGCTGCGTAGCCAACACCACGGGCGTTCCCTCGCCCGGGGCTCCCGCGGCGAAGGCGCTCCGGGTAGCCCTGAGGAACTCCGACGAGAGCGCGCAATACTCGATCGTGCGCTTGACGACGCTGTACGTCGCCAGGACACGGTCGCGGTACGGCTTCAGGACGTGGGTCTCTACGAGCATGTTGGGCCGGTTCATCGCCGTCAGGTAGCCCGTCGAGTAGCGAGGCGAGAAGTCCTCGACGGTGATGCCCTTCGTCGGATCGGCGCGGTCTGCCATGCCGAAGTAGGGAGCGGTGAGGAACCCGTCCTTCTCGCAGGCCTCGCGCACCGCCGCGTACATGCTCCTCTGCCACTGAGCCATCGGCCCGCTCATCGTGGGCCCGCTCGGCACGCCCAGCCCGAGGGTGTACTGCCAGTCCCCGCCGTCGGTGGTGTGGTTGTCGAAAAAAAAGTCCGGGCGATAGGTGTGCAGCAGCCCCAGCAGGGCACGGGTTTCCGGGGCGTCGGCCTTGGTGAAGTCGCGGTTGAGGTTGAGGTTGTTCGACTGCGAGCGCCACCCCATCTCCCGCGGCCCGTTCTGGTTGATCCGATTGTAGGGTCCGAAGCGCTCGTGGGCGTCCACGCTGTACACGGGGACGATCACGGCATTGACGCCCTTGAGCAACGCCCGTTCCCGCCCGAGGAGCATCTCTCGCGCGAGCATGAGGCTCGCGTCCTTCCCCTCGATCTCTCCGCTGTGGATGCCGTTGTTCACGAAGATCAGCGGCTTGCGCGAGCCCCGCAGGGCAGGTGCATTGAACCGGCCCTCTTCGCTGATGACCAGCGCGACCATCGGCCTCCCCTCCGGGCTCGTCCCGAACGTGATCATCTTCGCCTGCTTCGACCGCGCGTCCAGTCGGCGGCAGAGTTCCACCGCCTCGGCATAGCGGCCCGTCTCTCGGAAGGCTGTCCGCTCGGCAGTGGTGGTTAGGTTGCCGCCTTGGGCGACGGCGAGGCTAAGCGCGATCGGGAGCATGGAGCAGTCATACCCATCTTTGGGAGGGCGCCAAGGGTCTGGCGCCCTCCTCAAGGCTTTGGGGCGGGTGAAAGGTTGCGGTAGTTCATCGCCGCGTTGAACAGCAGCGCGTATGAGCCAACCGTCTGGCCCCGCCACATCGGGTTGATGCCGTACAGCAGGACGTGGCCCTTGCCGACTGGACAGTCCACGAGGGCGGGTCGCCCCGCCAGCTCCTCCGCCGCCGAGATCATGCCGCTCATCAGGACGCGGTCTTTGTCGGCGAACCGCAGCAGCACGCGCGGCGCGTTCGTGGTCGGTGGCTGATAGGTGCCGCCTTCGGGGACGTCGCCCGGCTTCTCCTTCGGAGCGTAGGGCGGCCTTCCCTGGATGACGTCCGGATCGGTGAGGGATCCTCGTCCACTGGGCCGGCCGCCGTCGGCGTCCCTCGGCCCCCGGCCCGGAGCTCCGCCTCCGAGGGCGAGCAACGGCGTGGAGTTCATGTTGAAGTACACGCCGAGGGTGTCCCCGTACCCGGACAGCACCGGCGAGGTCTTGTCCACCCGCTCCGCCAGGTAGACGCCCCCGGGCGCGTTCAGGTCCTTCGGCGTCGCGATGGAGACGCCGGTGACCAGCCCGTACTCTACGGGCACGCGGCACATGTTGCCGACGCACATGAGCAGCCCGCCGTTCTCCACGAACTTTCGCAGGTGGAGCACCCCCTCCAGCTCGATTCCGCCGCGGATGTCGTCGCTGGTGTCCGGCCCTCCGAGGTTCGGGTACTGGGCCGTCGGCTTCCAGGGAATCGGGTCGCCCACCTTCGGAAGGCCGCTGACCAAGCTCTGCCCCGTCCCTCTCGCGGGGGCCAGCAGGATGACGTCGTACTTCGCCCGCAGATCGGCAGTGTCCCGTAGCTCATGAACGGAGACGTACCGATACGGCACACCGAGCTGGTCGAAGGCGAGGCGGTACCATCCCTCGTCCTGGGTGTTCGTCCACGTGTGGACGATGGCTATCCGGGGCTCATCCTTCGTGGGTTTCCACCCGAAGTCGTGGGCGCGCGGCGGCGCCATATCCGCGACACGCTCCATCGGCGCGCTTAGCAGGGTGACGTCCTTCACCCGGACCGTAGCCACGTCGAAGAGCGGTCCCAGCGTCCAGCCGGTATCGTCGTACGAGCGGGGATCCTCCGGTTTGTAGTACTGCCGGTCGAGCATCATATCGGCCATGCGGCTGTACGGCTGGTCCATCCGCACGACATAGCTGCCTCGTCCGAATTTGCCGTCCGAGGTGGCGCGCTCCGCGGTCAATCGGTGGACCTCGGCTCCCTGGCCCTGGATGATGCGGAGCAGCGCCGCCTGCTGTCCCTTTCGGCGCTCGTCGGCGGGGAACACCCATGCCGTCGGGCCCTCCGCGCGGGCCTTGGCGATGGAGCGCTTCGCCTTCAGGTAGTAGTTCCGCAGGAACTTCTCCTTTTCCGCCGCGACCTTGCCCATGGCGAGGATCAGGCCCGACTGCATCAGGTTCACGTTGTTCCGGATGCTCCAGCGCACGCGGGGGAAAGGTGGATTGGGGCGGTACCACGCGCGAGTGCTCTGGCTCACTGCCGAGCGGATGCCCGTGTCCGCGCCTCCGCCGGAGAAGGTCTCGTAGAATCGCCCGATCCCGTTGTGGCCGTTCGCGACATAGAACCCGTAGGAGGGCGCCCAGCCGTCGTAGAAGCCGTGCGTCCACACGCCCGGCACGCCGCGCTCCGTGAGCTGCTGGATCTCGTGATACGCCAATTCCTGCCACTCCGAGATCACGATGGGGTCGAGCCAGGCGTTGTAAGGGCCGGTGCCGGTGGAGGTGTAAAGGTAAGGAACGGACTCGTGCAGGTCGTGCAGCACGAGAGGCTTGAAGTCCAGCCAGGTCTTCATCAGCGCCTTGGAGAGGTTCAAGCCCATACCCATGGCATCCCGGTTGGAGTCGTGGGCCACGTACTTGCCCCAGTACACGAGGGGAATCGGGGGCTTGGTCGGGTTCGCCTTTCGGTAGCGGTACAGGTCCACGGCTCGCTCGCGCCCGTCTACGTCGAGCACGGGCGTGAGCATCACGACCATGCTCTTGCGGATCTGCCGAATCTCCGGGCGCTCGCTCACCGCCAGCCGGTACGCCAGCTCCAGCGTAGCCTCAGGCGGTCCGGACTCCGGCGCGTGCATGCCGCCCGTTGCCCAGTAGAAGGGAATGCCCTCGGCGATGAGTTGGTCCGGGCTCCCCTTGATCCGCCTCGGGTCGCCGAGCAGGGCGTTGACCTCCTTCAGCCGGTCCAACTTGCGCAAGTTCGCTTCGTCGGAGATGAGCGCGACCACCATCTCCCGCCCTTCCTCGCTCAGGCCCATCGAGACCACGGTCACGCGCGGCGAGGCCTTGTCCAGCGCGCGCAGGTAGGCGGCGGACTCCCGGCTCGTCGTTAGCACGTCCGGAGCGCCGATGATATGGCCCAAGAACTTTTCGGGGGTCGGGACGGTGCGGCTCGCCGGCAGATGGTCGACGAACTCCGTGAGGAAGAACGGCTCCGTCGTGTACTCGAGGATCTTCCGCGTGTAGCCGAGGTCGTTCTGAGCGTGGGTGAGGCCTCCGGCGAGCAGGAGCGCGGCGAGGGAGATGGGGATGCGCCGTGGCATCCCTGCAGATTACACGGTCCAAAGAGTGTTCCCGTTGGCGATCCGAGTCGTCAAAGCTTTCGGAGCAAGCCATGAAAATCATGAAAAGGAAACTTAACGTACGACCTCTGGTCGTTTGCGCGGCGCTCGCCGCTCTCAGCGTCAGTGCTTTCGGCCAGCGCATTCGCGTCGTCGTGAACGGCGATCCCGTCACCTTCAGCGGCGTCGGCCCACGGAGCATGAACGGCCGCGTCCTCGTGCCCCTGCGCGGCGTGCTGGAGAAGCTCGGCGCTTACGTCGATTACGAATCGAGCACCCAGACCGTCACCGCCACGCGCGGAGAGACCGACATCCAGCTAAGGATCGGCGAGCGCACGGCTCGCGTCGGTGGCCGAAACGTCGAACTGGACGTTCCCGCCGCCATCTACCGGGGCAGCACGATGGTGCCGCTACGCTTTATGGGGCAAGCCCTCGGCGCGGCGGTCGATTGGGATGACGCCAACCAGACAGTCAACATTACGACCGATGGCAGTGGCATCGGGGCGGGCCGGAGGCGCAACGATGAAGATGATGACGACCAACCGGTTCGCACGAGCACGATCGGCATCAGGTCCTTCACGGCGAATCGGAGAGGCACCTTGGCCGCCGGATCGACCGTAAGGTTCACCCTCCGTGGGACCGCGGGTGGCGACGCCTTCGTCAAGATCGAAGGCGTGGCAGGGGAGATAGATATGGAAGAGAGGACTCCCGGCGTTTACGTGGCGTCCTTCACGGCGCCCCGCGCGACCGCCATTCGCCCCGCTTCGGTTTCGGCTACTCTGCGCGTCGGCAGAAACGAGCGTTCCGCTCGCCTGGACAGGGGCATTCGCTAAGGCGGCCACCCCTCAGTAGCAGGCACAGAAAGGACACCGGGGACGGAGATTATCTCCAACCTCGGTCCTTAACCTCGGGAGCCAACTAGCCGGACAAACCTTGAAGGCCCGACTGAGGCTCTCAATCGTCTAACCCTTGGAGCAAGCCATGAAAGGGAACTTAAACTTACGACCGCTAGCCGTTTTCTCGGCGATCATCGCGTTCAGCACGAGCGCGCTCGCCCAGAATATCGGCGTTGTCATCAACAACCAACCCGTGCGCTTCACCGGCGTCGGGCCGCAGAGCATCCGGGGACGCGTCCTCGTGCCCCTGCGCGGCGTCCTCGAGCGTCTCGGCGCCTATGTCGGCTATGAGTCGGCAACGCAGACCGTCACCGCCAGTCGCGGCGACATCGACATACAGCTTCGGATCGGCGACGCCACGGCGCGCGTCAACGGGAGGGACATCGCCCTCGACGTACCCCCGCAGATCTACCGAGGCAGCACCCTCGTTCCGCTACGCTTCATGGGGCAGGCCCTCGGCGCGGAGGTTCAGTGGGACAACGCGACCCGGACGGTGAACATTACGACCTCTGACGCGGAGGCCGATGTGCCCTCCAGGGAAGCCAATGCGGGCAACATCCAAATCACGTCCTTTACCGCCGAGCCCGAGGGCTATAGCCGCGGCGGAAGCAACATCGAGTTCACCCTGCGCGGCACCCCGGGCGGCACCGCCAGCCTTCAGATTCCGGGCGTGACGCGGGAGATCCGCATGAGGGAGACGAACCCCGGCGTGTACACCGCCACCTACGTCGTGCCGAACGATCCGGCGAACCCGGTCGCCGTGAGCGGAGCCAACGCCATCGCACGCCTGCGGGTCGGGAACGCCGAGCGGCTCATTCAGGCGAGCAACACCATTTCGGTCGATACGAAGCCGCCGGTGATCCGCGAATCAATGCCGCAAGCGGATAGCCGCGTCAACATCAACCGGCCGAGCTTCAGCGTGAGCTTCGACGACGCCGGGGGCAGCGGCGTGGACCCGGCCAGCGTTACGATGACGCTCGACGGGCGAAACGTGACGAACGACGCGGTTGTTACCGGCGACCGCCTCACCTACAAGCCATCGGTGGCCCTCGAAGCCGGCCTCCACGAGGTGTCGATCTCGGTACGGGACCGGGCGGGGAACACGGCGAGCAAGGCGTACTCTTTCCGCGTCGTCGCGGGATCGGAGGCCATCCGCTCCTTCACGCATACCGGCACCGGCAACGCGCAACCGGGGGACGTCCTCACGTTCGTTCTCCTCGGCGAGCCGGGCGGGCGGGCGACGTTCAGCATCGGGGAGACCGTCAAGAACCGCGCCATGGAGGAAGAGGCGCCGGGGCGCTACATCGGCGAGTACACGGTCCGGAAAGGGGACAACTTCCGCGACGACGTGGTGACCGCGCGCCTGCGGACGAAGGCGGGGGAGACATTCACCGCGCAAGCCGCCAGCGGCGTCGCGGTTAATGCGGGCGCCCTCGAGGCCCCGAAGCTCACGTCCCCTGAGGAGGGGGCACGTATCGGCGCGGGCAATCTCATAGTACGCGGCACTGCAGGCTCCGGCGCCCGGGTTCGGATCCGCGTGGAGTACTCCGCCACCCTGCTCGGCCTTCTTGAGCGAAAGGGGACCTTGTACGATCAGGTGGTCGATGCCGACCAGAACGGAAAGTTCGAGACGCGCCCCATCGACGTGAACTTCCTCGGGGCCGACCGGAACACCACCTACACGATCACTGCCGTGACGCTCGGAGCCAACGAGACGGCGTCGGAGGCGACGGTCCTGAGGGTTAAGCGGTAAGAAGGTTTGAGGTTGGAGGGGAGAGGTTAGAGACGGGGAAGAATCTTCTGCCCTCTCATCTCTAACCTCTAGCCTTCCTCAAACCCATGCGCTTCGACGCGCTGGGCGCCGTACTTGCGCAGGACGTTTTCGATCGCCTCGCGGCTGACCTTGGGGTCGCCGACGTGGACGGAGAGGATCGCACCGCCTGCTTCGTAGGCTTCTTGGAACTGGGGAATCGCGTGGGCGTCCACTCCCTGATCCTTCAGGTAGCCCACGACGCCCCCCGCGACGGCGCCCGCGCCGGCCGTGGCGGCCAGGCCGGCGAGGGCCGCCGCGAGGGCGCCGCCGCCGAGGATTAAGCCGAAGCCGGGGATGGTGACCGCCGCTACCGCCGCCAGGGCTCCGACGCCCAGACCCAGGCCGGCACCCTTCGCGGCGCCGCTTGCGGCATCGCCGAGGGTCGTGGTCGTGATGCCGCCCTTGGCCGCTCGATCGGGGTCGTACGGAGGGATGCTTTGCTCGGCGTTCTGTCCGCCGCCCATCGTCGACCGGTCGCCCGTTCCGGGATGGGCGTCCGGTGCGTTCATCGACGGATTGATCTCCATGCCGCGGTCGGTCTGAGGACCGGCGGCCGAGTCGTTGGCGCGCGCGCGATCCTTCTCGAAGTCGCTCCGTATCTCGTTGTCCACGTCTGAGGCGTAATTAGCGTCGTACTCTCGCTTGTCGAGGTCAGGGTTGTAGTCCCGGCGGGCGTCCGCGGGGACGGAGCTGAACTCGGTCGGGGAGGCGCTTCCGGTTCGGGGATAATCGTCCTGCGCGGGGTTAAGCTCGTCGAGGGTGTGGTCGGCTTGGCGCGTGTTGGTGACGTACATGTCCGCCTGACTGATGTCTCCGCCTTGGATGCCCGTCGGCGTGCTGATGCGCAGGTCGTTCTCGAACGGATCTAGCCTCTGGGCCCCCAAGTCGCGGCCCGAGACGATGGTGCGGGACGAGTAGGAGAGCTCTGGGTCGTCCACCGTCCCCCGCTGGGCCTGCGTCTCCTCGCTGACGACGAGGCTGATCTCTTCGGCCTTTATCCCGTGGTCCAAGAGGGCGCCGGCCGCGCTCTCGGCCTGCCCCGCATCGGCGAACGCTGCGTAAAGTGTGGGTCCCATCTCTTCTCTGGGGACTCGCCGTGCCCAGCCGGTGTTCCGCCCGGGGAACTGCCTGGTCTTCCGCCAGTCTATTGAACCCAGAGAAGAACCTATGCAAACTACCCTCGCCCTCTTCGCGGCCATCGCGGCCTTCGGCTCGCCGCCGCGCGTCAAACTCGTCGTTATCGTTGACGGCAAACCCGTCAAGTTCGAGGGCACCCAGCCCCGGACGATCAAGGGCCGCGTGATGGTCCCGTTGCGCGGCGTCTTCGAGTCGATCGGTGCCTACGTCGAGTACAACCCCGTGCTCAAGCGCATCACCGCCCGGCGCAACAACGAGGACATCGAGATGCGCGTGGGCGACAAGATCGCCCGCAAGAGCGGCGCCGAGATCCTGATGGACGTCCCGCCGATCACGGTCCGGGGCCGCGCGATGGTCCCCCTACGCTTCCTTGCCGAGTCCATGGGTGCGTCCGTAGGCTTCGACAAGGCGAACAACACCGTCAACATCGCGACGGCAACCGATCCGCCGCCGCCCAACGACGAAGGCGGCGGCGGATCGACTGGCGGTTAACGGCGTGCAGCCTGCGGTCCCTAGCGTGGGCGCTTGCGCCAACGTTAGGGATGTCGCACTATCCCGATGTTTGGTCGGTATTTCGCGCGGCGACCGCGAGGGTGAGCCACCCGGCCAAGAAGCAGGATCCTCCGAGAGGCGCGACCGCGCCAAGCACCCTCGGCCCGCCGAGGGCCATCCCGTAGAGGCTCCCTCCGAACAGAACGATTCCGGCGAGGAACAGCCACGCAGCCCACCTCGCCGCGCGGCCCGGGAGGTGGGCGAACATCGCGCCGACCAGCACGATGGCGACCGCGTGCACGAGGTGATAAAAGACCCCAGTCTGCCATACCTCGAACATGCGCGGCGTCACCCGGTCCCGAAGACCATGCGTACCGAACGCGCCCAGCCCGACAGCGACGAACGCGAGCAAGCTACCGAGTGAAACGAAGGGCCGGGACATGATTAAGCAGGGACAGTTAAGGCGTTGAGGCCTTCCAGAGCCCTATCCAATGCCTCAACGCCCGAAAGCCTCAACGCCTTCTCATACCGTCACCCCCGACCGCTTGCCGCCGTCCTCGTAGAAGCGGGGCGCGTCGAAGGTTTCGGCGTTTCGGGCGCCGTGCCGCTCGGCGAGGCTCTCGACCACGCCGGCGCTGATCTCGCCGGGGACGATCGCTACGGCTAGCAGCGCGGCGCCCTGTTCAAACGCTTCCTGGTAAGTCTGCGCCCGCTCGCGCGGCACGCCCTCGTCTCTAAGGTGGGTGACGAGAGAGTCGCTGATCCCGACGCTCTCCGGGTTCATGAAGTCGAGAGCGGCCGTGGCGAGCGCGCCGCCCCCGATCAGCGTTCCGAAGCCCGGGACGGTGATCGCGTCCATGCCCTCTTCGTACTGATCCTGCGCCGGACCCTCGACGTCCGTCAGATCGTTGTCGATGACAGGGACCGGGGTAGGAAAGCCGGTTTGGAGGGTGAGCGCGATGTCGTCCTTCTCGTGTTCCGACTGTGAGATCTCGTGGGGTGGTGAGATCATGTCCTCCGCCGCGCTCTGCGAGTCGTCCATCTGATCCACGCTGTCGACGTTCCTCCCCTTCTCCACCGTACTGATCCCGCCGCCGATGTTCGACTCGTAGACCGACGTGTACCCGGCGAATGGAGCGTCCGCCGCGAAGGGATCGTTGGGCGTGGGATCGTCCTCGCGCCCGACGAAGGCCGTCGCGTCGCCGACGGATGAGACCGACTCGATCATTCCTTCGTCCTCGGTCCCCAGGGTGTCGCTCGGAAGACCGTCCGCGTCCTCTGCCCGGAGCACCAGGCTGAGGTCGTCGGAGGCCACGCCGGATCGCAGAAGCGTCCGGACCAGCTCGCGGGCGCGGGCGGTGTCGTCGAAGGTTGCGTAGAACGTTGACATAAGACTTTCCTATTCGCGGGTCAAAGCGCACTCCGTCACCCGCCGCTTTAACGCTAGGACCCACCGTGCCCCTGCGTAGGTTCCTCCCGAGGCCGCTCTATGACCGACACCTCTTTCCGCCCCATCCACCGCATCGGCTTCGCGTGCGTCCTCTCGGACGGCTCCCTCTCGACGAACCACACTTTCCGCCTCGCGAACGCCACGGAAGCGCGCATGGCGGAGACTGCCCACCAGAACCTGGACGATCTGGAAAGGATGCTCTTTCTCATGGAGCGGGGCCCCCTCCGCATGCTGCGGCTTGGCGGCTCGACGATACCCCTCGCCTCGCACAGCGCCATCAAGTTCGACTGGAAGCCTCTCGTCGCGGGCCGCCTGCGCGAGATCGGTGAGCGGTACGCGGCGCGGGGCTTCCGCTTTTCGAACCACCCGGGCCAGTACACCATCCTCAGCACCGACGATCCCACCATCCTGCGCAACGCGATCGCCGAACTGGACTACAGCGCCACGCTGCTCGACCTCATGGGCCTTGACCATGAGCACAAGGTCATCATCCATGGCGGCGCGACCTACGGCGACCGCATCACCGCGACGGATCGACTCATCCGCCAACTCAACGGGCTCCCCGCGCATATCCGTCGCCGCCTCGTGTTGGAGAACGACGAGCGAGCCTTTGACTTGGGGCAGATCCTCGCCGTCTCGGAGGCCACGGGGCTTCCCGTCGTATTCGACCTTCATCACCATCAGATCAATCCCGCCGAAGAAGACTTAGCGGGGCTGCTGAAGCGTGTGCGGACCGTTTGGCACTGCCGCCCGAAGGTGCATATGTCCAGTCAGAAGCCGGGCGCCCGCCCCGGCGCCCACGATATCCTGGTCCACCCGGAGGATCTTCAGACGCTGTGCGATCTTCTCCCCTGGGAAGCGGATGTCATGGTGGAGTCCAAGGGGAAGGAAGTCGCCGCGGGGGAGGCTTGGCGTTGGCTTCGCGAGCAAGGACGGCTGGCCGAAGGGGCGCCTGCGTGCGCGTTCACTGATATGTGTTGAGTATTAAGGGAGAAGGCTCTGGTCTCGACACTCCACGCTTAACACTCGGTAATTCTATCCCCGGCGGCGGGTCTTGGGGCGGCGGACGGGCTTCTTGGTCGCGGGCTTGGCGCTACCAACGGCGGGAATGTCACTCTTGATCGTCACCGACTCCTTGTCTACCCCAAGCCGAACGTCGAGCCGTCCCCGGAGCGCGTCCATCCCGCCGATGAGCTTGCGCTGATCCATTGTCAGCTCGGAGGCCAGGAGGTACCCCCGGCTGCCGTGCTTCTGGATCTGGGCTTGGGTCAGGCTGTCGAGGAACGCCCGCGCCCGGGAGCCGATGGGGGAGGTGAGGGAGTAGGAGACGAGGATCCTTTCCGAGCCAGGGCCGCTGCTCTTCGGCTGAGGCTTCGTTTTGCCCCCGTCGCGCTTAACGGCGGCCTTTTCCATTATCGGCGCGCCGTGCATGGGCGGCCTATCGCCCGTTCCCTTGCGGTACAGGTACACCTCGCCGCGGCGCTCCCACCGGCCGCCGAGCGCCTCCGCCAGTAGATCCATGGCGACCTCGCGCGGCTGGTCGATCAGGTTCAGAGTGATCGTGCGATTGGCCTCCAGCTCTCCCTGGCCGACGACGAAGTTGACGCCTTGCGTCTTCAGCCGTTCCAGAACCTCGGTCACTTGGACGTTGGAGAAGACGAGCGTCAGCTTCCCATCCGCCGCCGCACGGGCCTGTGGCGGAGCGCCTTGACATAGGGGCGCGTTTAGAAACAAGGCGCCGGATAGGCCGGCGAGCACGGCGAGGGTAGTTCTGAGGGCCATCTGTCTTCTCCTGTGCCCGCTTTCGCACGAACACGTGCCCCCACTATGGCGCAGACCGCGCTCTCCAGGCGAGGGCGCGGTCCGCGGGGAGACGGTTGGAGCCTACTTGAGGCCGAAGTGACGGGCGAGCTTGTCCTCGGGATCGGCAATGTGCAAAATTTCCCGCGAGGAACCCCTGGCGCCGGTCTTTCTCCTTCTGTTCTTCCGAGAAGGTCTCGCCGAGGGTCGTGATGCTTCGCGGCGTTCTCATCGACGCGGCAAACGTGGTCGGCGTGCCACGCGCCCCCCCACAAGACTTTTTCCCCGGCGGAGAGATCGGCGTAGAGCGGTAGAACGATCCTGGAGCGAGCTTAAACGGCTTGATATCCAGCTTGAAAGGCTTCAGTGGGGGCGGCGCGACTCTGCCCGGCGCGATCGGCCGAGGGGTGCGCCCCAGGGGGCGCGGCAAGAGGCTCCGATCGAACTGCCGCCTGCCACCCGCGACGGTGCCGAAGTCGTACTGGCCCTTCTGGAACACGAAGATGGAGCCGGTGCGCTGCCAGCGGCCGCCGAGGGCCGAGCCGAGAGCGCCCATCGCGTCGCGGAGCGGCTGCCGCACGATGTTCAGCGTGATCTTCTTGTCGCGGAGCAGATCCTCGTCCCTGACGACGAAGCTGATCCCCTCGCGCGAGAGCTGCTGGATGACCTGATCGACGCTGGCGCGCTGGAACCTCAGGCTGACGGTCGGCTCTCTCTTCGCGGCGCGTTGCGCCGTCCTGCTGTCCACTTGGGCCGCTCCGACGCCCACAGCGCCCGCGACTCCGGTTACGACGACGAGAGTAGTCTTCAGTGGCATGCCCAATCCTCCAGCGCCCGTCTCCATCCCTGGGGCGCACCGGGTAGACGTGCTTTCCGCATAGAATAGCAACGGCTGAAAACGGAGTACCCGAGAAAAGTTCCCAGAAGTTCCCTCTCTTCCCGAAAGCCCCACAAAAAACCTTTCCGAACTCAACTCCCTTACGCCCGGTCACAAATGCTGTGATAGACGCGAGGGACGGGAACAGAGAGATCGATGCCGCCGATATCGAGCATATCGGCGCCTTAGTGGCTGGCGGATTGCTCCTTCTCAAAGGGATGCGAAAGAGCGGGCCGCTCGGCCTGATCTTCAAGCTGGGCGGGGTGGCCCTACTCTACCGCGGCCAGAAGGGGTATCGCCCCCTTTACGACCGGCTGGGGATCGCGCTTCCGCACACCCCGACGGGAGTGGGGCGCTACAACGTGCGCGTGGAGTCATCCATCGACATCGACCAGCCGCCGAGAGAGCTCTACCGCCTCTGGAGGAACCTCGAGAACCTCCCGATTTTCATGGACCACCTTCTCGAGGTGCGGGAGGTCGATGAAGACCGTTCGGTGTGGACCGCCCGCGCTCCGGCCGGGATGGTCGTGAGGTGGGAAGCGGAGATCATCAACGACGTGCCGGACGAGATCATCGCCTGGCAGTCTCTCGAAGGCTCCGGGGTAGACAATGCGGGCAGCGTTCGCTTCGAGGAGCTGGAGGACGGGGGAACGCGCCTGCGCGTGGTGCTCAGCTACGACCCACCCGGCGACATGCTCGGGGCGTGGGTCGCGAAGATCTTCCAGAATGATCCCCAGCGCCAGATCGACAACGACCTCCGGCGCTTCAAGGCGATCCTGGAGCTCGGCGGTGGCGGCGGCGAGTCTCCTCGTCAGGATACGCCGGAGAACGACGGCGCCTAGGCCCGCTCACCCTCCCCGGCCCGAAGGGGGCGGGGGAGGGAAACCCTGTATCCCGGAAGCGCGGAAGAGCCGGGCTCTAGCCCGGCCCGCGCACATACTTTAGCAGGAGGTGGCGGAGAAGTCCTCGTCCTCGTCCTCGGTGCGGTGGACTTCATGCTGGAGGTGGGTGTTGAATACCCCTTGCGCCATTCGCCGCTCGCGTCGGCGCTCTAACATGCCCAGGGCGCACTTGAGGTGCTCCAAAGCTTCTTCGTTCTCGGGGCACGCCAAGGGCCCGTTCTGGTACTCCTCGATCCGCTCCATGGCCACGGCGATGACCTCGTCCACGCGGCACCCGTTGATGCCCGCCTCCTGAGGCAGGCCGCTCTGGAAGACCACCCGAATGTACGGGTGCTCCACGACCGATCCCACACCTACGACCTTGGATCTCGTTGCCGTCTCGCTCATCTTTCTCCCCGACTTGACACAGATACCGGACACCCAGTGAGGGCACTAGGTTCGTACGACGGCAACAATGACGACACACCTCTCGTCCTACCCACACCGCAGGATACGCCGATGAAGACCATCATTCCCCTCCTTGTCCTCGTTTTGGCATGCACCGCCCCCGCTCAGCGGGTTATCATCCTTCCCCTCCTGGGCCTCGTTTTGGCTTGCACCTCCCGCGCTCTGCGGGTTATCGTGGGCGGACTGGGCTCGCAAGGCGAGGGAATGGAGCGGTTCAGAGGACAGCGGATGCGCGTCTTTCTCGATGGCCGCCCAATTAGGCTGACAACGGATCCCATCGTTCACGGCGACGAACTCTACGTTCCCATCCGGGGCGTCTTCGAGCGCTTCGGCGCGCGCCTTACTTACAGCAAGCGTTCCAAGACGGTCTTCGCCCGGCGCGGTAAGCGGACCGTTTCGGCGCGCGTTGGCACGAAGCTGGCGCGGGTAAACGGCCAGAACCGCCTCCTCGACGCGCCGCCGATGCTGCGGAACCGCCGCATTCTCATCCCCTTCCGCTTCTTCGCGGACGCCCTCGGCGCAGGCGTCATCTGGCGCCCAGATGAGAACCGCCTCGAGATCCTATCCGACCGCGGCGCGTCCGCGCCGAGACGGCGCGGGTGATGAGTGATGGGTGATCTCTGATGGCTGATAGGCGACCGGATCAGCCATCAGAGATCACCCGTCAGCCCTACATCCCGCCCGGGTCGTGCTCTTGGAAGGGCAGGACGATCTCGATCGAGCTCATGTCTTCGGTGAGGTAGACCTCGCGCGGGGGCGTGGAGGGGTCATAACCGTTGTCCGCGAGCCACTTGTAGGCGGCGTCGTGGGCCTGAAGGATCTCCGGGAATCTGGTCGTCCCTTGCGGAACGCGTACCACGACCGCCGGGCCGCCGAGCAGCTCCTGCGCTCCGTTCGTTCCCTCGCGCACGGGCAGGCACACCTCGACCGGACCGTTGTGCCCGTCCTCCTCATCGACCCTGCCGTGGTAAATGCTGAACGCAGCTCCGGCCGCTTCCTCGCCCCGCCCCCGAAGCTCATTCACGGAACTGCGGATAAACCCTTCCAGCTCGCCGACGCTCACCTCGCGCCGAACGCTCAGCACCGCCGCGTTCGGAATCTCTCGCCTGTCAATCTCGAAATCCACCCAGTCCTCCTCCGGCAGGCGCGACTCCGCCTCCGGAGGCGGAGACTCCCCCAGAGAACGGTATTGTTCCCTGGGATCCTGGTGGGAAGGGGCTTCGGGCGGGAACACGGATGAAGGCTTACGAAGTGGGCGGCGTGGGGATTGAGCATTTAGAGGCGGTCGAGCGCCCGGAGCCCATCGCGGGGCCGGGGGAGGTTCTGCTGCGGATGCGGGCGGTGTCGCTGAACTACCGGGACCTGCTCGTCGTGCGGGGCGGGTACGGACGGGTCGCGCCCCGTGTGGTCCCTCTGTCGGACGGAGTCGGCGAGATCGTCGCCGTCGGGGAAGGCGTGACGGGCGCGAAGATCGGGGATCGAGCCGCGGCAGCGTTCATGCCGGGCTGGACTTCGGGACGCCTCACGGCGGCGCGGGCAAAGACGGCGCTGGGGGCCGGAGTAGACGGGGTCGCCGCCGAATACGTTGTGGTGCCGGAGGAGGGAGTGGTGCACGTTCCCGCGCACCTTTCGGACGAGGAAGCAGCCTGTCTCCCCTGTGCCGGAGTGACGGCTTGGAACGCACTCTTCGGAGAGGGAAGCCTGCAAGCGGGGCAGACCGTGCTCGTTCAGGGGACGGGCGGCGTCTCGATTTTTGCGCTCCAGTTCGCGCGTCTGGCCGGGGCCCGAGTGGTAGCGACGTCGAGCAGCAGCGATAAGCTCGGGCGTGCGCGGGAGCTCGGGGCATCGGACGGGATCAACTACCGCGAGACGCCCGCCTGGGACGAGCGGGCGTTCGAGCTAACCGGCCGGGTGGGGGTGGACCACGTGGTGGAGGTGGGCGGCGCGGGCACTCTCGCCCGTTCGATCCGCGCCGCTGCCCCCGGCGGCACGATCAGCCTCATCGGCGTGCTCGCCGGGGGCGGGGCCGAGGCTTCTCTCGCCCCCGCCCTCATGAAGAACCTGCGCCTCCAAGGCATCTTCGTCGGCCCCCGCGAGACGTTCGAGGCGATGAACCGCGCGATCGAGCTGCACCGCCTGCGTCCGGTCGTCGACCGCGTCTTCGCCTTCGCCGAGCTGCCGGACGCCCTCCGGCACATGGAGTCCGGGGCGCACTTCAGGAAGCGGCTCCCGCCGATCCCGCGCAAGTGTGAGGATCGTCGCCTGGCCGTTAATGGACGACGAAGATAGTTGGCTCTGCCCCCATCTTCTTCGGAGGGTTACGCCCGCAGGGCGTGTAGCCGTCGCCCTGCGCGACGCCCGAGCCTTCTCCAGGCACGCCACCGTCTGCGGAGCATCCGGTGCATGCTCCGCAATTCAGGTCGTGCCGAACGCAGGCTTAGTCGTCGCGCGGGGCGACGACTACGCCCTGCGTAATCCTCTGAAGAAGATTGGGAGGGAATTAAGAACTTCTCAAAATCGTGGAACCGATTGGAGCTCCGATTCGATAATCCTCTTGCGTCCCTGCTGAAGCTCAGGAAGTTGCAGCAGGGATACGGTTAGTGATACTGGCCGAAGCTCGTGGGTTATCGACTGTTAATCGAGAGGTCGCCGGTTCGAGTCCGGCCCTGGGTCCGAAAGGCCCCGGGTAGCTCAGATGGATAGAGCACTTGCCCACGGTCATTCCCTTGTCCGCACGCTCGTCATCTTCCATATCGTCTTTGCGCGGGCCGAAGCGCTGGGTTATCTCTTGAAAAGATCACGCCCAGGTGCATCCACTTGCCTGCGCACATCTTTGGCCGTGCGGGCCGAAGCGCGGGGTTATCGGTCGTTAGTCGGTTCGAGTCCGGCAAGGGCCATCTAGCCTGATCCCACGCCGTCACTGCCCGCACGGTAGGTTCTGGCCCGTGCGGGCCGGAGGCACTGGTTACCGTTAGCAGCGGCTCCGCTTCGGCGGAAGATGTGGACTTAAGCTGCACCCGGACTGTTAATCCGGGGATGGATCCCACGGAGACATCTTCCAGCGCCCGACTTTGCCCGCGGCCTTCTCGTCGTCGCGCGGGCCGTAGCGGTTCGGTTATCAGGGAACGGGAGGAGACCGGTTCGAGTCCGGTCGTGCGCGCCCGTGGCGCGTAGCTCAGGGTTGAGCGCCCGTAAGAATAGCGAGCCGCGCTCCTTTGCCCGCGCGCTTTCGTCGTCAGCGCCCCACCCGTATCAGGGTGGGGCGCTTGTCTGTCTCCCGCGTCGCCGGGATGGCGTCGCCACGACCCCATAGAGGTGAAAGGAATGAACTACGCCAAGCTCTTCAACAAGAAGGCGACCTCTCAGTCGCAGCCGATTCGGGTGCGGGCCGGGTGCCCAACTCGGCGGGTGGCTACGCTGGACCGTCGATCGCTGGGCGCTGCTCGATCAGGTTCCTGTCCTCGGAAGCGAGGATGGGACCTACTACATCGGGAGCGCAAGCTCACCCTCGAGCTTGCAATCGAGAACGCACTCGAAGCAATTCGGGAGGATGGCGCGCGCGTCGTCGCCCGCATCGCGGAGATCAGCGAAAGCGGCCGGGCGCCGAAGAACGGCCCGGCGGTCTTTGCGCTGGCGCTCGCCGCGTCGCTGGGCGATGTCCAGACCCGGACGCTCGCCTTCGCCGCCGTGCCCAGGGTTTGCCGCATCGGTACGCACCTGTTCGCGTTCGCCGGGCGTGCGACGGGCTGCGGGGCTGGGGCCGAGGGCTCCGGCGCGCGGTCGAGCGCTGGTACAACGAGCGCTCCGCCGTAAGCCTGGAGCACCAGGTCGTAAGTACGGGCAGCGGGGTGGCTGGAGCCACCGCGACTTGCTCCGGCTCGCGCACCCGGTGCCCGCGTCCGGGCGCACAAGGTCCTGTACAAGTGGGTCGTGGACGCCGAGCTCACGGGCTCGCTTCCGCTGGTCGAGGCGACGATGCGGCTGAAGGAGGCGACGCCCTCCGAGGCGGCGACGATCGTGCGCGAGCTGCGGGTGCCCCGCGAGGCGGTGCCGACGGAGCTGCTCGCCCGGGCCGAGGTCTGGGAGGCGTTGCTCGAAGGCATGCCGGACCGCGATGGTGCGCAACCTCGCCACCGCTGACCCGCGCGTGGGCTTGCTCGCGCCGGGGAACGGGGCGACGCAGCGCGTGGTGGCGGAACTGGGAGACGACGAGCGCTTGAAGAGGGCGCGCGTCCACCCGATGGCTTTGCTGATCGCGCTGCGGACCTACGCGGCGGGCAAGGGCGTGCGCGGCTCGGGCAGTGGGTACCGGTGCCGGCGGTGATCGACGCGCTCGACCGAGCGTTCTACGCCGCGTTCGCGAACGTGGAGCCAACGGGCAAGCGGTACGTGCTGGGCATGGACGTCTCGGGCTCGATGAGCTGCGGAAGCGTGGCAGGGTCGCCGATGACTCCGGCCGGGGGCGCCGCCGCGATGGCGATGGTGACCTTGGCGACGGAGCCCGCGTGCACGCCGATGGCGTTCGCGTCAAGGGTTCCGCCCGTTGCCGCTTTCGCCGAGGATGCGCCTCGGCGACGCTGAAGCGGACGCAGAACATGGCCTTCCGGGTCGACGGACTGCGCGCTGCCGATGCTGTGGGCGATAGAGAACCGGGTCCAGGCGGACGTGTTCGTGGTCTACACGGACAACGAGACCTGGTACGGCAAGGTCACCCGGCGCAGGCGCTCCAGGAGTACCGGGAGCGGACGGGATCGCGGCGAAGCTGGTCGTGGTGGCAATGGCCGCCAACCGATTCAGCATCGCGGATCCGAAGGACAAGGGCATGCTGGACGTCGCCGGCTTCGACGCGACGGTCCACAGGCGCTCGCCGAGTTCGCCAGGTAGCGAGTAGTGGGTAGTGGGTAGTGGGTGGTAGTGGGTGGTGCGAACCGCCGGCCCGATTACTTCCACTACTTACCGCCCACGACCAACGACCAACCACAAACGATCCACCACCCACTACTCACCACCCACCACGAGGAATAAAATGCGATTAAAGACGTTTGGCCCGGTCGACCCCGGGCCCCTGGAGCAATTGAACCGGTGTACGACGGAGGCCGAGGCGGCCGTGCTGTGCGCGGACCACCACCCCGGCTACAGCCAGCCGATCGGAGGCGCCGTCGGCTACCCGGACCATGTCTCGCCCAGCGGTGTTGGCTACGATATCGGCTGCGGCAACAAGGTGCTGACCGACGCGATGGCGGCGGACGTGGACATCAAGCAGGTGATGAGCGACATCGTGCGCCAGATCGGCTTCGGCGTCGGCCGCCCGAACCCGGACCCGGTGGACCATCCGGTGCTGGACAAGATCTTCAGCGCGGAGTTCGGCCGCAGCGGAAGATGATCCAAATGGCGCGCCAGCAGCTCGGCACCGTCGGATCGGGGAACCACTACGTGGACCTCTTCAAGGATCAACGCGAGCGGCTCTGGATCGGCGTCCACTTCGGCTCGCGCGGGTTCGGGCACCGCACCGCATCCGGCTTCCTGGCCCTCGCCAAGGGCAAGGCCTTCGATGACAAGGCCCTCCGAGGGCAGCATGGACGCGGCGCCGACGCTCTTCCGGACGATTCCGACCTCGGGCAGGACTACCTGAAGGCGATGGAGCTGGCGGGCGAGTACGCGCCGCGCCAGGCGCGACCTGGTGTGCCTGAAGGTCTTGGAGATTCTCGGCGCGAAGGAGCTGGACTCCGTCCACAACCACCACAACTACGCCTGGCGGGAGAGCCACTTCGGGGTCGATATGGGTGGTCCTGGGGCTGCACTCCGGCCTTTCCTGGCCAGCGAGGCTTTGTGGGGGCGACGATGGCGGGCGCCTCGGTGGTGCTGGAGAGTGGACTCCGGGTTCGAAGGAAGGGCTGTACTCGACGGTCCACGGCGCGGGCCGCGTCATGAGCCGCACCCAAGCCGCCGGGAAGATGCGCTTCGTCAAGGGCGTGCCCACCCGCATCAGCGCGGGGCGGGTGGATTGGGAGGCCGTGCAGCAGCGGATGCGGGACAAGGGGATCGAGCTTCGCGGCGCGCGCCCGACGAGGCTCCGGAGGTCTACAAGTCCCCTCGACGGGGTGCTCTCGCACCACTCGGGGACGGTGGAGATCCTCCACCGCCTGAAACCGCTCGGCGTGGCGATGGCGGGCGCCGACGTGACGACCCGTACAAGGACTGACCCTTGTTTTGGTGGCGCAGCAACGTGGGGCTGATCAAGCTGGGGTACCGGCTGCTCGAGCACGAGCCCCTCAAGGCGTTGCGCGTGGGGCAAGAGCTTCGTCGGCGGCGGAATAGCGGGGGCTTCGAGATCGAAGCTCGAGCCCTCTGGGAAATGGGGAAGCGCGGGCGGGCCATCGCCGTGCTCGAAGACGGCGTCCGGGCCTTCCCCACGATCTTCATCCTCTGGTCCTACCTCGGGCACTACCTCTCGGACGAAGGACGGTACGACGAGGCGCTGCATGCCTTCGAGCGGGCACGGTCACTGCCCAAGGCGGACATGGCGGTGGAGGACTTGAACATTGCCATCGTATACTTTCGCCAGGGCCGCTACGAGGAGTCGTTGGCGCTTGCGCACCGTGTCCCGGTGCCCCCGAAAGGCCCGCCGGCTTGGCGTGTCGCCGATGTCAAGGTGTCCGCTTTAAACGGCTTGGGGCGGCACGAGGAGGCGCTGAGGGTCGCGGCGGGCGGGCGGGATAGCGTGATGAAGGGCACGCCGGGCGCGGTGGGGGCGGTGTCTCGGCTGACGGCAGAGATGGCACGGGCTCTCTGGCTCGGACGCGGGGATTCGGAGGGCGCATTGGCGGCGGCGTGGGCCGCGATAGCGGCCCGCAAGCAGGAGGAGACGGCGGCCCACGTGATCCGCGACGTGCGAAACGAGCGGTCGGCCGCGGCGAGGGCTTGGCGGCTCACTCTGGTCGGCGTTTGGCCGTGGCGGATGCCCAGGGTTAAACGACGGAGCGAGTTTCTTACGGTGTACAACGTCGTCGCGAACGACGTTGAAGAAGCCATGGAGCTTGTGCGTCCATTTGAGCCGCCCGAGGTACGCGAGACCCTGCGGGTGCAAGAAGCGGAGGACCAGGGTCCGAGACCGGATGCGTCTAAGGGTGTCTACTGGACCTCGGAGTACGTGTTCAGCGTGAAGCGTAAGCTCGACTTGTCGCGGACGAATCGCGGGCCAGGGGAGGGATAGCGTGTTCGGCATGCTGCGGCGACGAAGCACCGAGGCCCTCATGGACGAGGGCTACGCTCGTCTTTCTGACCATGATTTTACGGGTGCGCTGAAGGTTGCGCGGGTCCTTCGGAAGCGTCGGCACACTTCCCACTTCGAGATCGCCGCCCGTGCCTACTGGGAACTCGACCGACAAAAGAAGGCCATTGCCGTTTTCGCGAAGGCGCGGCGATTGCGCCGACAGTTCCGGTGATCTGGGAGTACCTCGGAGAGTATTTGTCCAACGCGGAGCGGTACGACGAGGCGATCGATGCATTTCGCCGAGCCCAGAGCCTCCCGAACGCCAGCCAAGCCGCGGCAGAACTTAACATCGCCATCGTCCAAGATCGTCAAGGGCGCCACGAGGACGCGCTGCGGATCCTGGAGAAGATTCCGCTTATGCCGAAGCGGGACGGCGATCCAACCGACTGGCGAGTGACGTCGCAGAGAGTATCGACGTTGACCCGGCTGGGGCGCCCGGAGGAAGCGTTGTCGCTCGTGCAAAAGGCCATAGAGGGTCTCCGGCCGGACGATGAGGACCGGATGGGCCAAGCTTTACTTTGGGCGGACTTTGCGGAGTTGCGGTGGACGCACCTGAACGATGCTGAGGGTGCGCTCGACGCGGCGTGGGAGGCCGTTCGTCTAGACAAGACGAACGAGATGGCGGCATGGGTGGTCCGCGACGTCGCTCATCTCCTGTCCCCCACCGCGAGAAGCTACCGCGTCATCGTCCTAGGCTTGTGGCACTTGCCGCTCCGCGCGGGGGAGAAAGCGCTCGGCTTCATGACTTCCTATGGGGTTGTCGCAGACAGCGCAGCGGAAGCGCTGGAGTTCATCCGTCCCTTCGAGGCGCCGGCCGTCCGGGAGAGTCTGCGGGTACAGAGCATCGATGATCTGGGGCCGAAGCCGGAGCTGCCGAAGGGCGTCTACTGGGCGACCGGCGGCTACACGTTTTATACCGACGACTAACTATCTTGAAGTGTGGCTAGGAGCCGCGGCAGGGCTGTTTCCGCTTCTTCGGCGAGGAGCGTTACGCCTCTCTCCGGAGTCGGCTCCGGATTGATCCGGACGGCGGGAATCTTCGCCGAGACCGCCAACTGCGTAAAGCCGTAGCTGACGGTGCCCGAGTGGCCCACTTCCAGCACCACGTCGGCTGACGGCAGCTCCTCGCGCACGGCCTCGATCGCCTCGGCATTCGGATACTCCCCGAACCACACGACGTTGGGGCGCAGGAGGCCGCCGCAGTCGCAGCGGGGAAGCACGTTGTCTTCGCATCGCTCGGGCATTGCCGGGAGGTCGAGAGGATGCACCCAGCCGCAATTCGTGCAGCGGGTCTCGAGGATGTCTCCGTGGAGCTTGTAGACACGGCGGGAGCCCGCGCGCTCGTGGAGGGGGTCGACGTTGGAAGTGACAATCGTCAGGCGCTGAGCGATCTTCTCCAACTCGGCCAGAGCAAGGTGGGCCGGGTTCGGTCGGGCGTCGATTCCCTGCCGGATACGCATGAGGTACCAGTTCCAGACCGTGGCCGGGTGGCGGTGGAACGCATCGGGGCTCGCCAGCTCGTACGGGTTCAGCCCTTCGTAGAGGCCGCCGTCGCCGCGAAAGGTGGGCAGTCCGCTCGCGGCCGAGATCCCGGCTCCGGAAAAGACGAGCGCCCGCCCTTTGAGGAGGCGGGCGATCTGCGGCTCGGTCATGGCTTAGTTCGCGGGCGGGGCGGCCGCGCCCCTAGTCGTTCAGGTTGCTGGCGTCGTCGAGGACGAAGGTGATCATCAGGTTCACCTTGTACATGGTGATGTTGTTGCCCTGGATCTCGACCTCCTGCTCTTTGACCCACGCGCTTCGGACGTTGCGAAGCGTCTGCGTAGCGCGAGCGACTCCCTGCCGAATGGCGTCTTCGAAGCTCTGATTCGAGGTAGCGCTGACCTCGATGACTCTTGCGACTGACATGTGCAATACGACCGCCCTTCGGGCATCCACGTTCCCGGCCGCTCGGTCGAGGAGAGGGCACAAAAAAGCCTCGGTCGCCCCCGGGTGGGGACGACCGAGGCGGCACCGAGGAGGAAGCGCCTTAGGCCTTCTTCGCCCGGCGCCGTCGCGCGAGGATGCCGAGGCCGCCCAGGCCGAGGACGAGCATGGTGCCCGGCTCGGGAACGGTGTTGCGGTTGTTGATGTCCAACCAGCCGCCCGTGGTGTAGGTCAAGGAGCTCAGGTAGCCATTGTCATAAGAGGTGCTGAGACCCGTGACGGGGTGGAACCAGATGCCGATGTTGGCGCCGTACTCCGCGCCGGTCCAGTCACCGGGTCCGGGGTACAGGGGGGAGTGGTTGTTGATGCCGGACGCGTTGATGTCGAAGCCCATCGTGCGCGAGCCGTCCGCCTCGGTCTGGAAGGTCAGGCTGTTGATGAACGACGAGCTCAGCAGCGAGGATGCGATCCGGTCCGGCGTCTGGTTGCCGGCGACGTAGCCGTTGCCGTCCGCCAAGAGTTGTCGCCGTTCACGCCGTTGTAGCCGTAGACGGTGAGCTTGGGAGTCCCGGCCTGGCTAGCGTCGAAGTAGAAGATGGCGATTTCGCCGGCCTGCTGCTTCGGATTCGGTCCGGGGCTCATGGCGAGCCAGAAGCCGTTCGCCTGAGGCGAGCCCGCGCCGCCGATATTCGCGTAGTAGGAAAGCTGATTGTTGGCGCTGTTGAAGCTCGTGGAGACGCTGTTGATGTGGCCCGCGCTGTGGTCGACTCCCTCGGTCGGGTCGGCCGCGTCGATCGTGCCGTCCCAGTTGTAAAAGAACTTCGTCTGGGTGCCCTGGCCATAGGAAGAGCCAGCGAGCGCAAGCACCATGGTGCCAAGGATGAAGGCCGTGCTCGCCGCCCTCCGGTGCGCACTACTTAAATTTTGTTCATTAATCCTCTCCTCTGAGCAGTTTAATATTAGCACGGGTCAGGTTCAAGTACCAGGCCATTCCTGCCTGATTGGAGGCGTTCATCGTTAAATCTAGTGATTTAACGGGCGAGTTTCGTTTCACGCCCCTCTCAGAGCCCTCAGTCCACTTCGCCTCTACACCCTTGACGCGCTGCAGAGGGATCTGGCTCTTATCGGCATCGCCAGGCAGCCGGCAACCACAGAGTCAGATCCCTCAGCTCCGTACGATTGACGATCCAGAGGCGGGATGGGTTCTAGGGAGTTGCGTCCAGTCTCGCCCACTGGGAGGCGAGCAGACCGATCTGGCGGCCCATGCTGGAGCCCTTCGTCGCAGTCGAAGCGGTAGTGGATTCCGCCGTACATGCGCGACACGCTCGCCTCCACGGCCAGCGCGTTCATCCGCTCGGCCTCGCTGGGAAGAGTCGCCCGATGACCGTCGCCGCGGCCCCGGAGAAGGTGGAGTGGCCCGAGGTGTAGGAAGGGAAAGTTGGGGGAGGCCAACCGGCGTCGTAATGGCGGGATCGGCTTGGGAAGGACGGAGCAGCCAAGTCTTGAACTTCGCATCCCAGCAGCAGATCCCCGCGTCCATGAGCGCCATGTTCGTGAGGGCGAAGGCGCGCGCGGCGCGCAGCTCGTTCCTGCGCTCCTTGCCGAGGACGTCGGCGAGAATCGCGTTCCACTGGCCGGGCGGCGTGGGCGTGCCGGCCCCGCCGGCCCAGAACTTCGCAATCTGGACTTGCTCCGGCGTTCGGGTATCCGAGAGATCACGGATCTCTCGCGCAGGCTCGCGATGAACTCTGGCGACCCGAACGCCGGAGGCGGCGGCGTCGGAGCTGGCCTGACTGCACGAACCACCCGCGGACGCTGCCCCAACCCGGCAAAAGCGGCGCAGCGGGCGGATTCTCGGAGCTGTACCACATGCCCGGGCCGACGGGGATCTGGCCGTTCCAGGCGGCGCCGGAGCCATCGGAGGCCGCGTGCTCCAAGACGCGGCGGGCGACCTCTTCCCCGACCGCGGACCCGGCGTCGAAGTCGCTGCGGAAGCTGACAAGCGCCTTCAGGCGGGACTGCGTGTGCTTTGCCGCCGCATCGCCTAGGGCCGAAGTTTCCGGCGGATGAGGCCGCGAGCACCTTGGAGGAGGCGGCCGCCACGGCGGCGTGCTCGCTCGGGTAGCCGTAGTCGGCGGGGGCGCGACCAGCGACGCAAGGGCGTCGCTCGCCTGTTGGGGGCTGCGGCGCTTGTACCCATACTTCGCCCCCACGACGCGACGAGCGAGTCGTACTGGGCGACGCTGAGCAGGGCGTACACTCGAGCCGCCTGCGGTGGGGAGGTGTTGTGCTTCGCCACGAGGCCGCGTGCGATCTCGTTCCACCGGGCGCAGGCGCCGGAGTCCCAGCGGCGGATCTCCGAGATCTCGTCGCGGCTCCCCCTTTCAGAGCTAGCAATTCGCGCACCTCGGCCTGCTCCTGCGCCGAGCCCGGCGCGGGGGCGGCGGGGAATTTGGATGTCGGAGGCGGAGGACAGGACGGCGGTGCGCCACGTGCCGCCGTTCGGCTCGGCGAGGCCAGAGGCCTCTGGGCCGTCAGATCCGCGAAGTTGCCTCCTCCGGAGCATCCGGCCACCGCGAGACAGGCGATGGCGCCGAACGCGAATCGGGTGTGTGCGCCGCGTGGCATCATCTTTCGGCCCTGCCGCAATAACTGTGCCACCCGAGCGGGCCCAATGGAATGGCAGGCGATCATTTTCCTCTCAAAAAGTTCACAAAACGACAACGAATGTAGGATACCGTTCCGGGCTGCGTAGGAACGATCATGAAGCTTCGCTTGCTTGGGATGGTTCTCCTATGCTTGGCCGTCGCCGTCGTGGCGGGCGGCTTCCAGGGTCGCCCGGGATCTCGCGCGACCGAGGCCAGCCCCAGCGAAAGGACAAGCTGGTGCTGTCGGATGCCGAGTGGAAGAAGCGCCTCACCCCCGAGCAGTACAAGATACTGCGAAACAAGGGCACGGAGGCGGCCTTCTGCGGGCGGTTCACCGACAACCACAAAAAGGGGACGTACTCCTGCGTCGGCTGCGGCCTGGAGCTCT
Organism: Fimbriimonas sp.; assembly: GCA_030447945.1. The sequence continues at coordinate 11,346 of JAUJNV010000001.1, read as the reverse complement.
TCCGCTCCGACGCGAAATTCGATTCCGGCACCGGCTGGCCGTCCTTCTTCCAGCCCGCGACCAAGAATGCCGTTTGGACGAAGACGGACCGCAGCTACGGCATGGCCCGCACGGAGGTCCTCTGCGCGCGCTGCGATGGCCACTTGGGGCACGTGTTCAACGACGGCCCACGCGACAAGGGCGGCCTGCGGTTCTGCATGAACTCGGAGGTCATGACCTTCAAGCCGGCGTCGCGAAAGTAGCACCGGCGCCTCCCGCCGAGCTTAGGGCTTGGCCCGGATGCTCCAAATGACGTAGCGAGCAACGGCGGTCGCCTCCGCCTGCGCCCGCGCGTCGTTCTGCGGCCAGGAGGCGAGCATCGAGTACCAGCTCGTCTTCGAGCAGAGCAAATAGCGCGTGCTCTGCCGCCGAGCCTGGGGAAGCGCGCGGGACTGCCAAATGCCGATCCAGGGTCGGGCGAGGACGACGACCGACCGCCCAGCTACGCCGGTTTGGCTGCCCGGTTTTACGGTATTGCGGCGTATGCTGCTCAGAAGCTTAGGATAAGGGTTCCGTCCTCCCGCTTTCTCGCGGTGGAAGTCGATCGAGACGAAGGACCCGCGGGGACCGACGAAAAGGTTGCTGCTTCGGCCGACGGTGAACCCCTTCGGCAGGCTGACCGTGGCCGCGTCGGCCGAGCCCTTTCCCCGGCGCGCTGCCGGGATTGTGAAGGAGGTAGCGCCCTTGTACGACGGGCGCGGGACGTTGTTCGGTGGGATACCGCCGAACTCGCCTTGCCCGGCAACAGCCGGGAGCGTGAGGGTGCATGCCGCTACGAGCATCGCAGCCCGCCTCCTTCGATGGACGATTCCCGCCATGGTCACTTCATCAGCGTCAACGTCTCCCCGGGTCGAGACGTGCCGGGGACCTGCGTCTATCTGAGGATCTGCGCCAGCTCCTCGTGGCCATACTTCATGGCGAGGTCGGCGGCGGTGTTGCCGTTCTTCGTCTTAATCCCCCGGTCCGCGCCGAGCTGGAGCAGGCGTAGCGCCGCGCGCGACGCGCCGGCTTTCGCCGCGCAGTGGAGCGGCGTCCAGATCGGATCGGGTCCCGTCAGATTCACATCGAGCCCTGCCTTCACCAGGAGATCGATCTTCTCGACGTCGTCCATCGTGACGGCAAGGTGCAGCGGCGAGAGGCTGTCCTTCGTGAAGAAGTTCGGGCTGGCGCCCAGGTGGAGCAGGAGGCCGAGCATCGGCAGCTTCGCCCGCCAGATGGCGATGGAGATCGCCCTCTCGCCATCTTCGTTCGACCGGTCTAAGTCCGCTCCCGCCTTTTGGAGCATGAGGGTGGCGTCTGGGGCACCCCCCTCGGCGGCGAAGTGGAGTGGTGTCGAGCCGTTGGAGGCGGGCGCGTCGAGCTTGACGCCCAAGTCGAGCAGGTACTGGATCCCCGTGGTGGCGTTGGAGGTGCTTGCGACGTGAATGGGCTGAATGCCTTCGTACGAGCCGGCACTGAGGTTCGCGCCCCGACTGACAAGGGCCTTCATGAGGCGCACGTCGCCTTTGGCCGCGGCGAAGTGGAGCGGGGTGAGCTTGCTCACAGGATCCGTCACGGTTGCCAGCGCGGGGTCGGCCTCCAGCCAAGTTTCCACCGTGGCGCCTCCACGCTGAAGGATCTCCGCGAAGAGGTGCCCTGGGTCTCGATGATCGGCAGGCTTCTCGTACCCTTGTGCCCCTGTCACCGTCAGCCCATAGCCCTTGGGCGTACCGCTCAGGCTCGGTTGTAGGGCTAGGGGCAGCACAAACGACGCCCTAGTACCCGGCAGGGAAGTGCCGCTGAAGCCGGTGAGGCGATCGCTGAACCTGCGCGCCACGAACTTCTGAAGATGGGTACCCACCCGGTCGGTATCGATTCTGATCTCGATGGTGACGGAGGAGAGCTCCAGCCCGGTGAAGTTTTCCAAAAGCCCCCCCACTCGGGCGGGTTTCGCCGGTCCCTCCGGCGGGGCGAAATGCCGTTCGAAGAGGCGGATGCCGTGCATCTCGTCGGGAGTGAGGGGCCGGGTGGCGTCTTCGGCGCAGGCATAGGCCGATAGGCCGACGGCCGCTACCGCCAAAACCGCGCCGCGTCGGAGGTTAAGGTGGCTCACCCACTAAACATTGGCCTCTTCCCACCGGTCTTCCAGCTCTGGGCAGAGGATCACGCTTTCTTGCTCGTTCGGATCGGCCCGCGCGACGACGGCGCGGACTGCGTTCGTGTCGCTGGGGTTGTACGGCAGGTGCGGCACACCGGCGGGGATGTAGAGGTAATCCCCGGCGACCGCGCGTATCCGGTGCTGCAGCCGGTCGCCGTACCGCATCCCGGCGACTCCCTCCAGAACGTGGATCGCGGTCTCGTGATCCTTGTGGTAGTGCGCCATGGCCCGGATACCTGGGAGCAGCTCCAGCAAGTGCATGCAGATCGCATGGGAGACGACGGTTTCGGTGCAGATGCCAGAGGCGCAGGTGAGGCCCTGCTTTCCGTCGTAGGTCTCGTCGCTCCGAATCAAGCGGCAGGTCGGGGCATGCGTGGGACCTATTGTAGTGGAGGCCCGTGCGAGGCACAATAGCCCATGCTTTCCCTCCTCGCGGCTCTCGTTCTCGCTCCGCCCCAAACCGCGCTTTCCACCCGGCAGCACACGCTGACCGACGATCGGCCCAAGCAGTGGAAGGCGAGTGCCACCTACCACTCCTTCGGGGGCGGCTCGGCCCTCGCCGCCCTGGCTAACCGGGAGCTTAGGCGAGCGGCGGCGGCCCAGTTGGCGGACTTCGCGAAGGGCGCGCGGGAACTGATGGCGGACGGCATGAAGCCGACGAGCGACTGGTACTTCGAGTCCGTCTCCAGCGTGCAGACCGCCCGGAGGGACCTCATCAGCGTCTACTTTGCGTCGGAGGTGTATACGGGGGGAGCTCACGGCAGTCGGGATTACAAATCCCACACCTTCGGTTTGGTCCGAGGACGACCGAAGCGGCTGCGCTTGCAGGACCTCTTCCGCCGCGGGGTCAACGGGCGCAAGGTGGTCTCGAACCTCGTGATCGCCCGCCTTCGACGCGAAGAGAGGGCGGACTGGGTGCGAAACGGAATGACGAAGGCCCTCACCGCGAAGCAGGCCGAGGAGTTCTCCGTCAGCCGAAGCGGGCTGATGTACGTTTTTCCGGGAGGCGAGATGGGAGCGTACGCGTCCGGCAACATCGATGTGAGGATCCCGTTGTCGGCCCTCCGCGCTTCGCTCGACCGGAACGGCCCGCTGCGGCCGCTGTTGCGATAAGGCCTTGGTCGTCGGAACGCTGGAGCTCTGCCTGCGCCTTCAGGGGTGCTTCTCTCTGAAGGACAAGCGGCGGGTGCTGCGGAGCCTGATGGATCGCGCGCGTCGCGACTTCGGCGTGTCCGTCGCGGAGGTGGACGACCAGGACCTCTGGAACAGCGCGGTCGTGGGGATCGTGTGCGTGGGGAACGAGGTGGCGCACGTCGAGAGCGTCTTGGGCCACGCGCTCGCGCTCTTCGAGACGCACCCGGAGGTCGAGGTGGAGGACGCGGCGCGGGAGATCGGCCGCCGCTGATCGGCCGTCGTCCAAAGGGGCGTGGAGCCGAGGGCGTATGTCGGGACGAGCGGGTGGATGTACGACGCCTGGCGCGAGGGTGGTACGGCAAGCAGCCGAAGCGTCTTTGGCTGGCCCATAGCGCGGAGCGGTTGATGCGGTCGAGGTCGACGCCTCCTTCTACCGACAGCAGAAGCGCGAGACCTACGCGGGTGGGCGGCGGAGGTGCCGAGACGATTTCCGATTCGCCGTGCGAGGAGCATCGGTACCTGACGCACAACAAGAAGCTCATCGACGTTGAAGAGCCGGTCGCTCGCGTGCGAGAGCAGGCGGAGGGGCTGGGTCGAAGCTCGGCGCGATGCTATGGCAACTACCGGCGCGGTTCTACCGGAACGTCGAGCGACTGGAGTCCTTCTGCGGACTCCTCGCGTCCTGGCCCACAGCCACTCTCTGGAGTTCCGGCACGAGTCGTGGTTCACGGCGGAGGTGGCGGACGTGCTCGCGCGCTACGGGATCGGGAACTGCATCTCGGACGCGGAAGGCTGGCCGCGGTGGGACGCGGTGACGGCGGATCTGGTGTACGTGCGTCTCCACGGCCGTCCTGGACCTACGCCTCCCCGCTACGAGGATCCGGATCTGAACCTCTGGGCGGAGCGGGCGCAAGAGTGGCGAGGCGAGGCGGACGGTTTACGTCTATTTCGACAACGACGCCCACGGCCACGCGCCGCACGACGCGGTGCGGCTACGGGAGCGACTGCGCATCCTCCGCTGACCGGGAAACTCTTTTCCTGCTCCGGCAGGTAGTCCTCTCCCCGGAGGATTCATGCGCCACTTTGCTTGCTTCTGCTGCTTCTAACCGCCGGTGCGACCGTCGCCACCGCCCAAGGGCCGGCCATTGGGGACAAAGCGCCCCCCGGTCCAAGCCCGCGATTGGGTGCGCGGAAAACCCGTCAAGGGATTCGAGAGGGGCCGGGTCTACGTGCTCGAGTTCTGGGCGACCTGGTGCTCGCCGTGCATCGCCGAGTTTCCGCACCTGAACAAGCTGGTGCGCGAGCTTCGGGGCGAAGCGGTCGAGTTCGTGGCCATCTCCAACGAGGAGCGGCCCAAGGTCGAGGCGATGCTGAAGCAGCGGCCCTGGAGACGGGCGTGGCCTTGGACGAAGTCGGCCAGACGTTCAAAGCGTACGGCGTGAGGTGATTCCCCACACCGTGGTGATCGACAAGGAGGGCAGGGTGGCCGCGATCACGCAGCCGATCCGACGTCACGGCGACCGCTCTGCGGCGCGTGCTCGCGGGTCAGAAGGCGGATCTGCCGCTGAAGCGCACCAGGTCGCCGACCTCGAGTGGGACAAGGGCCGCTCGTCGCGCAGGAGATCCGAAGAGCCCTTGGGCCGAGGTGTTGCTCCACCGATCAGCGCGACTTCGGGCGCGACGAGGAGCAAGGGCCGGATCGCCGGGGACGGTGTGGCGATTCTCCCGCCATCCTCATCGCCTACGGCGTCGAGGGGCCGAACTACCGGAGCGCGTTGCCGAAGGAAGAGGAGCCGAAGGTATTTCGCGTGGCCGTAAAGGCGCCCGACGAGAAGGACGAGACGGCGCGCGCGAGATGTTGCGCACAGTTGCTTCACGCGCGGCGTTCCCCTTCAAGGCGCGCTGGGAGGAGGTCGAGCGGGAGGTGCCGGTGCTGCGTCGGATAGAGGGCGCGGAGCTGGCCCTGAAGGTCTCGACGGCGGCGACGTCCGGCGGTACCGGCGCGAGAGCCGGGCAGATCAACTGGACGAAGATGCCCCTGAGCAAGCTCGCCCAGCTCCTGGGCAGCTTCGGGTACCGGCGGCTCGGACTGGACGAGACGGGCTTGTCCGGCGAGTACGACGTGGACCTGAGCTGGACGCCCGGCGACGTCAAGTCGCTCGACGACGCGCTGGCGAAGGTCGGGCTGAGGTTCTCGAAGAGAAGCGCCGAATACGGAGCTGGTGATCGAGCCGATCCCGTAGCCCTGGATGAGCCGGAAAAGGGGCCTAGTAGCCTCCGTGCGCCAGCAACGTCAGGTCTTAGGAGGAGCGGCCGCGGCGAGGCGCAGACCTGGGGGGTGTCGAGAGACTCCCTCCCCTTGCCCGGATGGTTTGTGCCGGGGAGGGGGAGGGCAGGATGGGAGTTTTGCGAAGTTTCTGAGGGCCGGTGATTTTCTCGCAAAGACGCAAAGCCTTCTCCACCCTTTGCGCCTCGCTTGCAACGGCTCAGCAGACGAGGCGCAAAGCATGGGGAACCTTAGCGTCTTTGCGAGAAACTCCGAGAAGCCCCTGCTCCGGTCAAACCTAGTCGAAGAAGGAGCTTCCCAGAACCCCCACCCTTGCCCTCCCCTCCCCGGCACAAACCATCCGGGCAAGGGAGGGAGTCGCACTACAACTTCTAAGGCGGCCGCCAGATCCATACTGGGCTCATGGCCGAGAAGGGAAACGGGCGGAAGCGGCGGTGGCGCCGCTTCGGGCTTGCACTCGTGGCCCTCTTTCTCTTCGCCCTCGGCGACTACCATTTCTATCCCCGCCTGGTCGGGATCGGTGGAAGGAGCTTCGACCAAGGGGAGAACGGGGCGTGGCTCCGCTACAAGTGGTACTTCGGCGAGCACTCGGCGGACCAGGTCGCCCGCTTGGCGAGGCGGCTGCGGGAACATCGGATTCGGGACGCGTACTTCCACGTTCGCTTCATCAAGAAGGACGGCCGACTGAGGTTCCGGTATCCCGAGCGGGCCCGGGCGCTGAACGCCCGGATCGAGGCGCTCGCACCGGAAGTGCGTCGCACGGCGTGGATCTACGCCGGGAACGAGAACGGCGAGGGCGACGTTCGCCTGGCGGATTCCCAGGTGCGGCGACGGATGGTCGAGGAAGCGGCCTGGCTCGTGCGCGAGTGTGGATTCGAGGGGGTGCAATGGGACTACGAGATCTGCCCGGACGGCGACCCGAGCCTTCTCCTCCTGCTGGAGGAGACGCGGGCGGCTCTACCGACGACGGACGCAGGGCAGACCGCGTGGATCGGCGTGGCGGCGCCGACGTGGTTCCCGCCGCCTATCGGGAGGTTCGGGTGGAGCGAGGCGTATTTCGGCGAAGTGGCGAAGCGCTGCGACTCGCTGGCCGTCATGGGCTACGACACGGGAATGTACTTCCCGCGCGCCTATGTCTGGCTCGTGCGCCAGCAGGCGGTGCGGGTGACGCGGGCCGTGGCCGCGGCGAACCCTCGGTGCCGCGTGCAGATCGGCCTGCCGACTTACGAGGAGGGGCCGTTCTCGCATAACCCTTGGGCGGAGAACCTGAGGATGGGGTTGAAGGGGGTGCGGGAGGGGATGGCTTCGGAGGGAGCCAAGTCCTCCGTCTTTGCGGGCGTGGCGATCTTCGCGGACTACACGACGGACGAGGCGGAGTGGACGACGCTGCGGGCGCTTTGGGACCAAGAATAGGCTCCCGACGCCCGCAGGGCGTGTAGCCGTCGCGCGACGCGACGCATGGGCATCGCGTTGGCACGATCTGACCTACGGAGGGCCGCGCCCCTTGCTCCGCAGTTGCTGGCGTGCTTTCAGGAAAGCCCAGGCGTCGCGTCGCGCGACGGCTACACGCCCTGCGGGCGTAGCGGAGGGGACGGTGGCTATCGAGCCTTAGCGCGGGCGGGCTTTGCCTTGCGAGATTTCTTCCTTGCCTTCTCCGCCGCTTCGGCCCGGAGCTCCGCGTGGAGGTTGTCGAGCATCTCCGGTACCCCTGAGGAGGCGAGGGGCTCGGGGTAGTAGCCGGGGGAGATGAGGAAGAGGGTCGGGGTGGAATGGAGGTCGAGACGCTGCGTGGTTTTGGCGTCCCGGTCGAGGAGGCGCGTCGTACGGTCACGTCCGTCGTTCAGGCGGCGGCGGGCTTCGTGCTCCGGCACGCCCAGGCGGGCGGCGAGAGGGAAGAGATCGTCGAAGGAGCCGAAGGCGCTGGTGTACGCCTCGGTCACGAAGGGCCAGAACTTCCCTCGCTCGGCGGCCATCTCGCTCAGGAGCGCGGCCGGGCGGGCGTCGGGGTGCGTCCGGAGGGGAAGGTGGCGGAAGGCGAGATCGAAGTCGCCCCGCGTTTCGTGCCACGCGGTGAGCCGGCCGAACACGCGGGCGCACGTGGGGCAGGTGAGGTCGGCGAACATCACCAGGGTGGCGATCGGCTTGCGGCCGCGCAGGACATGGAGCCCCTTGGGCGCGAGCTCCGCCGCGCCGACGTCTTCGAGGAGGATCGGGTCGACGTCCACCCGATTAGCCTTGGCGGAGAGCGAGCCGGCGGTGCCAAACAGGCCGAGTAGCACGATCCCCGCGAGCACGAAGGGAAGCCCCGCGTCGACGACGAGCGGGGGCCACTCCCATTTGCCCTTTGCCAACGAGCCGAGCGCGTGGGACGCGAAGAGGAGGCTCATCGTGACGGCGCTGCCGATGCACCAGTTGCAGACCGCGTGGAGGACGCGGATGGAGAAGAGGGTCAGAGCGATGCTCACGAGCAGGCCGATCCCAGAGAGGACGTAGCCGAGCGTGTGGAGGCGAGCCGCCTGCCGCTCACCCGCGTATAGCCGGAGCGCCGCGACGACGGCGATCACGGTGTAGGCGCCGAAGCCGAGGTAGGCGATGGGAAGGCCCAGCACGTAGGAGCGTGGGTTGCGAGTCACGAGGTCGCATCCCGACTGGACGCCGCACGGAAGGTCGATGCCGAGGAGGTGGGAGAGGCTCAGCATCCCCGCGATGAAGAGGCCGACCGCGGCCAGCACGACGTTCAGGCGAGCAACGGCGTGGACGGACACGCGTCTATTTTAGGGCAAAGGGTCGGAACACGGCAGAAGTCTTTCTCTTCCCGTGATATAGTGTTAGGTGTCTGGACTCGGCGGCTCTGCGGTCGGGGGGAGGCGGAATGAAGCGAAGCGTGCATATTTTGGGAGGCTTGTTCGGGGCGGCGTGTGCCTTCGGGTTCCTGCTCGTGCCCGTGCTGGCCTCGGGAGACTCGGGGCCGCAGGCGCCGAAGCCGGCCGACCACAAGGTAGTCCTCAAAGGCCAAGCCTAAGGCGAACGCCGGGCTGAAGCGGATCGGGCGCGGAAACATCGCCCGGCAGGACGACGGCTGCTCCGAGTAGGAACCGTGGTCCGAGAGGGCGTGTCTGGCTAAGCCAGACGCGCCCTTTTATCACTATGTTGAGTCGCCGAGAACTGCTGCAAGGAACCGGATCGTTAGCCCTGGCCGGAAGCCTCGGGCGGTGGCTCGCTCCGCCGCCGGAGGAGCGGGTCGGGTGGGCGGTCCTGGGATTAGGCGGCTACGCCTTGGGACAGATCCTGCCGTCGTTCAAGGACTGTCGCCGCTCGCGGCTCGTCGCCCTCGTGAGCGGCAGCCCGGACAAGGCGCGGCGGGTGGCCGAGCAGTACGGGGTGGCGCCGAAGGGGATCTACGACTACCGCAACTTCGAGTCGATCCGCGACAACCCGGAGGTGCAGGTGGTGTACGTCATCACACCGCCCGGAACGCACCGCGAGTTCACGGTGCGGGCGGCGAAGGCGGGCAAGCACGTCCTCTCGGAAAAGCCGATGGCGCCGACGGTGGCGGACTGTGACGCGATGATCGCCGCCTGCCGGCGCGCGGGGAAGCGGCTCATGATCGGCTATCGCTCGCAGTACGAGCCGCACAACCTGCGCGCGATCCAAGCGGTGCGGAGCGGCGAGCTGGGGAAGGTGCGATCGATCGTGTCGGACCACGGATTCTCCATCGGGCCGGGCACCTGGCGGACCCAGAAGGCGCTCGCGGGCGGCGGCTCGCTCTACGACATTGGAATCTATTCCCTCCAGGCCGCGCGGTACCTGACGGGGGAGGAGCCGACGGAAGTGCGGGCGATGATCCACTCGCCCGCGGGCGATCCGCGGTTTAAGGAAGTCGAGGACACGGCCCACTTCACCTTGCGGTTCGCCAGCGGCGCGCTCGCGAACCTGTCGAGCGGCTACTCGTGGGCGGGGATGAACCGGTACCACGTCGTGGGGGACCGGGGCACCATGGAGGCCGAGCCCGCGACGGCCTACGCGGGGAACCGCCTGACGATCAAGGGCCAGCTCGTGGAGGTCCCGCCCGTGGACCAGTTCGCCGCGCAACTGGACGATCTCTCGGAGTGCATCCAGGAGGACAAGCCGGTGCGGACGCCGGGCGAAGAGGGACGCCGCGACATCCGGATCCTCCAGGCGGTCTACGAGGCGGCGCGGACGGGACGGCCGGTTCGGCTGTAGCCCCGGTCTGAACCCCGGCGTGCCGGGGCAGTCTAAAGGCTCACCATGACGGACGAAAAGGATCCCCCCGAGAGCGAAGGCCAGGCGGCCGACACCGGACTGACCATCGGCATCGGGCAAAGCACCACCACCGGTACCGAGCCGGGACAATGAACCGGGAGCCTCGACGGCACCGGCCAGGGCGGCACCATTCCCTCGGAGAACCACCACGGCGACTCACCCCCGCACGCGGGCACGGCAGACGACTACTCCGACCCCAGGTCAGAAGAGGACCGCCGCTCCCGCCACGGTGGAGCGGACAAGTCCGACGTACGTTGACGTTGGGCTCCGAGGGTGTGCGGTGTGGTGTCCCAGTTTCCGCAGTATGCACCCTGGCAACGTCGGCCTCGACAACCCGGAGTACATGACCCTCCAGATGGAGAAGTCGCGGCAGAGGGCGAGCGAAAGCGAGTAACACTCCCTTTGGACTGCGGCGACCCGGCGCTGCTTTGTCCGGGCGCGAGCCGGCGCGCGTCCTCCCAACGAAAAGCTGTAGATAAAAGACGGCGTCAGGCCGCGCGAGAGAAAGCGGCCCATGTTTTATTAGGACATGGTCGCCGCACTCCAAAGGAGCTTATGCGGGCCCGTCGTCTGGTGCCAAGAACACTGGTGGACGGGCTCGAGGCCCTTAGTCTTCCTTCTTGAGATCCGCTTTTTCTGCGTCCAGTTTCTTCTGGGCCTAGGTGACGTCTTCCGCTTCGTTCTCCGCGCCGCTCTTGCTTCCGACGGCGAGCGGGCCGAAGACGACGGCAACACCGAGGGCGATGATGAGGGTTCTCTTGAAGTTATTTATCGTTTCGTACGATGGCACCTCACGCTACGGGTTCCCTTGACAACCAGGAGGCCATGTGCTAATATTCTGCCTTATCTGCCCTGCGAGACTCGGGAGATGGCGAGAGCCGCCTGGAGCGGAGGGGAGAGCCTCTCGTCCACGTCGACGTTCGTGAACCCGACGACGACGAGCCCCTGCTTCGGCCAGATGGCGAGCTCTGCATACAGAGTGCCGTTGCTGCCGTTGTGCCCGTGGAACGGGTCCGGCGTGAGGTCCCCCGTGATCGCCCAGCCGCTGGCGTAAGCCTCGCCGTTAGGATACTTCGGCGTGTGGAGGCGTCGGATGGTTGCGGGCCTCAGGAGGCGGCTTTGGCCGCGCAGGCCTTGCAAGTGGAGCATCCCGTACTTCGCGAGGTCCTCCGCCGTGCAGGCGATGCCTCCTCCCGCGCCCGCCGCCATCGAATCCAGCACTCCCGCGTGCTGCTTCATCACCTGGAGCCCCTGGGGCGTCACTCGGTGCCCCCGGGGCTGGCCCGGCGAGCCGGGGAGGCCGGGATCCCCGTCGCGGCCCACGACGGCGGAGGTCATGCCGAGGGGGCGGAACAGCATGTTGCGCATCAGAGTTTCGAACGGCTTCTTCGCCACCCGCTCCGCGATGTGGCTGAGGAGGGCGTAACCGGCGTTCGAGTAGCGCATTCGCTGACGCGGCTTGCCG
>JAUJNV010000138.1 GCA_030447945.1 Fimbriimonas sp. | reverse complement strand
CCCGAAAGCCGCGTGGGGGCCCCCGTCAAGCGAACCGAGCGTCTCCTGCGCGGCCCCCCGGTCGGCGCGGTAGTGGACAGCTATCCGCGCGCCCTTCCCCGCGAGCCCGCGCGCGATCTCGCGCCCTATCCCGCGCGACGACCCCGTCACCAACGCCACCCTTCCGGTGAGATCCAACCGCCCTCCTCGGTAATCCGTCATCGGCAGCCGATCGGCTGCCGCACACCCTCGACTGCCCGCCGGGCGCGGTCAGTTTAGCCGTTCCCGCACCGCAAGCGCGCCAAGAGATGCTCGTGGGCGCTCCCATCGATCAGGGGAGAGCTCGAGGGGGCCCTTCAGTTGCCGGGCAACCGCACGGTGGCAACGTGGGCGACCGCCGAAGCGATCCCGCAGACCGCGGGCCCGGGGTGGGCACCGTCGGGGGGAAGGCTCTCGCACCCGCCCGCCGCGACGTATTTGTGGGCGGCGGAGGGTTGGTCAACCGATCCCGTCGCCGCGGCGAGGGTTGGCCGGGCACGTCCGGCCCCGTTACGAACCCGGGCTATCCGGCGGACGGTTGGGACACGTAGCCCATGCGGTCCACGTAGGTGAAGGCGGTCTTCTTCGGCTTCCTGCCCTCCAGCCAGGCCGGGAACCAGGAGTTGACCATCAGGTGCATGGAGGTCTGCGGTATGCCCGTGTCCCAGGTCCTCATCGCGATGCCGTCCACGAGGAAGGTCACCGATTCTTGCGAGTAGTCGAAGCGGTACTCGTGGAAGCCGGTCGTGGGGTCGAAGGGGAGCCGCACGGTCTCGGTGTGGGTCTGTCGGCCGCCCGCGTAGGTGGTGAACATGACGCGCCGCGTGGAGTCGTTGAAGACCTCTATGTCTATCTCGCTCTCCAGGTCGGGGGCCTTGTAGAGGAAGAAGCCCGTTATCGAGGAGGGCGCGTTGGGAAGCTTCATGCGGGCCGAGTAGGAGCCGTAGCCGTAGAGGTCTCTGGTGGAGATCTCGCCCCCGTTGAGGGTGCGGGCGGGCAGCTTGATGCGCAGGTTCCCCCCGTCGACGTCGACGTTGGCGGGATCGAGGTAACTGCGTCCCAGCATGTGGTCGCCCTTCGACCAGCGGGCCGGGTCGAGGCCGGTAAAGTCGTCGCGGAAGTCCACCCCGTCCGCCGCGGCGCCTTTCGCGTTTGAGAGCAACAGGCAGGTGCAGCACACCGTTATCAACGTCACGTACCAAGCTGCGCGCACTTTCGGCAACCCGACCACCTCCCCCAGAGGCTCGTAGGCTTTGCGTCCCCGCCTCGCGGCGGGTTTGCCCTTTCGTCCTGTCTGGTTGGTAGCATCGAGGATGAGGAAGCCCAGCGCATGTGCCAAGTGGCCATTCCTCGGTGGCCGAGTCGCCAACGTTCTTCTCGGCCGTTCGACGCCGAGACCGATGGGCGCGTCCGGACCGGGGCCATGCGAACTTCGGAGGGCCCCCTCGGGGCGAAGTTCGGAGAACGACCCTTCCACGCACTCCGGTGAATAAGGACGGTCCCCCCGCCTTCTTCGGTTACCCTCGAACCCTTAGGGTTGTCCAACGGGTAGCGTAACGATGAACGTGGCTCCCTGACCGGACGAGCTACTGGCGGTGATCTCGCCGCCGTGGCGCTCCACTACCTTGCGGCAGATCGCCAGGCCCATGCCCATCCCCTCGTAGGCCTCCCGCCCGTGCAGCCTCTCGAAGGGCACGAAGATGCGCGACAGGTGGCTCTCGTCGAAGCCTATGCCGTTGTCCTCCACGACCAGACGACAACGCGGGGGCCGGCCGCCGTTGGTCGAGGCCCCGTTCTCGGGCGCGCCGTAGACCTTCACGACCGGCGGCACGTCGTCCTTGTGGAACTTGAGCGAGTTCCCGATAAGGTTCTGCAGGAGTTGGCGCATCTGCGCCCGGTCGGCCTCGACGGTGGGCAGCTCCCCCACCTCCACGGTGCCGCCTGTCTCCTCCAGGCGCGCCTCCAGGTCCGAGAGGACCTCCTCAGCGACGGCGTCCAGGCTCACCGGCTCGAAGGGGTTGGCCTGGGTCGTCACCCGCGAGAGGGAGAGGAGGTCCTCGATAAGCCCCTGCATCCGGACCGTCGCGCCCTCCATCCGCCGGAGGTAGTCGAGCCCCTGCTCGCCGAGGGCGTCAGCGTACTTGGTCCTCAGCCGCTCGCCGAAGATGGCGACCTTCCTGAGCGGCTCCTGCAGGTCGTGGGAGGCGACGTAGGCGAACTTCTCGAGTTCCCGGTGCTCGTCTCCAGCTTCTTCGCGTACGCTTGCAGGCTCCTTTCCGTCCGCTTACGCTCGGTGACGTCGCGCAGGATGGCGAGCACGAAGCGTCCGCCCCCGTCGGGCGTTCCATCTGGACCGATGGGGCTGAGCGAGAGTTCGACGTCGATCTCCCGACCGTCCTTTCTTACCGCGGGCAGCTCGAGCGGCTCCCCGGAGCCCATGTAGGGTCCGTGCCCCGTCCCGGCGTAGCGGGCGATGCCCGCCCGGTGTTGCGCCTTGAGGCGGTGGGGGACTATCGCCTCGACGCGAAGCTTCAGCGCTTCGCGGGCCGCGTACCCGAACATCCTCGTGGCCGCCGGGTTCCAGAGCACTATCCGCTGGGTCCGGGCGTCCGCGACGACGACCGCGTCCCGGACCCTTTCGAACAAATCGCCGATGCCCAAGTCCTTCGGTCGCAGCCGTTCGGTCGGGCCCACGTCGGATCCGTCGTCCGGTCGATGCGTCGTGGCCGCCCTCATCGAGCCCCCTCCCACGCCTTGCGGGACGCGAACAGACCCGTCAGCAGCAAGAGCAGCCCCAGCGCTGCCCTCCACAGGTCGGCACCGCCGATTGCCGCCAAAAGCGCCAACCTCGCCAGCACTGCCCCGGCGTGTTGCTTGAGCTGAGTGCCCATAAGGTGTCTCCTCCTTACCCTTGCTCCCCAATCAAAGGGAGCACTTTCCTGGTCTCCTGCCCCGCGTGGGGGCAGGCGGTGGGGACGTTCGAGGCGCACGCCGACAAGGGGGTGCGTCTCGGGTAAGGAAGAACTATCCGGGTTGGTTGACTATCGGCCCGTAGACGGAATCGGGCCTGAAGAATTCGCGGGAGCGCCACGCGTAGCGACCTCCCACGAAGGCAAGCAGAGCGAGGGCGAGTACGCCGCCCGCGTAAGGGGCCTCAGCGCCCGAACTCGAAGCCGCGCCGCCCGGGGCGTTGCCCGAGGCGGGCAGCGTCGGCTGGGGGCTTGGGGTGGTCAACGGTTGCGGCAGATGCCCCGCCGCGATGCGCTGCGTGGTATGGGTGGCAGCATCGAGAAGCGGGGGCCGACCTTCCACCGGGAAGGAGGAGGCAAGCGCCGGGCGCTCGCCCGCCGTCGTCGGCGCAACCCGATGCCCGCCCGCCAAGTTCTCGTGCATGGGGGACGCGCCGCCGAGGTCGTTCGCTAGAGACGCGCGGCCGGTGGCGGTGGCAAGCCCGCTAGAAGCCTCTGTCGAAATGCCACCCCGCGCCATCTCGGCGAGAGGGGTTGCAGGGAAATCTATCGTCCCCTTCGCGAGCGCCTGCCCCGCGAGCGCCTGCCCCGCGAGCGCCTGTTCCGCAAGCGCCGGGGTCGAAGAAAGCGAGGACGAAAAAGCGGGGTTCGCGTTGCCTGCTCCTGCAGGCATCGGCGTGGGCACCGAGGAATCTTCGGTTAGACGAGACGGAGTGGCGGGCGCAACCGGCTGCGCGCCCGTTGCCTCTTTGCCCAAATCGCGCACCGGCTCGACCAGGGGATCGGTGTTCCCTTTGACCTGGTCGAGCGCGGGCTTGAGCACGGGATCCACGGTATTCCTGAGCGGCTCGACCAGGGGATCGACCGTCTTCTGCACCGGCTCGCCCGGGAGAGCGGTGTTCTCTTTAACCAGGTCGAGCGCGGGCTTGGACACGGGATCCACGGTATTCCTGAGCGGCTCGACCAGGGGATCGACCGTCTTCTGCACCGGCTCGACCACAGGAGCGACGGTCTCCCGCACCGGTTTGAGCACCGGCTCGACCGTCTGCGTTACCGCTCCGGCGGTCTGGCGCACCGGCTTTGCGATAGGCTCGACCACGGGATCCACGCGCCGCGCCGCAGGATCTGCCGCACGATCGCGCGCTCGTCATCGCCGCGCGCC
>JAUJNV010000137.1 GCA_030447945.1 Fimbriimonas sp. | reverse complement strand
CCGCTGTTGGTCAATGACATGCATTCGCAGTTGAACCAGACGCGCTTGGCCGATCTGGTCGAGCCGAGTTCGCTTGAGGAGCTCTATGGCTTCGTCCGGCGCGCCAACCGGCAGAACCGGCGCTTGGCCATCTGCGGGTCGCGCCACGCAATGGGCGGCCAGCAATTCCTTACCGGAGGCACGCTCATCGACACCAGGAAGATGAACTCCGTCATCGACTTCGACCGTGACAGCGGCCTGGTGGATGTCGAAGCTGGCATCGAGTGGCCGGACTTGGTGGATCACCTTCTCGGAGCGCAAACCCGCGGGGAGAGGCAATGGACCATCCCAACCAAGCAAACCGGGGCGGATAGGCTCACGGTGGGCGGAGCGCTTTCGGCAAACGCTCACGGCCGCAGTCTGAAGCGACCTCCTTTCGTCCGCGAAGTCGAGTCGTTCATGCTGGTAAACGCGGACGGCGAGATGGTCCGTTGCAGCCGCACCGAGAAACAGGAGGTGTTCGCATTGGGCAGCGGGGGGGATGGGCTCTTCGGGGTCGTGCACTCCAGCGTCTTAGGGCTCGTGCCGCGGCAAAAGCTCCGGCGGCTCGTCGAGGTGATCGATATCGGCGATCTGAGCTCGGCGTTCGAGAAGCGGATCTCCAGCGGGTTTGTTCTGGGAGACTTCCAGTTCGCCACCGATGAAAAGTCCGACCAGTTCCTGCGCCGCGGAGTGTTCTCCTGCTATGAGCCGGTGGACCTCTCCGTCGACATCCCGTCGGGGCAAGACTCCGTTTCGGATCGAGCATGGAACGAGCTGGTCTACCTAGCCCATACGGACAAGAGCCGAGCTTTCAAGCTGTATTCCGAGTTCTATCTCAAGTCGACAGGTCAGATCTATTGGTCCGACACCTCCCAGATCGGTGGCTATTCCTTCGACTATCACAGGAAGCTCGATGAGCGTATGGGCGTCGACATCAACGCCACGGAAATGATCACGGAGGTTTACGTCCCGAGGCCTTCGCTTGCCGGTTTCATGTCGGATGCCGCAGAGGCGATGCGCAAGAAGCGGGGGAACGTCATCTACGGGACAATCCGGCTAATCGAAAAGGACGACGAGACCTTCTTGGCCTGGGCGAAGCAGGATTACGCCTGCATCATCTTCAACCTGCACGTTGTGCATTCGCCGGAGAAGATCGAAGAGGCTGCTGAGGCCTTCCGCGCGCTGATCGATCTGGCCATCGCGAGGGATGGAAGCTACTATCTAACCTATCACCGATGGGCGCGTAAAGATCAGGTCCTGGCGTGCTACCCGCAGTTTCGCGGATTTCTGGATCGCAAGCTGGATTTTGACGCGAAGGAACGGTTTCAGAGCGACTGGTACCGCCACAACCGCAAAATGTTCGCGTAACGCGATTTCGCTCCTGGGATCCAGGTTCAAAAAGGATTGGTACTCCGGACGGGATTCGAACCCGCGACCTTCGCCGTGAGAGGGCGATGTCCTAAACCGCTAGACGACCGGAGCAGCCGAAAGAGCATTATACCTAACCGAATCCTGCGCTACAACGAGCCCATCGGCTTGTAGCGCCACTCCCGCGCGAGGGGCGCTTGATCGATACTGTGCGGACCCGTCTCCGCGACTCCGGAGGGCAGAACGCTGCGGCCGGCGATCTTTGCGCCTATCTGGATGATCTGGATGTACGTCCCCCGGTCGCTGTACGGAATGGGTTGGCCACCCGGCACGGCGATAGTCGCCGGGGCGTACTTCCAAGCCGACGGTTCGGCGCCGAGGCGAGCGGAAAGGGCGTGGACCGCCTTCCCAAAAGCCGTTTGAGCGACCGCCTCGGGCGAGCGTCCGCGGAGGTAGTCGACCTTCGTCTTTCCTTGGAGAGCCCGTAGCAGCACCGAAGGCTGCGCGATCAGCCGGAAGTTGTCGGGGCTGACGAAGCTTCCCGTGGTCTCGACGAAAACGACTTCGCGAAGAGCGTCAAGGAACGCCTTGTAGACGAGCGGGCTGGCCTCCCCCTGGCCATCCTCCCCCGCGTACGCGGAGAGAATGGAGTGGGCCTGAGGCGTGCCGCTGACTGAGGACAGCGTCTTCGTGTAAGGGGCAAAGGCGGCCCAGGTAGGGTCGCGGCGCGCGATCGTCCGGACCGCGTTTTCGAGATCTGCGGCCGTTAGGCGGGGCTTTGCGAGCTCGTCCAAGAGGAGGCTCACCCGGAAAATGCTGCCCCAGACGGGGGTGTCTCCGTTCGGCCACCAGGCGGCGGGCTTGTTGTTCCAGTTCGCGATCAGGCCGCCCTTGGGGTTCCGCACTCGCGGCATCTTCTCCGCCGGGATGAAGCCTCGCCAGGCGAACCGGGAGCCGCCGGGCGTGGGCAAGCGAGGATCGAGGCCTGTCGCGCGGATGGGGACGCGTCCCGTGTAGAGGTAGCCGATGTCCCCCTTGCGCGTCGCGTAAAAGAAGTTGAAGCTCATGGTCGCGCCGCGGAGAGCACGCTCGATGGCGGCCGCATCGCGGGCCCAGCCGAGCGAAGCGACGGCGTCGAAGCTCCGCATCTCGGCGCCCCAGTAGCTCGCTCGCTTGGCAAAGATCGTCCCGGACGATGCGGAGCGGAGAACTACCGGACCGTCTACCGTGCGCTGGGCCTCCACCGTCTGGTCCGGCTCCCCCTTCACGCGCAGTGTCCGGCGGATGATCTGGAGCTTGCGCGGCTCGTCGCCGTAGCGGTAGCCGTCGGCTCCGTCGGCGGGATAGAAGAAGATGTCGTCGGTGTCGGCGACGCCGCTGGTCAGACCCCACGCATGGTCGCGGGTATGTCCGATGACGATGCCCGGCACGCCGGGCACGTCCATGCCCACCACGGCGAAGCCCGGCGCCTGGATGGACATTTCGTGAACGACCGATGGGGTCCGGAAGCCCATCTGGGGGCCGGAGAGGAGCAGCGGGCGCCCCGTCGCGGAGCGGCGGGGACCGACGACGATGGCGTAGCTTCCCGTCTTGTAGGGAACGGCAACGCGCTCCGCGACGAGGGCCGACGCCTCTCGGGACACCATTCGGATCGCGGGCAGGAGCTCGAAGAGGGTCGCTTTAGGGAGCAACGCCGCGTGCCGCTGGGTGGTCGCCCGACCGGGCAGGGCGAAAGTCGGGTGGCTGCGCGCCAGCGGATCGTCTTCCGGCCGGACCGTCGTGGGGGAGGCCAGGTCGTTGAAGAAGGCAAAGTCGTCGAGCACATCCAACTCCCGCCCTTTGGCACCTGGCTGGGCATTGATGTACCCCAGCAGGGCCATGTTTCGAATCTCCCCGGCACCACCCCGGCCGAAGCGCTGTAAAAGCGCGACCCCGACGGCGGCAGAGTCCAAGACGGTCCAAGGTTCGGGCTGAAATCCGAGCTGGGCGTACCCTTCAGGCAGGCCCTTGCGCTTCGCTTCGGAGATCCACGCGTTAACACCGCGCACATAGGCGATGGTCATCCCCCGGGTCCGGGGGGACATGCGGTTGAACTGCGCCTGGAGCTCCTCGTTGGTGTAGCCGGTACGCAGGATCTCCTGATCGGAGGCGAGGAACTGGCGGCCGTAGATCTCCGCCATGCGGCCCCGAGCCAGCCGGCGGCTGTTCTCCATCTGCCACAGCCGGTCCTGCGCTACCGCGTAGCCCGCGTGGTAGAAGGCCTGCTCGACGCTGGCGGCCCTGATGTGGGGGACGCCGTAGGCGTCACGGACGCTGGCGGGCGTGGCTTGGCCCGCGGCGAGAAGCGCGAGTGCGGAGACCATAACGCGGGGCTAGGGAAGCGTACGCCGCCGACCGCCGCCAAGCGCCTTGCGCCCGACCAGGCCATAGATCACGAGCGCGATGGCGCCGAGAACGAGCACCGGCACGAGAAGGCTCAGCAGACCGCCGATGACCCATCCGACCACCTGGATCGCGAGTCCCCCGAGCAACACCACTGCGAGAATGATCAATCCGAGTTTAACGCTTCCCGACATCTGCTTCACCGACCTCCTCGTCCCCTGACGACGCTACAAGGAGTATGACGTTCGGTAGCGGGTAAGGGTTTTCGGGTGGGGCTTTTGGTGCGGCTTGCGCCTGAGTAACCTATGGGCCATGCCGCTCCCGGTGTATCGCGCGCCCGCCCTCGATCCGCTATCGGACGGGCCGCTGGCGATCAACGCCCGGCTCGTCGCCGACTGGCTCGTTCGGTTCCTGCACGACGAGTGTGTGCGGCGACGGCG
>JAUJNV010000136.1 GCA_030447945.1 Fimbriimonas sp. | reverse complement strand
AAGCCGGCCCGCACGGCGTCGTGGGCCTCCGCCGCGCCGCAGCCCCGCGCTAGCGTCGCGCGCCCCGCGTCCAGGTTCTCCGCGTGGTAGTAGAGCACCGGTGCGCGCGCGTGGGCCGTCGAGCCCGCCCTGGCGGGCTGGGCCGTGCGGGCGGCCTCGACGGCGTTGCGGAGGTCCTTCCGGTTGCCGCGCCCGATCTCCTCGCCGTGGACGGTGAGGCTGTAGCCGGAGTCGGGACGCGCCTGCTTGCCGCCGATGTAGAGCTTGTGGGTCCGGTCGAGGGTGCCCTCGCTCGGCCCGGGGGAGGGGGTTCCGGATGCGCTCGGGACGAGTGCGGTCCCAGGTTCGGTCCGGGGTTCTTTGGCGTACTCCCAGAGGCCTTCGCGGCCGCCCTCGCGGCCGAAGCCGCTCTCGCCGTAGCCGCCGAAGCCGGAGGAGGCGTCGAAGAGGTTCGTGCAGTTCACCCACACCGTCCCCGCGCGGACCTTCGCCGCCACGTCGTGGGCGAGGCTCAGATTCTCCGTCCACACGCTCGCGGCGAGGCCGTAGGGCGTGTTGTTGGCGATCTCGACGGCCTCCTTCGGTGTACGGAAGGTCATCGAGACGAGCACCGGGCCAAAGATCTCCACCTGGGCGACCATGGAGGCGGGCGTGACGTTCGTGAGCAGGGTCGGCGGATAGAACCAGCCTTCGCCGGGGCACGCGCACGAGGACTGGAAGATCTCCGCCCCGTCGGCGCAGCCCTGGTTCACGAGCTCCGTGATCCGCTCGAGCTGCACGGGCGCGACGATCGCGCCGATGTCCACCGCCTTGTCCAGCGGGTCGCCGATGCGCAGCTTCTCCATCCGCGCCTTGACCTTCGGCAGGAACCGCTCCGCGACGCTCTCTTGAACGAGCAGCCGCGACCCCGCACAGCAGACCTGCCCCTGGTTGAACCAGATCGCGTCGACGAGCCCCTCGACCGCGCTGTCCAGATCCGCGTCGTCGAAGACGATGAAAGGGGACTTGCCGCCCAGCTCCAGCGAGAGCTTCTTCCCGGTGCCTGCCGTCGCCTGCCGGATCGCGCGGCCGACCTCGGTGGAGCCGGTAAAGGCGATCTTGTCGATACCCGGGTGGTCGACGATGAGCTTGCCCGTCTCGCCGTCGCCGGTGAGGATGTTCACCACTCCCGGCGGCAGACCCGCGCGCACGCACAGCTCCGCGAAGGCGAGGGAGGTGAGCGGCGTGTACTCGGCGGGCTTCAGGATCACCGCGTTGCCCATGGCCAGGGCGGGCGCGATCTTCCAAGCCAGCATGAGCAGCGGGAAGTTCCACGGGATGATCTGCCCGGCGATCCCCAGGGGTTCCGCGCCGGGCATCTCCGTCTCCATCATCTCCGCCCAGCCCGCGTGGTGATAGAAGTGCCGCGCGACGAGCGGAATGTCGAGGTCGCGCGTCTCGCGGATCGGCTTGCCGTTGTCCAGGCTCTCCAGCACGGCGAGGAGCCGCGCATGCTTCTGGATCTGCCGCGCGAGGCCGTACAGAGCCCGCCCGCGCTCGTAGCCGCCCATCTCCCACCAGACCCGCTGTCCGTCCCGAGCCGCTTCGACGGCCCGATCTACGTCCGCGCTCCCCGCCTGCGCCACCCCGCAGAGCGTCTGCGCGTTCGCCGGATTGAACACGTCGAACCACTCGCCGGACGCGGGCTCGACGAACTCGCCGCCGATAAAGAGGCCGAAACGCCGCCCGTGCCCTTCCAGCCACTCCATCGCCAGGGAAGCGCCCTCTGGCGCAGGCCCATAGCTCATCTCACGGTACAGATCGGCAACGCTCACGGTGTCATGATACGCCCTCGGGACGTATCATGAGCCCGTGAGGCCCGTCCGCGAGAGGAAGCACCGGCTATGCGATTCAGCCTACTTGGGCACCAAGACGGTGTCGTTTACGGCGTGCATCGAGAACCGCCGTTCCCTCTTTACATCCTCGGCGACGGTCGCGCCCTTCGCGGCGGCTTTAGGTCAGTGGGCTGAAGCGTGCGGCTGTCTCGTACCGATCTACTGCTTCATGCCGGATCACCTCCACGCGATGATCCAAGGCACCGGCCAGCACAGCCGCCCGAAGCAGGCGATGGACGAATTCAAGGAGACAACCGGCCTGTGGCTCAGCCGGAATCGTCCAGACCTGGCTTGGCAGAAGGACTACCACGACCACATCGTCCGCCGCTCTGAAGACTGGCGCCGACACGCCTTTTACATCCTGAACAACCCTGTACGAGCGGACCTAGCGGTCGACCCGTACGAATACCCTTACACCGGAAGCATCGGTTACGACCTCCAAGAAATGCTTGCCGACCTCTCATGGTAATTACGCGCGAAGCGCGTGTAGCACCGGATGCTCGCCAGGCCATCTCGTGTCATAGAACAGCACCGCGTCGCGCAGGGCGACGGCTACACGCGCTTCGCGCGTAGGATGTAGATCCTGCTGTGGAAACTACACCATCGGGTGGCGCTTGAGGTCCGAGTATCTTCCCGTCGCATAGTGCTCGAGCTGGCGCTCGATGTCGGAGAGGAGGCTGCTCGCGCCGATGCGGAAGAGGTCGGGGGCGAGCCACTTGTCGCCCAGCTCCTCCTTCATGAGGATCAGCCAGTCGAGGGCCTGCTTTGCCGTGCGGATAGCTCCGGCGGGCTTGTAACCGACGTCGTAGCCCGTGCGCTCCCCGTACTCGCGGATCGCGCGGGCCATCACGAGGCCGAAGGGAAGCGTCGCGTTCGTGGCTTCCTTGCCGGTGGAGGTCTTGATGAAGTCCGCGCCGGCCATCATCGCCACCGCGCTCGCCTTGCCGACGTTGCGCAGGGTCCCGAGCTCTCCCGTCGCGAGGATCGTCTTCAGGTGCGCCTCGCCGCACGCCTCGCGGAAGACGGCCACCTCGTCGTAGAGCGCGCGCCACTCGCCCGTCAGGACGTGCGCCCGCGTGATGACGATGTCGATCTCCCGCGCTCCCGCCTCGACACTCTCCCGGATCTCCGCGATACGCGTCTTCAGCGGGCTCAGCCCGTGCGGGAACCCCGCCGCGACGGCGGCCACGGGAATTTCCGTCTCCCGAAGCGCCCGCACCGCCGTCGGCACCATCGCGTGATAAACACAAACGGCTCCTACCCTAACGCCCAACGCCTCAACGCCCAACGCCTGAATCAAATCCTGCCGCACCGGCTGCCGCGCCTTGGCGCAGAGCCGCTGCACGGTACCCGGCGTGTCATCGCCGCCGAGGGTCGTGAGGTCCATGCAGGCGATGGCGCGCAGCAGCCACGCCGCTTGGTGCGCCTTCTTCACCGTCCGCCGCCCGGCCAGGCTCGCGGTGCGCCGCTCGACCGCGCTCCGGTTCACGCGCACCGACTCCACCCAGTCGAGGTCCAGCGGAACCCCCGGGTTCCGCTCGACGGGAGAGAGCAGCGTCTGAAGGTCCTGCCCGGGCATGGGGTGATTGTAGCTTCTCGGTGTCCTGCGCGTTGTGCGAGCGACAATCCGAGGCTTTTGCGGTGATGGTGATAGGCGCTTCGTCCCGATCCGTACGTTGGTGCCCCGGCGCGTCGCTACAATGAATCTGGAGCAACCGACGCACGGCGCCCACTGAGGAAGAGAGGAACACAGATGCAGAGCACACCGAACCGAGCCCGACGATGGGGACCGCCCCTCGTCCTCCTTGCCGCCATGGCGACCGCCGGAGGCGTCTTCGCCTACCGCACCGTCTTCGCGCGCCCCGGTGAGAGTTCGCTCCGGCTCGTGCCCGCGGAAGCGATCATGGTCGCCACGCTCGACCTGTCGCCGTCGCCGTCCCAGGCGCTGACGTTCAAGCGGATCGAGAGCGCGCTTGCGCGCAACGGCCTGCAAAAGCACCTGAGCAGCCCGCTCGTCGACATCGTGCTCGGGGGTGCCAAGGGCCTCGAAGAGATCCGGCCGTTCGCTCTGCGCAGCGGCGCGGTGGCGATGCTGCCGAACGGCGACCGGAGCCCGCGGGGCCTCATTCTGCTCGGGCTGTCCGACGGCCCACGGGTCGCGGGCATCCTCAAAACGCGCGGGAAGCCGTTCTTCTACAAGGGTACGCCCTACTTCCGGCTCCCCGGTCGCACCGATACGAACGTGATGGTGGTGGACGACCTCCTCGCCCTCAGCGACGACCCGGTGTCCCTCCACCAGGTGCGCCAGGTGCGGGACGGCTCGGTTCCGGCGATCGAATCCTCGACGGAGTTCGTCGCGGCGCGCGC
>JAUJNV010000135.1 GCA_030447945.1 Fimbriimonas sp. | reverse complement strand
GCGGGGGCGGCGAGCCGTCCGTTTCGGATCGCGCAGCTCCGTACGGCCAAGGCGAGCTACTACCCGGCCGACGACCTGGTGACGCTCAAAGTAGGACAGGAGACCATCACCGGCAAGGTTTCCGACTTTATCCGGAGCGAGGCGGGCATGGCGATCCTGATGGACCGGAAGGTGAACACGGGGAAGATCGACGTGCTGACGGCCGTGGCCTCAAGAGTGGCGCGGGAGCGCGGGGTGAAGAGCCTCGCCGAGCTCGCCCCCTACGAGCGCGAGATCGTCGCCGCCGTGAAGTTCCGCAAGGACTACCTCACCGACCCGACGCTTAGCCAGCCTCCGGGCGGCTCCCTTGCCGCGCGCCGGGCGCAGAAGAAGTCGAGCGCGCGTCGCGTACGACCAGCAAAACGTTCAGGACGAAGCTAACCGCGAAGACAGAACCCGCGATCCAGTCCAGCGTCGCCGAGTTGGGTCGCCAGGACGTGAAGCTTTCGAACAGGAACCCCAGATAGGTGTCCGACGCGTCGCGATAGCCGAGAGACTGCCGGACTTGCCAGTGCAGGTCCGTGCAGAGGCAGTACCCGATCCCGTGCCAGATGCCCATCACGAACCAAGAGAACGCGGTCGCGCCGAGCGTAGCGAGGCTCCACCGTCGCGTTCGGCGGAACGCCCACCCGAGGCTGTTGAACAGAATAAGCCCCGTGTGAAAGAGGAGGAACAGGACGTTGAGTGACTGCAGCGCGAGGCGATGGGCTTCGTCCATGCAATTGTAGAACGTCCGGGCGAGGTCAGCGGGGGACTGAACTTCCTAGGACCCCAGGTCATGTCGAACTTCCGAGAAGATGAGCAATGCTCCGTTGCAATCTCCTTCGGAGGGCTACGCCCGCCCGTCGTTACCCTTGCACGATTACGCTCCGCTTAGGTGGTAGGGCAGGGGCAGGGAACGGGGCGGACGGCTCGGCCGGCTGCGCTGGGCCAAAGACGGTGTGTGGGAACTGCCGGGCATGGTCTCCTCCGACCAAACCAGGGGCGTAGCCGGTACTTCCCAGAACCTCCACCCCCTGCCCCCTCCCCCTCCCGCGCAAGAACCATTGCCGCAAGGGAAGGGGGCCCGGACGTTTCATTACCGACCCTTAGCGCTCGAAGATCTCCCGGAAGAAGTCTCGCATCGCCTCCCAGGAGCGCAGGTCCGCCTTGCCGTCGTACGCCGCGCCCCTCGCGGGGTTGCTGCCTGCGCTGGGAACGGTGAAGGCGTGGACGGCTCCGCCGTAAGCAACGATCTGGTAATCCGCCTTGGCGTCCTCCATCTCTTTTCGGAACGCCTCGACCTCCGCCGGGGGCACGCCCGGGTCGGCGGCTCCGTGCAGGACCAGAACGGAGCCCTTGATGTTCTTCGCGTCGCCCGGGGTGGGGTTGGCGAGGCCGCCGTGAAAGCTTACGACGCCGCGCACTGGGGCGCCGCTTCGGGCCAGTTCCAGCACGCCGGTGCCCCCGAAGCAGTAGCCGATGGCGGCGACCCGAGTCGCGTCGACCCGCTGGTTCCCCATCAGCTCGTCGAGCGCCGCCCGGAGCCGGGCGCGGAAGAGGGGGCGATCGGTGCGATACTTGCCCGCACGCTTCCCCGACTCTTCGCGGTTCGTGGGTCGATTGCCTTTGCCGTAGACGTCGACCGCGAACGCAACGTAGCCTAGCGCGGCGAGCTGTTGCGCTCGGCTCTCTTCGTAGGGCGTCAACCCGTCCCAGTCGTGCACGATCAACACGGCGGGACGCTTGCCGGAGAGAACGTCGTCGTAGGCGAGGTAGCCCTGCAGGAGGGCGTCGCCGTGGCGATACTCGATGATCTGGGTCCGAACCGTTGCGCTTCCCAGGGCCGCCGCACCAAGGCAACCGAGGGCAAGGAGAAGGCGATGGTGTTTGCGCGTGCTCACGAGGGTCAGACTTCCGGGGACCGTAACAAGGTTCACGGAGTATCCGACGGCGAACAAGGTTCACGGAGTATCCGACGGCGCATATCTGACGGCCGCCCGCCCTTAGGCACTTCGCGGAGGTTCCACACTCCCCGTATCGGCCCAGGGAACACCCCAAGCTTCTTCTAGGGTCGTACAGACGCCGACCGTCCGCCGGCACTACCGCGGACGAACACAAGGAGTTAAGGGTTATGGCAACGAACGTAGTTGGACTTTTCGACGACCGCAACGCTGCTCAGGCAGTCGTGCAGGACCTGATGAACGAGGGCTTCTCGCGCGAAAACATTAGCGTCGTCGCCACGGATCCTGAGGGCAAGTTCCAGAAGTCGTCGGTAAACGACGAAGGGAGCCTCGCCGGTGAGGGCGCGGTCTCCGGCGCGACGACGGGCGCGATCGTGGGAGGAATCTTCGGATTGCTCGTGGGCGTGGGCGCGCTGGCGTTCCCGGCGATCGGGCTCGTGGCCGCCGGACCTCTCTCGGGCCTGCTCACCGGTGCGGGCATCGGCGCGCTTTCGGGCGGCGTCCTCGGGGGCCTCATCGGCCTTGGCATTCCGGAGGAGCACGCGCACACCTACGCCGAAGGCATTCGGCGGGGCGGCGTGCTCGTGACGGTGCAGGCCGACGACCTGCGGGCCGACCGCGCGGCGGACATCATGGAGCGCGACGGCGCGGTGGACGTCGAGGAACGGACGGCGGCGTACCGAAGCCAAGGCTGGGACAAGTACGACCACGCGGCCCCGGTTTACTCTGAGTCGCAGATGGCCGAGGAGCGCGCCCGCTACGCGGCGGCCGCCTCGGGGGTCACCGCCGCTACCAGCACAGTCGGCACGGGCACGACGACGACCCTCGGCGGCACGACGGGCGGCGTCACCACCACCGGTACCACCGGCTCCATGGGTGCGGTCGACACCACCGGCACCACGGGCATGGGCTCGAGCATGGGTACCGCCGGGATGGCGGGGGAGACCGAAGCAGAACGACGCCGCCGCATCCGCACCTACCCCTCCTCGGGAACCGGGGGGACGATGGGCGGCGGCACGCTCTAGGAAAACTTCAGATTCCCTAGAGACTATAGAGAACTGTCCGAACCCCCTCTCCCTTTGCCGGAGCAAAAGGCGAGGGGGTCCGGACATCCTCTTTGAGTTTCTCTACATCCTAACGGGAAACCGCTCGGGTAAACATGGGAGGCTTTTTCGGGGGCGTCTGAATTTTCTTAAGATTCTCCTATAGAGCGGCACGTCTCGTGCCAATAGATATATCGGGCGAGCAGCCCATGACAGAAAAATGGCACGGCGAGGGTGACCTCGACTACGCAAAGCCTAGGATCTTCCGAGGGGAGACAGCCGGGATGCCTGTCTGAATATGCGCAAGGAGAAAGCCATGCGAATTTCAGACATCGAAGTAAAGAAGATTCTCGACGGCGAGCATGTCGTCATCGAACTCCCTGAGGGACTCGGTACCGAGGCCCCCGCCCAGAACGTCGACGCGGAGCTGATCCGTCAGGTGACGAACGACGTGATGCAGATGCCGGACCGTGAGGAGATGATCGCCTCGCTCAAGGCACGGATCGAAGCCGGGACGTACAACGTCAGCGGCGCCGATATCGCCGACGCAATGGCCCGCCGGGCGATCGCCGACAGCGTTCGCTAGACTGGTCGAGCTGCCGGAAGGGTAGCGCCTCCTTGCAAAAAGACAAGGCACGAGAGCCCATAGTGGGTCCTCGTGCCTTTTCGGCGTCTCCCGTAGCGTGGACGTCAGGCGCCGGCAGCCGTCAGGCCCAGGTTGTAGTGGGGAGCAGGGCGTACGCGAGATCTTGGCGTACGACGCCGACGTACCAAGAGCCTCCCTCAGAGAAAGGCGTCTCGTGCCAGTCGTACAGGTAACCCTCGACGAGCGGAGCGTAGGGCAGCTCCGCGCTTAAGTTGTAGCGGGGGAGAAGCGTTTCGTGGAGAACCGGATAGTAGTCGGCCGGTAAGGGGGGCTGCATGTGCTCGTAGTCATCCGTGACGTCCACCACGATCACCCGGACCAGATTGAATTCCCACAGGTTTCCGCAGGTGGTTGCCATGCTTCCTTTTGCCCCCCTTCCTGCTCATTAGGGACGGGAGAAGGATGGAAAAGGGAGCGCCCAGGCGGTGGAATCGGTTTGGACCAAGAGGACAGATCGGATAAGGATTCCCCGGACCGCTCCTCATCCTCTAGGAGGTCGTTATAATGCGGTTGGCGCCCTCGTGCGCTACGGGACATTCTTATGCAAAGGCGCAGTGCATTCACTCTTATC
>JAUJNV010000134.1 GCA_030447945.1 Fimbriimonas sp. | reverse complement strand
CCGGGGGCGCGGCGGCGGACGAAGCGAGGTATCAGGGCCTCACGCCAGAGAGCTAGGTCCTCCTCGGTCGCCACGCGAGCCCAGCGCGGCTAAGCCGCGCTGGGCTCATGGTGTTCGCAGGCGTGATCACGACCTCGACCGGCGACATCCTCGTGGGTTGGGCATGACAACGCGCTCTTCGCTGCGGCGCGGCGGGCCGCGGCCGCTCACCGGGGCCGAGCCGACCGAACGAGGAGTGGACGCTCGACGTCCTGAGCGACGCCCTGGCCGCCCGGCGCCGGG
This sequence comes from Fimbriimonas sp., assembly GCA_030447945.1. The sequence goes on along the minus strand of JAUJNV010000134.1, from coordinate 4,013 downwards.
TTCGCCTCCTGACCGTCATCGACACCTTCACCCGGGAAGCGCTGGCGATTGAGGTCGACACCGGTCTGCCGGGCGCGCGGGTGGCACAGGTGCTGGAGCGGGTGGCGGCGGTCCAGGGGTGCCCAGCGACGATCGTGCTCGACAACGGTCCCGAGCTGACCGGGAAGGCGCTCGACCAGTGGGCCCACGACCGGGGTGTCGTCCTCCGGTTCATCGACCCCGGCAAGCCGACCGAGCGGCGGTCGCCGCTGCGCCTACGGGCGCGGCAGGAGCAGTCCCGGACGCGCGTGGACGAGGTGCTCGAGCGGGTGCACGCCGGATTCGGCGCTCCACCGACCGCGATGAACATCAACGACCTAAAAGCGCGGCCGTCCGGCACGCGGCGAGGGCGGCCGGGTCCGTGCCCGGCCCGCCCAGCGTGGCCGTCCCTCCGCCGAGTACCGCGTGGCGGGGGGCGGGCGGCGCGGTGCGGGCATGGCTGGCGCGAGGGCGGGACCCGGAGCGGGCGCGACCCGTGGGTGTTGATCGCACCCCACCCGCAGGAGGCGATGCCCATAATGGGCCAGCCTGTTGAAAAAGGAGGGGCGCGACGCGGCGTGCTGTCCCGATCGCTGGTTGCTCATTCCCAGTGGTTGGAGCGAGACGGGAGGGGGCGCCGTGGCGAGCCAAGACACCCCGCGGTTGGATGGGCAGGCCGCCCTGGTGACCGGGTCCAGCAGCGGGCTGGGCCGTTATGGGAACCAGGAGCGCGTCCCAGGGAAGGGACGCGTGTTCCCCATCGGGTCGCCAAACCGTCGACGCGATGAGCGCCAGGTGAGGCGCGTCCGCCCGGTGTCACCCTCCAACCGCGGCGCCGGTTGCGACCGACCCGCCGCCCATGGCACGAAGTCAAGGCAGCCGGTGATGGACCGGAGGCGACCGTCGCGGCCTGCCAGCAGAACTACGGGAGGATGGTGTTGAGGTAGAGCCGTTTGACGAGCTCCCGTCGACCCCGCACGCCGACCTTCTCAAAGATATTAGCGAGATGATCCTTGACCGTGTATTCGGAGATGTAGAGGGCGTGAGCGATCTGCTTGGTGGAGGCCCCACGAACAGCCCAGTGGACCACGTCTTGCTCGCGGGGACTGAGCCCATAGCCCGTCGCGGTTAGACGCAGGACTTCTTTTGGCCCGGTCGGCGCGATGATCACCACCGCCTCCGACGGGCGCATGAGGGTCGCCTCGGTGCGTGAGGCTTGAAGCGTCAGCCACCGGCCCGAGCGTGCCCGGACCCGGAGGTGCGGACCTCTGTTGACGTCTCGATCCGTGTCCGGCTTCAGTGCTCGGTTGAGTGCGCCCATCACCGTCCAGATCGGAACCGGGAGGCCCTCCCCCTCTCGCCACCGTGCACCGAGATCGCCGAGTTCTTGCAGCCGGCGTTCGGCCGCGGCATTGTGCTGCACAACCGTTCCCCATGGATCGAGGACGAGCACCCCCGCGGCGTCGTCGCTGTCATGGAGCTCCTGGAGCTCCTGTTGGAAGGTCGCTGCTCGGAGACCTGCGCCGAAGTGGGGGGCGACCCGGCGGATGAAGGCGACCTCGCGAGCGTCGAAGTCCGGGCGTCCCTTCTCCCGGGCCAGGCACAGCCCACCCCAAAGTTCCGAGCCCGTGCTCAGCGCGCCGCGCAATTCGTAGCCGAACCCTGCGGGACCGATCAGCGCTCGATACCGCAGGGCGCGCTCGAGCTGGCCGCCCGTGGCCTCCGAGAGGAGCCCCACCGGCAGCCGATTGCGCACCATCCAGTTGAACTCGAGGATGTCGTCCTCGAAGCAGACGTGCTCGAGGAAGAGGCGACCTTCCTGCGCGCCCCCCATCTCGTCGGCGAGCATATCCGTGATCAGGCCGCTCGACGGGTCCATGGTGAAGGCGACGTACCCCTCAAACGGGACGGCTTTCCTCATCCGCTCCGTGACTCGCTGGCGCAGCGTGGCGGCGTCGAGTCCTGCATAGCAGAGCCGCTTGATCTCGGCGAGGGCCCGTTCGCTGGCGGGATGCATGGCATGCACGGTTTTGCCATCCTGAATACGGCTTCTGCCGCCCCAACCCAGCCTCGGACTCGTGCCCTCATTGTAGCGACGCCGGAAATCCCCCAAAAGAGGGGTGTGCTGACCGCAAGGTCAGCCCGTAAGGTCAATGGCGGCGGGGCGTGACGGACGCCCCGCCCGTCGGAGAAGGAGGCAGCGCAAAGAATGGCCGCGCAACCGAACGAACTCGTCGTACGCGACACGCTCGCTGGGGATGGGAGAAGGGCCATGAGCGACGGAACGACTGGCGATGTGGTCCGCCAAAATGTGGAGGTCGTCCAGCGAACCTACGAGGCGGTCGGCCGTGGTGATGTCCCCGCGGTGCTCGATCTCCTGACCGACGACGTGGAATGGGTGTTTCAGGGGCCCTCTACGATTCCTTTTGCCGGCACGCGCCGGGGGCGCGAGGGGGCCGAGGAGTTCTTTTCCTTGGTCGGGAAAACCCTCGAGTTTGAGCAATTCGAGCCTCGTGAGATCGTCGCGCAGGGAGACACGGTCGCCGTTGTGGGGCACGAGCGCAGCCTCATCAAGTCGACGGGCCGCAGATTCGAGCAGGAGTGGGCACACATCTACACGCTCAGGGGCGGCAAGATCGCCAGGTTCTGGGCGTTTGAAGACACGGCAACCCTTGCCGGCGCGTTAAATGCCGGCTGAGGTCGCCGTTCACCGGCGGAGGAGGACCAGATCGTCCTCGTCGATGCGCCCCAAGGCTCTGGATCACGAAGGAGCGAATCATGACCTGTATCGGAGCGAAGAAGGAGAAAGAGCCATGGTGAAGATCACCGTCCTGTTCGGGCACCCAGAAGCCCCGGAGGCGTTCGAGGCGTACTACGCAAACCACCACGTGCCCTTGGCGGCGAAGATGCCAAACATTCATCGCTTCGAGTCAGGAAGAATCCGCGCCGTGGACGACGGCATGCCACCGTACCACCGCACCGCGGAGGTGTGGTTCGCGAGCGCGGAGCGGATGGGCGAGGCCATGTCCTCGCCGCAGGGGGAGGCCGCGACGAGGGACTTTGCGAACTTCGCCACAGGCGGGGCGACGGTCCTCGTCTCCGAGGTCCAGGCGTCGGCGGGGCGCCCGTTTGCGGGGTCGCCGACCACCGAGTGATCGCGCGTTCGATCAACCGGTTGGGGGAACAGACAGCCGCCGGACAACCCGGCGGCTGTCTGCGTGCCGGTCGCGAAGGAGGCGCCGCCCGCCGGCTCGAACGGGGCCAACGCCAAACCGCACCAAGTGACCCCGCCATAGAGCGCCCAACGTAGCGGTCGAGCGCCAATTCACCTAGGACAGTTCCCATAATGGGCCAGCGTGTTGAAAAAGGGCTCGGGCGCTCCGGTGCGTCCCATCAGCCGATGTCCGTTCTCGACGGGATCATCGGTTAGCCGCAGACGGTGGCGGGCCGCAGGGGCTGATTGGGAAGTGCCACCAGGCTCCCGCACAGGGTGTGGCGGCGGCCCCAGCCGGTCGCGGCGAGCAGCCCCTGGATGTTGGCGTTCTTGAGTCCCCGTAAGCGAAACCGCCGCAACCCGTGCCACTGCTTTGCTTCGGCGAAGCGCGGTTCCATCCACACCTGCCGCTTGCGTACGTCGCGGCAAGCCTACTGTCCAGGTCCGCGCTCATCTGACGTAAGATCCCGGGTGCCGGGACCGATTCCGGCCAGCCCGTCCAGATCCGAGGGCCGGCGGCAGTCCAGGAGAGCAGCGATGGAGCTCCCGACCTTCGTTCAGATCGAGCCGGTCGGGCAGTGCAACCTGCGCTGCCAGATGTGCTCGATTCAGTTCCGGCAGGACGGCCCCCCCTACGGTCCGTTGGCCTTCATGGACTTCGACGCGTTCACCCGCCTGGTCGACCAGTTCGGCCCCCTCCAGGAGTTGCACCTCCAGGGGCTGGGTGAGCCGATGATGCATCCTCGCTTCTTCGACATGGTCGCCTACGCGGCCGCCAAGG
>JAUJNV010000133.1 GCA_030447945.1 Fimbriimonas sp. | reverse complement strand
AACATCGATCCCGAGGAAGGCCTGTTCTATGCCCTGCGCGAGATGGGCGAGATCGACGCCGGCCCGAGCCTCGACGAGTCCGAAGCTCGGCTTCGGGGCGTGGTGGAGCCCACCCGCGCCCGCGCCCGGGGCGTCGCCGTATCGCGATTCGCGGACTCGCTGGCGGGCGCGTGCTGGCGCTCGCTCACGTTCCGGTTGGGCGACGGGCAGGCCGAGGTGGATCTCGCGCCGGACGCGACCTATCCGGCGGAACTGGCGGGCGCGACAGACGTAGAGAGCTTTATTCAGATGCTAAGGAGCGTGCGATGAACGACGGAGACAGGCTGACCAGACCCCTGACGCCGGAACCGGGGCGCAAGGGACCGGAAGAAGGCGGGCCGAGCGTGCCCGACGTGCGCAAGCCGGGCGGCGATAATGAGCTGCTTAGGCGCATGAAGAAGGTCGACCCAGACCAGGCCAAGCGGTACCGCCAGCGGTCGGGCGAGTGAAGGCGCAAGGGCCACGCGCTTTCGGCGAACTCGTGGGAATGACGATTGACGATTTACGATTGACAAGTAGGGGAGCGTCTCCGGTCAATAGTCAATCGTCGAACGTCAATAGTCACTCCTTGGAGGTCCACGGCACCACCGTCCTCTCCCTTCGCTACGACGCGGGCGTTCTGACGCTGGCCGACCGTCGGGCGACGGCGGGGAACTTGATCATGTACGACCAAGCGGAGAAGATCATCTCCCTGGACGACTCCACCGTGATGGCGATCTCCGGCGCGTTCGCGCGCTCTGTGGAGGTTGGGCGGTTCCTCAAGCACTCGTTCAAGTATTACCGGCGCGTAGCCCTGCACGAGATATCCGTCGAGGGCAAGCTCGCGGAGATCTCGCGCGCCCTCGCGGGCAACGCGCCGATGGCGATGCAGGGGATCGGCCTGTTCCTGCCCATCGTCTCCGTGTACGACAAGAAGGAGGACAAGTTCGGTGTGTACTTCTTCGACGGCGCGGGCGCCCGGTTCCAGAACGGCTCCTACGCCTGCGCGGGCTCCGGCTCCGAGCGGATCCGGGGCGTGTTCGAGTACCTGGCGCGCGCCAAGGGCGCCTTCGAGACGCGCCCGCTCGACGAGGTGCTACTCGACGGCCTCCAGATGCTCGACATCGCCGCCGACCTCGACTCCGCCACCGGCGGCTTCCACAAGACCCTCCCCATCGTCCGCGTCCTCGACCGCGAGGGCAACCGAGAGATGGAAGAGACGGAACTGCGGACGGCCACGGCAAAGATCCTCCAGCCGACGTAAGGCCCCTGCCGGGAACCCGTTGAGGGTTGAAGGTTAAGGCAGTAGGCTCCGGCCCGGACACTCCCTTCTCAACCTGCAACTTGCAACTTGAAACCCGGCGCGGAGCGCCGTCCGGCTCCGCCGGAAAGGCAAAGCGCGAAGAGCTTCGCGCACTCCCAAAGTAGCTCTCTCAGACGAAGCGGAAGTCGGATTCGAAACCGCGGAGGTCGAGGGGACCGTTCGCCATTCGAATCTCAACGACCTCGTCCTCGTGATGCGGCACGAACGTTACCTCGGGGCTCGTCTTCCGATCCTCCAGACCGAGCTTCGTGATCTCCTGCGCCGCTTCCCAGGTTTTCGGCGTGCCGCAACAGACTTCCACGACGCGGTTGCGCCCCGGAGTCTCAAAGGCCGCCGGAGCGAGGCGGTCCCGCTGGAAAGGCGCGTACTCACAGACGAAGTAGTCCCACGCAATCCGGCTTCGATCCGGAAAGAGATTGGTGCAGAGGCGCTCGGGACGGCGCGCCGCCTCCTCGTCCCAGCCTCTCAGGCGGAGCAGCGCCGGGTCGGTCTCGATCTTCTCTTGGACCTCGTAGGGGATGGACAAGCGCTCAAAACCGGCGCGGGCCGCTTCGAGGGTCGTGGGCTCGAAGGCGAGGCGGCGGATCGTGGCCTTCTGGAACCGCCTTTCGTCGGGCTGGAGGAACTCTAGGTTCATCCCGCCGAGGGAAACGCCGCACGTCAGGCCCCACGTCCAGTATCGGCCGATCGGCCACGCGACGGGAAAGCCCAGCCGCTCGTGAAAGTAGTCCAGCGCCTCGTGGATGTCCGGCACTTCGCAGATCACATGGTCCAGCCGGCGCAGAGCCGCCGACCCGGCGGGATCACTTACGCGATAGGAGTCAACCATGGGGTGAGAAGGCGTTGGGGTGTTAAGGCGTTCCGGAGCCTTCTCCAACGGCCAGCGCACCTAACGCCTGAACGCCCTGTATCCTGAACCCTGTACCCGATGTACAGGCCGATCGAGTTCGCGCGGACGCCGCGGTCGGTCGCGTCGCTGAGCGTGAGGGCGGCTTCGGCGATGATCCGCTCGCTGAGGCTCGGTGCCGAAGCCGCCGCGCTCATGATGCGCGTGCCGTTGTCGCCCACGTTGATGAACGCGACGCCCAAGCCGAGGAAGAAGTAGCTGCGCCGGTTGGTCGTGTCGCGAAGGTACATCCGGTGGTTGATCGCCAGCGGGAACACGTACCCATTGTCACGCTCAAGTTGCGGAAAAAGACGTCCGCCGACAGGTACGACTCACCGCGGTTGAAAAGCGACCGGGGGCTGGAACTCCAGGCCGACGCCGATCCAGAAGTTGCTCGAAGGTCTCCCAGATTGCTGCCGATGGGGACTACGACACCGCCCCGGATCGTGAAGCCGGTGGCAAAGTCGTAGACCGGCCGATCTCCGTCTCCGCCGCCCCTGTGCGCACGCCATGGTCGCGCCGCTGCCCGCCGCGGCGACCAGGCCGCCACCTTTACAAAGTTCCTCATGTCTTCCCCGCCTCGGCGGGCGCTCCGCGCTCGCCTATTGTAACCTGACGGGGAGTGCGCAGACGAGTTCAAGGCGCCGCGGCAGGAATGACGCCTGCCCCTGGTCGGCCCTCCATCCCGAGCGAAGCGTGCTGCTCATCGTCGATGTCCAGCCCACCTTCATGCGAGCGATCCACGAGGGGCGAGCGGGTGCTGTCGCGAGCCACGTTCCTGGCCGGTGTCGCGCGGCTACTCGGCGGTACCGGTGCTGGCGAGCGAGCAAAACCCGGAGCGGATGGGCGGCACCGACTCCGCCCTCGCCTCTCGCGTCCGGCCGCGCCCTTCCTAAGATGGCCTTTAGCTGCGCCGGGTGCGGCGACGACATGATGATCTCGTTGGAGGCGACCGGGCGGCGTCAGGCGGTGATCGTAGGGATCGAGACCCACATCTGCGTTTCGCAGACCGCCCGCAGGCTTCTGCGCCAAGGGTACGAGGTCGACCGTGCTGCCCCGACGCCGTCTCGGCCCGAACCGTCGACCGTCACAAGCTGGGCATGGAACGCATCCGCGACGCCGGGGCAGCGCCGGCGCACCGCGACGTCGCCTACGAATGGCTGGAAACCGCGGACCATCCCGGCTTCCGCGAGGCGCTCGCGCTGGTTAAGGCTGCGCCTTAACGGTTGAAGGTCTAAGGTTTCAGGTTGCAGGTGGAGGAGACCTTGTAATCGAAACCTTAAACCTTCAGCATGCCCCATGGAGCAGGAGTTCTTTGAAGCCGTGCGGGAAGGGGACATGATGACGGTCCACGCGATGCTCGACGAGAACCCGGAGCTCGCGAACGCGCGGGACGAAGGGGGTAAGCCCCATCCTCGTGGCGGTCTACCACGGACGTCTGCCGACGGCGGAGGTCATCGCCGGAGTAAAGGCGAGGCTCGACGCCTTCGAGGCTGCGGCGCTCGGGCGTGACGAAACCTTGGCGCGGCTGGTCGAAGCCGACCCAGCCACCCGCGATGCCTTCAGCTCCGACGAGATTCACGCCGCTCCGGACTCGCCGCCTACTTCGGGCACGGGGTGCCGTTCGCCGCCTGCTCGCTCTCGGCGCGGACCCCGGCGATATCCCCTCGCAGAACACATTGGAGGTGATGCCTCTGCACTCCGCCCTCGCGGGTCGACACTGGACTCGCCCGCGTCCTCATCGAGGCCGGTGCGCCCCTGAACACCGACGGCGGCGGCTGGACCCCCTGCACTACGCCGCCCACAACGGCGACGTGGGAGATCACCCGCCTCCTGCTCCGGCGGGGCGAAGCCGGACGCCCAGCGCGGCGACGGCCAGACCGCCGCCGACGTGGCCCGCGAACGGGCGCACGGAGAGGTCGTTTCGCTTCTCGAAGGCACCGCGTAAGCCCCGTCTCGCTCACGGTCATCCCCAACGGTGCGCGCGAAGCGCGGCCGCGGCTGCTCGCCGCGTCCCGCCACGACTGGGATTCTCTCCAGGCAAGCCGGAAACTACGGAGCACCCCAGTGCATGCACCGCACGTCAGGTCGTGCCTCAGGTTGTCCCAGGCGTCGCGCAGGGCGACGACTACACGCGCTTCGCGCGTACTCTCGGACGAGGGGTGCGGACGGAGCCAGCCTCCCACGGTTCAAGACGTGTGGTGAAGCCCAGCCCTCGCACGGCGGGAGGAGGCGCCCACTCGGGCGCGGACGACGATGCCCCGATAAGGGTAGAACCTTCTTCTCATGCCCGATGACGCGCCTGCCCTTTCTCGCAAGGATCTTCTGACGTCGCTGGTGTTCGCCGCCGCGAGCGCGGCCCTCCCCGTCTCCGCGATGGCCCAGGCAGATCCGGCCAAGGCCGATGCCAGCGAAATCACGCTGGACGACCTGAGGGGATTGGAGCGGATCGCCGGGATCGAGCTTACGGACGAGGAGCGGAAGGCCGTGCTCGCCGACGTCCGAAACAACCGCCGGGGCTTCGAGGCGATTCGCAAGGAGCCGATCGACTTCACCACCGAGCCGCCCACGGTCTTCCGGACCCTAGCGGGGGATTCCTTCTCGGACGCGAAGGTCGAGGCGAAGCCCAGCCGGGGGCGCGCGGGCGCGCGTGGACTTCAACCGGACGATTTGGCGTTCATGTCGCTCCGCGAGCTGGGGCACCTCGTGCGGACGCGGAAAGTGTCGCCCGTCGCGCTGACCGAGCTGTACCTGGACCGGCTGAAGCGGTACGGCGACAAGCTGCTCGCCGTCGTTACGCTGACGGAAGACCTGGCGATGCGCCAAGCGCGGCGGGCGGACGAGGAGATCCGCGCGGGTCGCTACCGGGGGCCGCTGCACGGCATTCCGTATGGCGTCAAAGACCTCTTCGCCGTCCGCGGCTATCCGACGACCTGGGGCGCGGAGCCTTACAAGGATCAGGTGTTCGGCTTCGACGCGACGGTGGTACGCAAGCTGGAGGCCGCGGGAGCGGTGCTCGTGGCGAAGCTCAGCATGGGTGCGCTCGCCCTCGGGGACGTCTGGTACCGGGGCACCACAAAGAACCCGTGGAATCCTGCCCAGGGCTCCAGCGGCTCCAGCGCGGGCTCCGGGAGCGCGACGGCGGCCGGGCTGGTCGGCTTCTCCATCGGGACGGAAACTCTAGGCAGCATCGCCTCCCCCAGCGTCCGCTGCCGCGTCTCGGGCCTGCGGCCCACCTATGGCCGCACCAGCCGGTACGGCGGCATGGCGCTGAGCTACACGATGGACAAGGTCGGCCCGATGTGCCGTGAGATGGAGGACTGCGCGCTCGTGCTCGCCGCCATCTGCGGAAGAGACCCCCGGGATCCGAGCGCCGTCGATCGCCCCTTCGTCTGGCCCCCGAGGAAGGACCCGCGCCGGATGAAGGTCGGCCTCCCCGTAAATCCGGACGGCAAAGGGCCGGACGGGAAAGGACCGGACGTTGCGAAGGACCCGGTGCTGTCCCGATTGGCGTCGCTGGGCGTCCGCCTTGAGACGGTTCCGATAACGCCCCCGCCGCGGGGGCTCGACATCATCCTCGAAGTGGAGAGCGCATCGGCCTTCGACGAGTTCACGCGCAGCGGGCTCGACGACCGTTTGAAGGATTCCCCGTGGCCCGGCTATTTCCGCACCGCGCGCCACGTCCCGGCCGTGGAGTACGTCCAGGCGCAGCGCGCGCGGAGGCTCCTCATGGAACGGTTCGAGCGCGAGTTCGGCGACTTCGACGCTCTCGTGCTCGACGGCATCGGCGGACGCACGCTCCTCACGACGAACCTCACCGGCCACCCGCAGGCGATCATCCCCCAGGGCGCGGACGAGAAGGGCAATTCCCTCGCCAAATCATTCGTCGGCCGCCTCTTCGGCGAAGCCGAGCTGGTCGCCCTCGCGCGACTCGCGCAGGAGGGGGGCGACTACCACCGACAACGGCCGGATCTTTCGAAGCTGTAGGTAGTGGGTGGTGGGTAGCGGGTGGTTGGTCGTTGGTGGTTGGTCGTTGGTGGTTGGTCGTTGGTGGTTGGTCGTTGGTGGTTTGTGGTTGGTGGTTGAGTGTGTTACAGAACGGATGCGCGTTTGAACTAGGTGCATTGCATGCATTAACGGTAAACGGTACACGAAAAAAGAC
>JAUJNV010000132.1 GCA_030447945.1 Fimbriimonas sp. | reverse complement strand
GTGAGTCCGAACACGGTGTTGCGCCTTGAGAAGGGGCTCAGCGTGCGCCGCGGGTCTCGAGAGCGAATAATACGCGCCCTCGACGTCGCCCCCGACCGACTGTCCCTCCCCAATTGCCTGTGGCACGGCACCCTCGCCGAGCACCCCTTCGAGGCGACCTTCTGGCGGCCCGTTAACGACCGGCGGAGGCGGAAAAGCGAGTACGAGAACGACCCCGCCGAGCGCCGTCGGCTCGGATCGGTAGGACTTGCCGGTGCCTTCGTGGGCTTACTCCGATGCGGGCTCGAATCCGGTCGGATGCTCGGCTCGTTGATCGAGCTGCACGGCGACGCCGGCCCGATGCGCGCCCACCCGGGTGAGGAATTCGTGCTGTGCCTGGAGGGCGAGGCAACGATCCGATTCGAGGGCGAAGAAGTCTCGCTAAGAACCCTCGGTAGCGCCACCTTCGATGCGACGCGCCCGCACGCATACGCGTGTGCGGGCGGGTCCCCCGCGCTCATCCTGTCGGTTTGCGCCGACTGCGGACCGGATAAGGAGGAAGTCTCCTTATAAGGTCCTCTCATAAGACAGCAGGTGCGGTTTGTGACGTTCGCGCCGACCGTGAAGTCCCGACGGAAGGAACCGCCTGCTCGGACCATTCCGTACGGCTACATGTGAAGCCGCCTCGCGCTCGGACGATCTCCTGCCACTTGGCCCTCGTCCTCTTCGGGGTATTGGGGGTGCTCCCAAGTGCGCGGGCGCAGAAATGGAGCGATTTCCAGTGGGTGCCGACAAAGGTGGGCGCCAAGACTCTCGACCGGGCCGCCCTTGTGCTGCCCGTCCGGCTGGCGGGGCTCCCGGGCCTGTACCACATGCAGCTCGATACGGGCGCCGATGTCACGATGCTCTACGGCGTCCCTTACCGGGACCTCCTTCAGCGGCACGGCAAGGCCGCTCCCCCGCCAGGAGACCATGACCGCACCCCGGTCCAACTGAATGGTACGGTCGGCGCTTACCGGACCCGGCGCTTCCCGGTGCTGATTCGCGAGAAGCACGGCAAAGTATTCGACGCAGCAGAGAAGATCAGGATCGTCGGAACTCTGGGGCTAGATTTCTTCGCAAAGCGCAAACTCCTTTTGGATTACCCAAACGCCCGCTTCGCTATCGTCGAAGAGCGGGCTCGGATACCCCAGCCGATCGGGCGAAGGGCACGCTTCTTCCCCGTGGCCGTGCGCGACAAGAAACTGTTCATCCCCGTCGAGGTTGGAGGGAAGCCTCTCGCCGACGTGTTCTTCGACACCGGGGCAAGCCTCTTCCCGCTCTCGGTCGATAAGCCCCTTTGGGAGGAGATGACTGGTCGCAAGGGCGACGAGCCGGACAACGACCGCATCGAAGGCAAGTCCTGGGGCAACCCGATCGTGTTCCTCGGCGCTTTGACGAAAGAGCCTCTACGCATCGGACCACTGGACGTAGGCCGCGTCATGGTCTATCACAAGCACGTAGGGCCGAAGGAGCTCGACTTCGCGAGTTGGAGCTTCAAGGCCACCGGACTGGTCGGAAACGCCCCGTTTTACGACTCCTTCATGATCGTGCTGGATCTCCCCAATCGGCGCATGGGCCTGATGAGATCGGATCCTCTGCGAAAGAGAGGCGGCCTCCTCCGAACTGCGTTCGTTGAGCCGTGGCGAGCTTTGGCCGCCGTCACACCTTCAGGGGCTGCCTTGGTCGTGAACCGCGGACCGTGTACCGGAGCGGAAGTTCAGTTCCCTTAGGGAGCTGAGTCAGCATTCATGATTCACGGTCCACGACCAACGACCAACGACTCCCGCCACCCCGCAACCTGGCGAAAAGCCGCGACGTCCTAGCTGGGAATGCGCCGCTTCACCGGAAAGGAGATGAACGAGATTCTGCGGATCGCCGACTCCGGCGACTCGCAGGATTTCTCCAGCGCGAGCGCTCGGTTTAGCCTGGCCGAGATTCAGAAGGCCGGCAGCGAGCTCGGCTACGACGCCGAGCGCCTCGAAGCCGCGGCGGCTCAGGTCGCCGCTCGGCCGTCGCCGAAGCACCCCCTCGTTCATGAGTTTGAGACCGTCCACCCCTCGCCCCTGAGCGCCGCCGCGTGGGAGGAGGTCGTGATCGAGCTACGGAGCGAACTCGGGACGCCCGGCACCGTTCGTGACCGCGCCGACGGCGGGCGGGAGTGGATCGCCGCCGCTGACGAGCGAACCGTCACGGTGACGACGTCTCCCGCGAGCGATGCATGGCATCTCTCACTGAGATTCGATGAAGGCCGGGGAGCGATGGCCTTGCAGATATTTTCGGGCAGCATCTTCATTGTCCTTTGCATGAACGCGGCGAACAGCGTGTCGAAGCCGGGCTGGGGATCGCCTGACACCGCCCTGACCTTCTTCGTGGCCGCCGAATTCCTGGGCGCGGTGCTCGCGATCCGCTGGGGAAGGCGCACGACGAGGGCCCGCGCCGAGAAGATCGCCCGCCGCCTGAACGACATCGCTCTTCAGGACGTTAGCCCCATCCGCCTCGGCCGTGCCAGAGAACGCCTTGCTGACCGTGCGGGCCTGAAGCGAGTTGAGTGTTGAGACCGAGCCTTTCTCCCTCAACACTCAACACCCAATACTCTCCCGCAAGAGAAGGGGTCCCGGCGTCTCTCACATATCCTCTGACATGCCGTCCGCTCGATGCTATGCTGCGGCCATGAGCTACGAGGAACTCCTGGCGGTCGCTCGTCGCTGCGAAGGCACTTTCTTGAAACCTTCTCCGGCAAGCGGTTTTGGGTGGGCGTCCTCATGGGATTGCCCCTTCTTCACGCCGGAGTCGACGGGCCAAGGGAAGGAGCGACGGGAGGCTCGCCGCCGAGGGTTTTCTGGCTTCGCTTCAATGAGACGGGCAGCCTGCGGACCTCCGACTATCGGGGCGTCACCCGGAACGCCTCCTACTTCCTGCCTCTCGTGCTCAGGGCGGAAGAAGAATCAAGAGCCTCTACCAACACCTAAACGGAGCGCGGGCTTCAGCCCGCCAAGAGCCGGCATCGGTTTTGCGAGAGGTTGGTTTGTCCAGAGCCTTAGAGGCTCTAAGTCCCGGGATGGCAATAGCATTGGGGGCGGGACGGAGCCTAAAGCCGCGGCCTTGGTTACTAAGCGTCCGCCATCCTTCCCCGCAAAACTACCGGCTTTCTCCCAGCCCCACCGACGGCCGGCCGAATGGCACATCGCCTGCAAAGCTTGAGTTAGTACGAGGAGAGTGGACCCCGGGAAGCAAAGCGTTCGTCTCAAGGCTGACGATGAATCGAGTAAAGATCCTGGCGGTGTCGGTGGTGGGCTTATCCAGCCTCGCCTACGCCGCTATGGGCGCCCACTCTCCAAAGTCGTCCGACGCCACCTCCCCCGGGATCCCCACCACGACGTTTGGCGGTCTCCGCCAGATGAGAGGGACGACATCGATCGAATGCAGACCGACCTGACCTACGAACCGCCTACCCGCTAGCGACGCCGAAGTGAGCCATGAAGAGCCTCCCGCGAGGCCCTCCAAGGGCGCGGCTCAAGGAGAATCGTTGCCGCGGACCTCGGACCCGAGATCCAGCCGGCCGAGACGCCGCGCGACGCCGCTGGTCAGGTCTATCGAAACCAGCACCGGCCGGCTCGGCCGGCACCTCCAGCGCCGCGCAGCCGTTCCGGTGGTCGGGGAGATATCCAGGCCGCCGCTCGTGAAATCGATCCCGACCGGCCCTACCACCGTCAGCACCTTCGCCGTTGGGCGACGGATTGCCGCCCACGCCTCCTTGCACCGACAAGGCGTTCAGGTTGCCATCGAGGACGTACAGCGTGGTGCTGGCCGCACCCGCCACGCTGTTCGTAGCTGGCGGCACTGACTTGCGGGGTGGTCCCGGCGCTCGAAGGCCGGCGGCGTAGGTGAGGGCCGTGTCGGTGATCGCCGCTCCGTCGTTCGGGTTGACCCGGAAGTTCTGGGCCTGCTCGGTAACGATCCGGATGCGATCCGGCACCGGGTTGGAAGTCGAACCCGATCCGGCCCCGAGGGCCGCCGCGAGGGTCGCCGTGCCCACCTGCGTCGCGCCGCCCGTCGTCGCGTCGATCGTGTAGAGCCGCCCGGTGCTCCCATGCCGTAGAGCGTTCCGTTGGCGGGCCTGAAGTCCAAGCCCAAGATGGTCTCACCGGCCTGAACTCCCGTGATGGCGAAGTCGCGCCCACCGCCCGTCCGTTGTCCAAGCGGATTCGGCGGAGCTCACGACGACCCGAGAACCAACGCCCGCGGCGTCCCGGGCGGAACGCCGTTGTCGTTGCCGTTGTTGAAGCCTCCACCGTCCCCACTGCAGCCGGCCAGCACCATCGCCACCCACGCGGCCAGAATCGATCGTCGTCCTTTCGCTTTGTCCGTTGCCATCTGGGTCTCTCCCTGGATCTGTTCGCCAAGAAACCTTACCGGTAGCAGGGCCCCTGAAGCCAGATCGGATCCCCCTCAAATGGGCGTCAAAAAACGCTCACCGCACCTTTTCTTCGCTACGTTCCCCCTGCCCCACGTTCCGGATGACGAGATTGAGCGGCCCTGCCGTAGGGCCAGGAGGGGTCATTTGCCCTTCCAGACCAAGAGCACGAATCCCAGAGCCAGCAGGAGCAGAGAGGGCAGTACCGCGGCGTTCGCCACGCGCGCCAGCCACAGCGGAGGACGCAGCGCATCGAACATGAGGATGGTTATCGACACGACGAACAGCATCTTGCCCGTCCCGAAGAAGACGAGTCCCCATATCTCCCTTCTCTCCCGAGCGCCCATACGCCTCCATCACGATCCTCTTCGGAGGGATACGCCCTCAGGGCGGGGTGCCGTGTCAGCCGCCCTGAGATAGCGTCCTTTACCGGCCATCCCGTAAGCCACGGCCTGCTGTAGCCGCAAGTCTTCAGCCTGCGCGAGAGCGTATCGCTACGAACCTTCGTTGCCGAACAGCGAAAAGCCCTGCGGCACAATGAGGCGGAGGGTGTGGGGGATGGCTCGTGGAGACTCCGAGTGCGTGACAGGGTCTAGGGGATCGGCCGCTTCAGGACCACGACCTGGTAGCGCACGCCCTTGAGGTACGGCATCTCCACCATCTCCCAGCCCTCCTGGCCAAGCGGTATGAGCTGAGCCTGGAGCCGCTCCCTGCGCTCGCCGTCGCCGCCCTTGTCGTCGGGATCGACCACCATGTACTCCCACTTCTGCACCGCCGGCGCCTGCGCCGGACCCTTAGCCGAGACGCTGGTCGAGAGGCCGATGCCCACGGATAATGCGATCGCAATAATTGCGATGAAGGTCTTAGTGTTCCTGCGGAAGGAGCATAGCAGCAAAGCCCACGCATTGCAAGCTTCGGTACCCCGATGGAAGGCCACTCCCGGCTGCTCCCCCTGCCCCGCGTTCTGGCTGACGACGTTGGACGTGTCGGCTGAAGGTAGGTAAGGCGCCGAAGGCGGCGGGAAAGACCTCTTACTGGATCCGCCGCTTCGGCGCCGCGAGGCCAAAGAGGTTCCTCACGCTCTCGATGAGGACCACGCTTCGGCGCAACTCCGTCGGACACGGTTGCCGCGTCAGTCGAGAAGATTCGGCTGGTCTACCGCCCGAGCCAAGGGCTAGCGAGCCCAAGACGAGCGGGCGGACTACGCGGCCAAGGCTTGCGCCGCCGACCGCTCCTCGACGCGCCAGACCTCTGGCCGGATGCTCAGGAACACGTCTACCAGAGCCGGGTCGAATTGTCGTCCGGCTAGGAGGCGGATCTCCTCCACGGCATCCTCAACCGGCCACGCCCGCTTGTACGGCCGGTCGGACGTGAGCGCGTCGAACACGTCGGCGATAGCCGCGATCCGGCCCACGAGCGGGATCTCCTCGCCTCTGAGGCCCCGCGGATAGCCGCTCCCGTCCCACCGCTCGTGGTGCGTGAGGGCGATGGACTCCGCCATCTGGACCAAAGGCGTGCGACCGCCGGCGAGCATGCTGGCGCCGATGGCCGCGTGCCCCTTCATGATTTCCCACTCGTTCGAGTCGAGCTTCCCGGGCTTGAGCAGGACGCCGTCGGGAACGCCGATCTTGCCGATGTCGTGCATCGGACTCGCTTTGAGGATCATTTGGCACTCGGCTTCGCTCAGCCCCGCCGCACGCGCGATCTCGGCGCAGTAGCGGCTCATGCGCTCGATGTGCGCGCCGGTATCGTCGTCCCGCAATTCCGCCGCATGGCCAAGTCTCTGGAGTACCTCGGCCTGGGACTCCTCCAGGTCTCGCGTGCGCTCCAGCACCCTCTCATGAAGGGTCCGCTCGCTCTCTCGCAGGGCGTCCTCCGCCTTTTGCCGCTCGACATCCGTCCTGGCAAGGGACTTCGCGGTT
>JAUJNV010000131.1 GCA_030447945.1 Fimbriimonas sp. | reverse complement strand
ATCGTCGTCTTCCCTGGAAGGGGCTCCCGATGCCTGTTGACCTTCCTCGACTTCGACCGGGGGTTCCTCGCCATCGAGGGCCGATTGGTGCGCCCCGCCAAGAGATGACGCGACCCTCCCGGCTATGATCCCTCTCCTCCTTTCCATCCTGATGCCTCCCACCCGCTACCAAGTGCCGCCGGTTATGGAGCGTGTGGAACGAGTGGAGTACCGTCTCCAGGGTCCGCTGAAGGGTCAGATCGAGGGGGTCGTAGAGAATTGGCTTCTCCCGCTCCCCGACGCGAACCCTGCGATCTTGGACATGTTCCGCGACCGAGACAAAGCGCCCGCCCGCGATCTCCTGCCGTGGTCGGGGGAGTTCGCGGGTAAGTACCTGACGGCGGGAACGGAGACGCTCCGCCTCACGAACGACCCCGCGCTGAAGGCAAGGCTCGCCCGCTTTGTCGCCGACCTCGTGGCGCTTCAGGACGCGGACGGCTATCTGGGCCCCTACGCCAGGCCGAACCGCCTGACCGGCCACGCGCCCAACGTGAGCCTTCAGGGCGGCCAGACTTGGGACGCCTGGAACCACTACCACATCATGCTCGGCCTGCTTCGTTGGCACGACGAGACGATGGACCCGAAGGCCCTCGCGGCGGCGCGCCGGATCGGCGACCTCCTGAGTGAGCGGTTCCTCGACACGGGGAGATCCATCGTGGCGATGGGCAGCCCGGAGACGAATCTTGCCGTCGTCCACGGCCTGGCCATTCTTCACCGTAAGACCGGAGAGAAGCGGTATCTGAAGCTGGCGGAAAAGGTCGTAGCCGAGTTCTCGCTGCCGCACGCGGGCGACTACGTGAAGGGCGCCCTCGCCGGGGAGGAGTTTTTCCAGCTTCCCGCCGGAGCGCCCCGCTGGGAGAGTCTGCACCCGCTGATGGGGGTGGCGGAGCTGTATTGGACAACGGGCAACCGGGACTACCGAAAGGCGTTCGAGCACCTCTACTGGAGCATCGCGAAGACGGACCGGCACAACAACGGCGGCTTTACGTCGGGTGAGCAGGCGAAGGGGAACCCGTACGATCCCGGCGCCATCGAGACCTGCTGCACGGTCGCCTGGGCGGCCATGGGCGTCGAGATGCTGAGGATGTCCGGCGACCCGCACGTGGCGGACGAGCTGGAGCTTTCGACCCTGAACCAGGTCGTGGCGATGCACGCGCCCGACGGGTCGTGGTGCACCTACAACACGCCGATGGACGGCGTGCGGATTCCCAGCACGGAGGACATCGCGTTCCAGATCCGTCCGGGGAGCGAAAATCTGAACTGCTGCAGCGTGAATGCCGCGCGTGGATTCGGGTTGCTCGCCGACTGGGGGCTGATGCGCCAAGACGGGGGCTTGGTGCTGAACTACTACGGGCCGTCGACGCTGAAGGCGGAGGTGGGAGGCGTGCCGGTAACGCTCCGCCAAGAGACCCGCTACCCTCAAGAGGGCCATATCGTCCTCCACGTCGAGCCGAGGGAGGCGGCCAAGTTCCCGCTGAAGCTCCGCGTCCCGCACTGGTCGTCGAGCACGACGATCCGGGTGAACGGACGGAAGGTCCCCGCGGAGGCGGGCACCTACGCCCGCCTCGACCGGACCTGGAAGGCGGGCGACAGGATCACGATCGACCTCGACATGAGCCCGCGATTCTGGCTCGGGCAGCGGGAGCGGCGCGGCGAGACCTCGGTCTACCGCGGCCCGATCCTGATGGCGCTGGAGATGCCCGGCCTGATGCCCGAGTACGGCCCGGGCTGGGAGTTGGGGTTTGGCCTCCACACCACGAAGAAGCCGGGTGCGACAGTCGAATTCCGGTTCGAGGGCGACGTAGTGCGCTGGACCGCCCGCCGGTACGACGATGCGGGGCAGGTGGAGGTCAGCATCGACGGCCGGCAGGTCGACGTGGTGGACCTGTACGGCCCCGTGCGCGACGCCCCCTTCGCCTGGGAGCGCAAGGGGCTCGGGCGCGGACCGCACACGATCCGGCTCATCGCTACCGGCAAGAAGCAAACGGCCTCGAAGGACGTTTGGGTCAACGTCGCCGCGATGGAGCCAACGCGCCGCCCGCCGACGTTCGACGTCTCCACTTTCGACAAGGCCACGTTCGTGCCGGACGCCGCGGCAGTCGGGTTTCTCAACGTAACGGACGTCGCCGGAGCATCCATCCGCCTCCGCGACTACGGAAGCGCGGGCGCCGACCGCATGCCCTACGTGACCTGGCTGCCCGTCCGCGGGGTCTCGCCGACCCCTTTCACCCGCGAAAACCCGTCGCGCACAAGCCGTCCGCCGAAGAAAAGATGAGTCCTTGGGAGGGCGGCGCCCCGGCGCCGCACTCCAAAGGGTTTGCGTATGAGTTAGTCGCGGCTACGGCTCAGGCTGGCTAATGGAACCCGCGTCCTCCCATTCGGGATAGGCACGGTCTCAATACTTGACACTCAACACTGGACACCCGCGAGTAACATCAAGCGTGTTTCTCGGCATCGACATCGGCACCTCATCGATCAAAGCCGCACTGCTCGATGCGGAAGGGGGGCGGCAGCTTGCCTCCGCGTCCTCGCCGGATACGGAGCTGGCGATCCTGGCGCCCGAGCCCGGTTTTGCCGAACAAGACCCCGACGTCTGGTGGGAGCATGTGCAAAACGCGGTCTGCTTGCTGCCGGAAGACCTGCGGGCGCGGGTCCTGGGAATCGGGATCGGGTACCAGATGCACGGCCTCGTCTTGGTGGACGATGGGCACCGGCCGACGCGCGACGCGATTATCTGGTGCGACAGCCGCGCCGCCTCGATCGGGGACCGGGCGGCGGACGCTCTGGGCGACTACTGGATGGGCAACCTCCTGAACTCCCCCGGCAACTTCACCGCCTCGAAGCTTCGCTGGGTGATCGAGAACGAGCCGGACACGATCGCTCGGAGCCGGTGGGCGATGCTGCCGGGGGACTACATCGCCCTGCGACTGACCGGGCGCCCCCTAACCTCCAACTCCGGCTTGTCCGAGATGGCTCTGTGGGATTTTGCCGCCGGAGATCGGAGCCACCGGCTCCTGGAGCAGTTCGAGATCCCGGACGGCATGATCCCGGAGGCGGTGCCGACGTGCGGACCGCAAGGAAGGCTACGACCTGACATGGCCGCGGCGCTGGGGCTTCCCGAAAGCGTGGAGGTGACGTTCCGGGCCGGGGATCAGCCGACCAACGCCCTTGCTCTCGGGGTGATGGAGCCTGGAGAGGTCGCCGCGACCGCGGGAACCTCGGGCGTGATCTACAGCGTGACGGCGGATGCCTTCGCCGACCCGTTGCAGCGGGTGAACACCTTTCTCCACGTGAACCGATCAAGCCGAGAGGCGGCCAACGGCGTGCTCTGCTGCGTCAACGGCTGCGGATCGTTGATGAACTGGATCCGCAACAAGCTGTTCGACGCCGACCGCAGCTACGACGACCTCAACGAGCTCGCGCAAACGGCCCCACTCGGCGCGGACGGCCTCCTCGTGCACCCGTTCGGCAACGGCGCCGAGCGGATCCTGGGCAACGTGAACCTGGGGGCGCACGTGAGCCACCTCGACTTCACCCGTCACACGAGCGCCCATCTTTGCCGCGCCGCGCAGGAGTCGGTGGCGTTCGCGCTCTTCTACGGCATCGAGGCGCTGCCGCGCCCGTCCCTGATTCGGGCCTCCAAGGCGAACCTCTTCCTGAGCGCATTGTTCTCGCAAACAGTCGCGGATCTCACCGGAGCGGTCGTGGAGATCCACGACACGCAAACGGTGTACGGCGCCGCATGGGGCGCCGCCATGGGCGCGGGCGCCGCCGACGCGCCGACCTTCGCCGGCGTCGCCCAGCGCTACGAGCCCGACCCCGCGAGCGCCCGCGCCCTCGCCCAGACCTACGGCGACTGGAAGGAGCGCCTAGGGCAACTTCTCGAGATCGCCGCGGACCTTAAAGAGTAATCGAAGCCTCGCCTCGTCCCCGCGTATTGCGCATCGCGCGGGCTTGTAGACGGATGTACGAGGCTAGGGGAGCGCGTGCTCATCAAGAGGAGCCTCAAGCCGGACGACAAGGTCGTGACGCAGGGGGAGTACCAGCTTCTGGCGAAGTCGAATGAAGGCTAATAGAAAGGGGACGCCCGCGGCAAGGTGGTGGTTCGGCGAGGCTAGCCCCTCTTCGCCGGCCGGAGCCTGACGCCCCGCACCCACTTTGGCAAATCCTTGAACCGACCCTCGCCAGAGCGCCAAAAGTTCGGCAAGTCGGGCGTCACCCAGCCAACGCCCACCACGCCATTCGGCGTCTTGCGGGTCTTGTTGTAGGCGGTCCCCGGGACGACGGCACCTACATAGCCTTCGACGAGAACGCCGCCGTGCTGATCGA
>JAUJNV010000130.1 GCA_030447945.1 Fimbriimonas sp. | reverse complement strand
AGCTGATGGTCATGAACATGGAGATCGCCGAGATGGTCGTACGGCGTGCGCCGCTCGCGGATATCAAGGCCGCCGCGAAGGCCAACGGGATGCACGAGTTGCGCGAGGACGGTCTTGGCAAGGTGCTGGCGGGCGTCACCGATCCGGCAGAAGTTATGCGCGTCGTGTTCACGGCGGGCTTTTGAGAGTGTAGTAAGGGAGAAACATGCAGAACAAACCCCCCGCATACGGCCAACCACAAAACGCACCCCCTGTGCAGCCTGGCATGCCTGGGCAGGTTCCGGGCGTCTCCGGCCAAGCCCCTCAGCAAGGCGTCGCTCCCGCCATGCCCGGACAGGTTCCCGGCGTACCGGGTCAAGCGCCTCCCCCCGGCTACGCGGGGGCTCCCGGCCAGGCGCCTCCAGGGGCTGGGCCCGGAGCGCCCGGCGCGCCGGCTCCGGCCGGGGTTCCAGGCGGCAGCCCCGGGATCAACAGCCCGAACTCCCCCTCCGGCGTCGCCCCCGGTGACGAGCACCCCAGCTACGCCGAAGTCAAGAAGGAAAGCCGGCACCAGCTCGAGGACATCCACATCGACGAGCTGCTGCACATCGTCGTGGACCGCAACGCCTCCGACCTGCACATCTCCGCGAACTCGGAGCCGGTCATCCGGGAGGACGGCGCGCTGAAGCGGCTGAACTACGAGAAGTTCACGCCGCAAGTCTCGCAGCGGATGATGTACGAGATCATCTCGGACGACAACATCCAGAAGTTCGAAACGGTGCTCGAGCTCGACTTCTCCTATGCGCTGCCTCGGCGCGCCCGGTTCCGTGTGAACATGTATAAGGACCGCGGAGCGGTGGCGGCGGCCTTCCGGCTTATCCCGCAGAAGATTCCGACGGTTCGCGACCTGAACCTGCCGACGATCCTCGAAACGATCACTGAGAAGCCCCGCGGGCTGGTCCTGGTGACGGGTCCGACGGGTTCGGGTAAATCCACGTCGCTGGCGGCGATGATCCACTTCATCAACACCGGAAAAGCGGTGCACATCATCACCATCGAGGACCCGATCGAGTACCTGCACGTCCACAAGAACAGCGTGATCAACCAGCGCGAGCTGGGGGCGGACACCAAGAGCTTCGCGAACGCGCTCCGCGCCTCCCTCCGCGAGGACCCGGACGTGCTGCTCGTCGGTGAAATGCGCGACATGGAGACGATCTCGCTGGCGATCACCGCGGCCGAGACGGGTCACCTCGTCTTCGCCACGCTGCACACGAACAACGCGGCGGAGTCCGTCGACCGAATGATCGACGTGTTCCCCCCGGGCCAGCAGGAGCAGATCCGCGTCCAGCTCTCGAACAACCTTCAGGCGATCGTCTCGCAGCAGCTCCTGCCTCGCGCGGGCGCTCCGGGCCGCGTGCCGGCGATCGAGGTCATGCTGGCCTCGCCCGCCATTCGCAACCTCATTCGTGAGGCGAAGACCCACCAGATCCCGTCCATGATCCAGACCAGCGGCAATATGGGCATGATCACGATGGACCAGAGCCTCCGCGACCTGTACCTGAAGGGGTACATCGCCCTCGACGAGGCAATGAGCCGCGCGATCAACACGGAAGAGCTCAAGAAGATGATCAACACGCCTCAGACCGCCGGACCGGGCGTCCAGCCCTCCCGCGGAAGGTAAAGGAGAACCATGCCCGTCTACAGCTACACGTTCAGGGACCCCAGCGGAGGACTCCAGAAAGGCACCGCCGACGCCGAGAGCGAGGAGATCCTGAGGAAGCGCTTCGAGGAGCAGGGCTTCACGATCACCGAGCTTACGATGATCAAGGCCCGGTCGCCGAAGGCGAAGTCCTACGGCAAGGTCAAGCTCATCAACCTGTCGGTGTTCTGCCGGCAGTTCTCCACGATGATCGACGCGGGCGTCTCGCTCGTGCGGTGTTTGGACGTTCTGGGCCAGCAGACGGCGGACCCGAAGCTGAAGCGGATCCTCGTCGACATCGGCGAGCGCGTCGAGGGCGGCGAAGGGCTTTCTCGCGCGATGCAGCGCCACCCCAAGACGTTCTCCAACCTCTTCATCGGTATGGTCAAGGCCGGCGAAGTGGGCGGTGTCTTGGAAGAGACGATGCAGAGGCTCTCCCACTTCCTGGAAAAGGACGTGGAGCTCCGCCGGAAGGTCAAGTCCGCCATGACCTACCCGGTGCTGGTCATGATCATGGCCTTCGGCATCACGGGCTTTCTCGTGTACTGGTTCGTGCCCCAGTGGGCGGCGATCCTGACGGACCTCGGGCTGAAAGGAGACGAGCTGCCCGCCCCGACGAAGCTCCTCATCGGCATCTCCAACGTGATTAAGGACCAATGGTGGGTCGTGCTGATCGGCCTGGTGCTGTTCATCATCGCGTTCAAGATGTTTTCCAGCACCCGGTTTGGACGGCGCGTCGTCGACCGGATGAAGCTCAAGGTGCCGGTGTTCGGCAAGCTTCATCACAAGATCTGCATGGCGCGCTTCGCGCGCACTATGGGAACGCTGCTCACCTCGGGCGTACCCATTCTGCAGGCAATGGAGACCGTGGCGGGCACGGTGGGGAACAGCATCATGGCGGACGCGGTGCTCGAAGCGCGCGCCCGCATCCGGGAAGGGGACCGCATCGGCGATCCTCTGGAGGCGTCGCGGCTGTTCCCGCCGATGGTCGTCCACATGATCGGCATCGGCGAAGAGTCGGGCTCGCTCGACTTCATGCTGCAAAAAATCGCCGACTTCTACGAGCAGGAGGTCGAGGCTCAGCTCGCCTCTCTGACGGCGGCGCTGGAGCCGATCATGATCGTCAGTCTCGGCTTCATGGTCGGGTTCATCGTGATCTCGATGTTCCTACCGCTCGTGGACGTCATCTCGAAGCTTTCGGGCGGAGAAGACGACGCCGAGTAGCTTAGGCGTTCGGTATCGAGTGTTGGGTGTTAGGCCGGGAACCCGACACTTGACACCCGATACCTAACACCTAACCGTGGGCCTTTTCCCCGAGTGGACGTGGATCGTGGGGCTCCTGATCGGCGCGGCGATCGGGAGCTTTCTTAACGTGGTCATCTATCGCCTCCCGCGGCGGATTTCGCTCGGGAACCCTCGCAACAGCTTCTGTCCCCGGTGCAAGCATCGCCTGGGGCTGCGAGATCTCTTCCCGCTCTTTAGCTGGCTGCTTTCGCGCGGGCGCTGCCAGCACTGCGGAGAGCCTATACCGGTACGCTACTTCCTCGTGGAGCTCCTTACGGGGAGCCTGTGGGCGGGGCTTTGGTGGCAGAACCTCGTCGCCGCGGGGGAGCCGGTTCGCTTCTTCGCCTTCGCGCTCGCGACGGCGGCGCTGGTGGCGATCATCTTTATCGACTGGGAGTTCTACATCATTCCCGACGAGATCAACGCGGTGCTGCTCGCGATCGGCGCGGGGTACCACGCGGTCGAGGGAACCCTGCTCATCGCGCTGTACGGCGCTCTCTTGGGCTGGGGCCTGCTGTGGGGGATCGCCATGATGGGCCGGCTTCTCTTTCGCAAAGACGCGATGGGACACGGGGATATCAAGATGATGCGGGGGGTGGGCGCGGTTATCGGGCCGCTCCTGATCTTGGCGTCCCTCGGCGTCGCGGTGGTGGCGGGCTTGGTGATCGGGGTTTTGCTCATGTTCGTCGCCCGACGTGTATCGTCGGGTGCGGCCGACGATGCCGCCGAAGAGGGCGATGAAGAGTATCAGCCGGAAAGCATCGGCAGCCTGCTGGTGCTGGGCGCCTGGTACCTGCTGTGCCTCGACGTGGTCGCGCTGTTCTTCCCCAACCTGTACCGACTGATCGGGCAGGACGTGGCGGAGGAGAGCCTGGAAGAGGACGACTGGAAGCCATCGATGACCACGATTCCGTTCGGGCCCTACCTGGCGATCGGGGCGCTGCTTTGCATGCTGTTTCCCGGGCAGATCGAGAGCGGGATCCGGGATTGGTGGCAGAGTCAAACGGGAGATCTAGCGGCGCCACGCTAGATCCTTGAGCTACGGTGACCGACGGAACGGACGCGGGCGCAGAAATCTCGGGGAAAAGGCTCATCCGTTTGGAACATCGCGGGAACTTGCGGTGTCTATCTCATCGGGAGAGCCTAGGGCGGACTACGTATGGGTCGCAATAAAGGCTTTACTCTCATCGAACTGTTGGTCGTGATGGCGATTATCGCCATCCTGTCGGCGATCATTTTCCCCGTCTTCATGCGGGCGAGGATCAGCGCCAAGCGAAGCGCCGACATCTCGAACATGAACACGTTGCGAACGGCGCTTCAGCTGTACCGCACGGACCAGGGCGCGTATCCGCCCGCTCTGTTGGGGTACGTGACGCTCTACGATTCCGGCGCGAGCGCCGGGAACGTGATCCCGGCCGACCAGTTGCGGAACTCTCCGCTCTATCCGAAGCGGGTCGATTCGATCGCGAC
>JAUJNV010000129.1 GCA_030447945.1 Fimbriimonas sp. | reverse complement strand
CCTGGCGCCAAGCGCACGGGAAGCGTCGTGCGAGCCCGCCCGAAACGGCTATGACGCCCGATCCTACCCCACTGAACACACAACACTTGACACTACTCCAGGACCTCCATCCGAGCGGAGGCACGG
The DNA here is from genome assembly GCA_030447945.1 of Fimbriimonas sp. The sequence goes on along the minus strand of JAUJNV010000129.1, from coordinate 4,309 downwards.
CTCGTCCTCCATCCTCGCCGCGCGCATAGCCCTTTGCGAAGCGCCCGCGGCGTCGTCGGGGTCCTCTACGGTGTTGCGGAACAGGCTTTAGTCGCCAACGTCGCGACGTGCGACGTCGCCATTCCCGGCGGGCGTTCCCTCCGAAGAAGGTGCGGACGGAGCCGTCGAGACTCTGAGCATCCAGAGGTGCGAGGAGGGCATGGCGGATTCGGAGCGAACGAAGCCGGCACGCTCTAATATCCTAGCCGAGCGCGCATTGTCCGGATGGAGGGTAGCGCGTATTTCGGGAAGCCCCAGGGTCTCCACGGCGTAGGCCACGAGACCCTGGACGAGCTCGGTGCCCAAGCCCTTGCCGTGACATTCAGCCGCAAAGCCGTAGATGATCTCCTCAGGCTGGCCCTCCGGCCGGGCGAAACCGCCCCAGCCGATGAGCCGCCCGGTGGCGAGCTCCACCACCGCCCCAGTGCCCCACCCGAAGCGTTGCACGTTCTCACGCGACTTCTGGATCCAAAGCTCCGAACCTTCCCAGCTGAGCGGCTGACCGTCATCCACGAACCGCACGGTCTCCGCGTCGCCAACGATTACGGCTAGCGCATCGACGTCCTCGGGGAAGAAGGGCCGAAACATCAGGCGTTCCGTACGAAAAAACTCGGAAGGAAGGGCGGAAGACATACGGATGGGATTGTAGCGGCGATTCCGGGGACTCGCGGCGGGCGATTCCCGCGGCCCGGGGGTAGTCCCCACGCGACCTCCCTGATCCCCGGGCCTCGGGCACGGGGATCTCACGTAGCGACGGCGTCGCCCGGCCTTCGGCCGTACCGAGTCCGCTCTCCCTACCTCGCGGGCACTAGGCGCACGACCTTGTCCGGACCGTTGAGCACCACGTAGATCGTCCCGTCCGGGGCCGTCGCCACGTCGCGGATTCGGCCCATGCCGTGGATAAGCTCCTCTCGCTCCACGACCTGGTCCTTCGCGATTCGAAGCCGGTCGAGGTTCTGGCCGACGAGGCCGCCCGCGAGGAGGTCGCCTTTCCACTGGGGGAACGCCGCGCCGCGCGCGATATCGAGGCCGCACGCGCCGGTGGAGGGCAGCCAGCGGAACACGGGCATTGTGATCTTCTGATCCGCCGTCGGCCAAGGGGTTTGGAAGGGCGAGTCGTTATAGTTGATGCCGAAGGAGACGAGGGGCCAGCCGTAGTTCGCCGCCTTCACGATCCGGTTCACCTCGTCGCCGCCGCGCGGGGCGTGCTCGGTGTCCCACAGCGTGCCGTCGAGGCCGAACGCGAGGCCCTGCGGGTTCCGGTGGCCGTAGGACCACACGGCAGGCAGCGCTCCTCGGGTGGCCACGAACGGGTTGTCGGAGGGAATGGTGCCGTCTTCGTTCACGCGGTAGATCTTCCCGTTCGGCTTGGAGGGATCCTGAACGAGAGGGCCTTGGCCGCGGTCGCCGATGGAAAAGAAGATGTGCCCGGCGCGGTCGAATACGATCCGGCAGCCAAAGTGGACGCCCGCACCGGTGTAAAGCTCCTGCGGAAGCTCGAAGATCGTCTGCTGGTCGGCCCAGCGGGCCTGGTTGCCTTGAAACCGGAGCTTGCCCCGCACCACCTTCGTCATGCCGCCGCGCTCGCCCGACTTCGCGGGATCGGTGAACGCGAGGTAGATCCAGCCGTTCCTCGCGTAGTTGGGGTGGACGGCCACATCCATCAGACCGCCCTGGCCGATGTCCACGGAGGCGGGAAGCCCTTCGACCATGATGCCTTGCGTCCCCTCGCCCAGGCCCGCCTTCGGTGCGACCAACATCGTGCCCGGCTTATTGGTGACGAGCATGCGCCCGTCCGGTAGCCAGTCGATCGCCCAGGGAATCCTCAGCCCTGGGCCCTTCTCGATCACCGTCTCGACTCGGAACGAGTGGCGCTGGCTGCGGTAGACGCCGTTCGCGTCCGGCTTGGGCGAGCCGGTCTCCGCGCGGAGCGCCCGGCTTTGGAGCTCGCGGATACGCACCACGAGCGCCCACATCTGCTCGTCCGAAAGCGTCTCGCCGTAGGCGTCCATACCCGCGTGGGGCACGCCGTTCTCTATGGCATCGAAGTACGGTCGATCGTTCTTCTGGTCGAAGCCCGCCTTGGTGAGAAGGCTTCGAGTGCCGCCTCCGCCCCCCTCGCCGCCTTCTCCATGGCACTTCGCGCAGTTCTCCATCCACAGCCGGCTCGCCGAAACTACCTGGCGCTGCTGCTCGGCGGTGAATCCGGACGGCGACGCGCCCGGTTGGCCCATGGCCTCTGCCGAAGGCGGCGACGTGTAGGAACACGCCGCGACGGACACCGAGGCCGCAATAACGAAGTAGTGCCATTGGGCCATGGCTTCTAATCTACCTAGTTGTAAGGATGGGGGCTGGGGGAGGGGCAGGGTGTAGGGTGTGGGGTGTAGGGTGTGGCGGAGAGGGGACAGGGAAGGGCTTGTACCTCAACCCTCAACCCTCAACCCTCGACCCCCTGCACTACACCCCACACCCCACACCCTATACCCTCGCGCCCGGGTAGAACGAAGCAGAACGGGAATGACGAGGATCTTGCGGCCTAAGCCTTACCCTCCGAGAGGGGGGACGTGAGCCCTTCTTGGTCGGTGCGAGTTCGCACCGAGTCGAGACGGGCGACCCGCGTTCACGTTCGGAAGCACTCGTTTTCGGTAGGCGCTCCCGTCAGCTTCGACGTTCAGGAGGAGCTCCCTTCGGCGATCGAGATGATGCTGGGGGCGTTCGCGGCGGACCTCACGGGCACCGTGGAGATGGTCGCCCGGCGGCGGCGCGTCGTGCTCGATGCCACGGAGCTCTCGCTGACATGCCACCTGGAAAATCCCCTCGTCCACCTCGGGGTCGTGGGGGAGGAGGGCAGCCCGCGCGTGCGCCTGATCGAGGGGACGCTGTACCTCTCCACGGACGCCGAGCCTGAGGAGGTCGGCGCGCTGTGGCAGGAGTGCCTGCTCCGCTCCCCGCTCTACAACACCCTGAAGGACGCGGCCCAGGTGAGCCTGCGCCTGAGGCAAACCACATGAAGAGCCCCGCATCCCTATGGGAGTGCGCGAAGCCCTTCGCGCTTTGCATCTGGCGCGGAGCGCGCTCCGGCTCCGGGTCGGCGCTGACGGGCGGAGCGCCCACCGGCTCCGTTAACACGACGGCCGGCTCGGCAGGAAAGGCAACCGGCTCCGCCGGAAAGACAAAGCGCGAAGGGCTTCGCGCACTCCTAAAAGGGGACCGCTTGATGGCAAGGAGAAGGATATGTACCGATTAGATGGGGAAGGGTTAAAGATCGTTGAAACCGTCCGCGAGGTCGCGGATAGGGTTATCGGGCCGCGGGCGGCGGAGGTCGACCGGGAGGCGAGATTCCCCGAAGAGGGGATCCAGGCCCTGGGAGAGGTGGGGCTGAGGGGGCTGACGGTCCCGACGGAGCACGGGGGTATGGAGGCCGGGCCAAGGGTGGCGGTGGCGGCGCTCGACGAGATCGCCCAGCGCTGCGCCTCGACCGCGATGGTCTACCTCATGCACCTGTGCGGGGTCGCCTGCTACGCGGCGCGTCCGGAGGCGGCGGCGCGGCAGCTCGCCGACGCGGCCGCGGGAAGGCATCTCAGCACCCTCGCCTGGAGCGAACGAGGCTCGCGTAGCCACTTTTGGGCGCCCGTCAGCCAGGCGATCCTGAGGGACAGCCAAGTCCGCCTGAACGCTCAAAAGTCGTGGGTCACCTCGGCGGGACGCGCCGACGGCTATGTCGTCTCGACGCTCTCTCCCGAGTCCACCGGGTCGATGGACACGGTGCTGTACCTCGTGCTGAAGGGTGACGTGGGCGTCGAGGTCAGCGGTCCCTGGGATTCGCTCGGGATGCGGGGCAACGCGAGCGCGCCGATGACGCTGGAGGAGTGCGCCATCCCCACCGGGCGCGCGCTGTCCGACGAAGGCAAGGGGTTCGACACGATGATCGGCGTCGTGCTCCCGATCTTCCAGCTCGGCAACGCCGCCGTCTCCGTCGGCATCTCCGAAGCCGCCTTCGCGGCGACCGCCGGCCACCTGACGGGCAAGAGGTTCGAGGAGACCGGCGAGCGGCTCGCCGACCTGCCCAACCTGCGGGCCCGGCTCGCCAAGATGCGGATCGAGACGGACCGCACCCGCGCGCACCTCACGGCGGCGCTCGACGCGCTCGACGGCGCCAGCCCCGCCGCGATGCTATTCGTGCTCGAGTCGAAAGCGGCGGCGGGGGAGGCGGCTCTGGAGATCACCGACCTCGGGATGCGAGCTTGCGGAGGGGCCGCGTTCAGCAAGC
>JAUJNV010000128.1 GCA_030447945.1 Fimbriimonas sp. | reverse complement strand
ACTTTGAGGATTGGTGCGGCTTGGATGTGCGTCCTTTGCGAACTGACGAGTGAATCTGTACCGGTTCCCCCTTAACTATCCCTAGGCACTCGACGAGTTACCGGACCGTTTTCGGCAGCGGCATGACCCGCTGCCCCGGCTTCGGCTGCAAGAGGAACTCCGAGTTCGGCGGAGATGTGCCCAGGCCTTGATAGGTGAAGCGACGGGTGCTCGTGAAGAGCGTGCGGCCTCCCGGGCCGAGGGCTTCGGTCGTCATGCCCTGCAGCAGGCGGTCGGTGCGGCGGACGATGGCGGAGATGCGGGTGCGGGGTGAGGAAAGGCGGAGCATGTCGCAGGGCACGCCGTCCACCGTCGCCTGCCCGGCGAGCGATGCCGTCATCTCGGCGGCCAGGATGCCCTGGTAGGGGACTCGGCGGGCGAGGAGGCTGCGCAGGATCGGATCGGCTTGGATTCCCACTGCGGCGAGGTGGCCCGTCACGCCCCGCCGCTTCGTCTTCCCTCGGTAGAAGTGGCCGTGGCGGCCGTCCTGAATCGTCAAGGCCCACCCGTCGTACGCCCAGGAGACAACGCCCTTATCTTCGCGGGCCTTCCCCGGCGCGATCACGAGACGCGCGGTTCCCCCTTCGTCTCGCACCCGGATCGTGCCGGTCCGCAGGGTCGCCAGGGCGCGGAGCAGCCCCCGCGTCACGGCCGCCGCCTGCGCGCTCGCCGCGCGCGGCGCCTCGGGCGCTTCGAGGAAGCTCGAAACGCGAAGCGCCCCTTTGGGCACGGCGTAGGCGAGCGCCTTCGGCGCGACCGCGTGGGTCATCGTCCAGCGCAGCTCCGAGTTGGGGGTGCGGATGAGCAAGCTGCGAAGGAGGGGACGAGGACGGCCGAAGACGAGCTCCATCGTGCTCGCCTTCGCCCCCGAGCCTGTACGGCGCGAGAGGACGGTCTCCTTGGCGGAGGTCAGGGTCCGCCAGCTTCCCAGGTTTCGGAAGCGCGCAAAGGTCGCGCGCATCGCGGCGGGGCTCAGCAGCACGCGGACCGGCTCGTCCAAGGTGCCGAGCGAAGCTTCCATGCGCTCCAGCGGAGTTTTGCGAGCGGGAAGCGTGCGCCGGAGAAACTCGTTCGACATCGCGTCGTGCGCCACGAGGGAGCGCCCGCGCAGATAGTACGTGCGGTCGGTGCCCGCCTTGCCCTTCTGGGGGGCCTCGCGGGTCGTCAGCAGCAGGCTTCCCCCCCGCACGAAGCGCACGTGGTGTCGCGTCGAGACGACCCGTCCCGGAAGGCGGGCGCCCACCGCGATCTGCACCGACGCGGAGCGCAACGCCGCGTGCGCCGCGACGGAAGCGTCCCAAGTCGTGGTCGGCGGCGCGAAGAGCAGAAGGGGGGCGAGGAGGGACATGGCGCGCCCCTTAGTTTACGGCTTCCCCAGCCCGGCGGGTGCGCGGCCCCGGCCGAGGAAGCCCGCGAGCGCGACCAGCGTGGCCACGTAGGGGAGCGCCGTCCAGGCCTGCGAGGGGATGTCCGCGCCGAGCAGCCGGGTTCCCTGCAGTTGAAGCTGAAGCGCGCTAAAGAACCCAAACCCGATGCAAGCGAAAAGAGCGGGCACGGGTCGCCAGCCGCCGAGAATGAGCGCGGCGAGGGCGATGAATCCCCGTCCGGCCGTCATGCCGTCCGTGAAGACGTGCGTGTCGGCGACCAAAGCGGCCCCCGCGAGGCCGGCGAACAGTCCGGTCGCGAGTAGCCCGCCTAGCCTCACCCGGCTGGGACGGACACCGGCGAGGCGCGCCTTGTCCGGATCGCTGCCGACCGCGAGAAGCCGCAGCCCGGACCGCGTCAGGCGCGCGTGAAGCCAGAGCCCGAGGGGGACCGCCAGCGCGATCACGATGTAGAGCGAGAGCGGGAAGGCGGGCACGGAGCCTTGGCGACCTGGTTCGTCGAAGCGGCGGAAGATGAAAGACGTGCCGCCCGCGGCGAGAGCGTTGATCGCCATCCCGGAAACGACATGATCCACCGCGTACCGCTGAGTCATGATCCAGTGCACCAGCGAGAACGCGGTCGCGGCGGCGACCGCCGCCGCCAGGCCGGCGGCCGACCCGTACGCGATGCTCACGAGCGCGGCGGCACAGGCGGCGGCCAGGGCCTTGCCTTCCAAGGCGATGTTCACCACGCCGCTGCGCTCGCTCGTGTAGCCCGCCATCGCGGCCAGGATCAGGGGCGCCCAGGTAGACCAGCACTCGCTCAAGGAACGCGTAAAGGGCGGCGAAATCAATCACGGGCGGCCCCCTTCCGGTACCGTATGGCTGCCGCGACGAGGATGAGGAGGCCGAGGATGGTCGTCAGCTCCTTCGGCACGCCCAAGAAGCCCAGGGCGTTGCCGCCCTTGCTCATCGCCCCGGAAAAGCAGGGCCGCCGGGATGACGCCGTACGCGCTATTGCCCGCGAGAAGCGCGACGCCTAGCGCGTCGAACCCGTAGCCGGGGGAGAAGCCTTCGTAGTACCGGAATTGGTAAGCCAGCGCCTGCACGGCCCCCGCGAGGCCCGCGAGTGCGCCGGAGCCAAGCATCGCGTAGACCGTGACGCGAGCGGTGGGCACACCCGCGAGGCGCGCCGCCGTCGGGTTGGCCCCGACGGCGCGCAGCTCGTACCCTGCTACTGTGCGGTTCAACCAGAGGGCCAGCAGGGCCGTGAGGATCAGCCCCAACGGAAGGGCGATGTTGAGCAGGAACGGCGGCTGGCTCACGAGCGCCGGGAGGCGGGTCGCTGGCGGGAGTGTCGCAGTGCTGGGGCTATCGAGGCGGGAAGCGTTGAAAGGTCCCGCGACGAGGGCGGCGGTGAGGAGCCCCGCCACGTTGTTCAGCATGATCGTGGTGATCACCTCGTGCCCGTTCCGGTAGGCCTTGATGAGCCCCGCGGGCAGAGCCCACAGCGCGCCCGCCGTCATCCCAACGACCGCCCCGGCCAGGATGCCCAGGATGCCCGGCAGCCGGAGCGCGACGACGACGCAGGCGAGCGCGCGCACCACGAGCTGCCCCTCGACGCCGATGTTAAAGAGCCCCGCGCGGAGGCGAGGTACACCGCGAGCCCGCCGATGAGAAGCGGCGTGGTCTCGCGGAGCGTGCCGGAGATCGCGCCGGGCGTGCCGAGCGCCTCGGAAGAGGCCGCTCAGCGTCTCCATCGGGCTCACTCCCGCGAGCAGCAACACGGCGATGAGCGTGGCCGCCGCCCCTAGGACGAGCAGGGGGACGTTATCTCACGCCGCGTCCACCATCAGACGTCCGATGGCGTCACGGTCCTTTCCAAGCCCTGGAGGAGGCGTGTGGAGCCGCCCACCGCTCATGGCGACGATCCGGTCGCAGTGTTCGAGCAGCTCTTCGAGGTCGAAGCTGACGACTAGGCGGCGGCGCCCTCGTCGCAGACTTGGCGGATTCCGCCGTAGACCTGAGCCGCACCTCCCAGGTCGAGTCCCCGACTGGGGCCGAAGGCGAGCAGGACCTTGGGGGAGAGGGCGAGCGAGCGTGCCGCCACGAACCGCTGCTGGTTGCCGCCGGATAGGTCGGCCATGGCGGACCTCATCCCGCCGTGGCGGGTACGAAACCCTCCGCCACCTGCTCCGCGAGCGCCATCCGCGCCGGCGCGTTCACGGCGCGCCGCGGGCGAGGGGCGCGAGCCGCTGGAGCCCCAGAGCGACGTTCTCTTCGAGGGTCCACTCCTCCACGACACCCTCGGCATGGCGATCCTCCGGGATCAGCCGCAGGCCCCATTGCAGCCGCTGCGCTGTGCGGGCATGGGTGACGTCTTTACCGTCCAGGTGGACGCTTCCATCGGAAGGTCGAAGGGTCCCCGCGATCGCGGCGAAGAGCCGCGCTGTCCGCTGCCCTCCACGCCCGCGATGCCCACGACCTCGCCGGACCGTACCTCCAGATCAACGCCCTTGAGCGCGTCGTTCCCCCGATCCCGCGCGACGAGCCCCTCCACCCGGAGCAGCGGCGCTCCGGGCACGACGCCTGGTCCGGGCTCGTGCGGCGCGGGTCGCCGCCAATGATGGCGCGCGCGAGCTCGGGGCCGCTGGTATCCGCTACGGCGACGTCCGCCACCCGCTGTCCGGCCCGCAGCACGGTGACCCGCTCCGCATGATCCAACACCTCCGGCAGACGGTGGGTGACGAGGAGGACGGTGGCCCCTGCCTCGGTCAGCGTGCGCAGAGAAACGAAGAGGGCGGAGGCGTCCGCCGGAGACAGCATGGCCGTAGGCTCGCCGAGGATCATGATCCGCGTCTCGCGCCAGAGCAGTTTCAGGATCTCCAGTTTCTGCGCCCCGCCGGGGCCGAGGGACTCCGCGGAGCGGTTCCAGTCGAAGCGGAACCCCATCCGCTCCGCCAGCGCCTGCGCGCGGCCCTCCGCGCGTCGCGGCGACAAAAGGACCGCCCTCCGCGCCGAGGACGAGGTTCTGGAGGCACGTCAGCTCCGGGACGATGCCGTAGTGCTGGCTCACCATGCCCACGCCCGCACGCATCGCCTCGGCGGGGCTGGCGGACCGCACTTCGAGGCCGTCCAGCTCCATCGTCCCCTCGTCGGGCCGAAGCGTGCCGTAGAGGACGCGCATGAGCGTGGTCTTGCCCGCTCCGTTCTCCCCCACCACGGCGTGGACGGCGCCAGGGGCGACTTCCAGGTCCACGTCCCGCAGCGCCTCGACGGCGCCGAAGCGCTTGCCGATACTTCGCATGCGGACGGCGGGCGTCACTTCACCTTCCCGAGCATGACGTCGAACAGCGCGGCGGTCGTGTCCTCGCCCCGTCCCGCCTCTTCCAGGGGCGCGAGCAGCCGATCCGTCAGCTCGGAGCCAGGAACGATCGCCCCGATGGCCAGGGCGGCGTCGCGGCAGTAGGCGAGATCCTTCCGCTGGTTGACGACGCTGAAGCCGGGGGTCCAGTCCTGAGCGAGGATCTTCGCGCCGTAATTCTCGAACGCCCAACTCCCCCCGGCGCCGCCGCCGATCAAGGCGTGCGCCTGCGCCAGGTCGAGGCCTGCCTTCTCCACGAACGCCAGCGACTCGCAGAGCGCCAGTAGCGCCCCCGCCACGGCGATCTGGTTCGCCATCTTCATCGTCTGCCCGGCTCCTGGGCCACCCACCCGCTCGCCGCGCCTGGTGTAGGGCCCGATCAGGCCCAACGTCTGTCGGACGTCGGCCTCTTCGCCGCCCAGGAAAACGGTGAGCTGCCCCTTCTGAGCCCCCATGCTCCCGCCGGTGATCGGTGCGTCGACGAAGCGAAAGCCTCTCTGCTTGAGGACGCTCTGGAGAATGCCCGCGGCGGCGGGCTCGATCGTGGAGTGATCGACAAAAAGCGTGCCGGGGCGGGCCGTCCGGGTGAGACCTTCGAGGCACGCCCGCACGTCTTCGGTCCGGCTCACGCAGAGGAAGACGACCTCGCACTCGCGGCCCAGATCTTCCAGACTGTCGGCGACCCGTGCGCCACGCTCGCGAAGCGGCTCGGCCTTGGAAGGCGTGCGGTTCCAGACGGTCAGCGGCTGCCCCGCGTCGAGCAGATGTCCCGCCATCGGTCCGCCCATCACGCCCAGCCCCACGAATCCTACGCGCTCCGCCATCCCGGCTGAAGCGTACCGCAGCCAGGCTAGAGCGCTTAAAGCCATCCTCCCGGCCCCCTTCTGCTGTAGCCGCAGGTCTTCAGCCTGCGCAAGAGCGTGTCGCTACGGAGGCATGTGGAGGGAGAACGAGAAGCCATCCGCAGGCTGAAGACCTGCGACTACAGCAGAAGGGCGCGGGGTGCCCTTACTCGAACAGAGAAACCGGCGCGACCTTGCCCGCGAGCATCTCGCGGGCGTTGGCGAGGGCGCCCTCGGTGATCCGTTCGCCGGCCAGCATTCGGGCCAGCTCCTCGACGCGCTCCTCGGCGCGGAGGAGGCGCACCTGCGTCACCACGCGGCCGTTGGAGTCCGCCTTTTCGATCCGGTAGTGCGCGCTCGCCCGGCTCGCGATCTGCGGGAGGTGGCTGATGACGAGCACCTGACGGTGCTCCGCGAGCTCCTCCAGCTTGCGGGCGACGCTCGCCGCCGCGCGACCACCGAGCCCGGCGTCGACTTCGTCGAAGACGAGCGTCGGTACCCCCGCGCGGCCCGCGAGGGAAGCCTTGATGGCGAGCATGACGCGGGAGATCTCGCCACCGCTCGCGATCTTCGCGAGCGGCCGGGGCGGCTCGCCCGCATTGGCCGTGAAGGAGAACTCCACATCGTCCGCTCCCGTCGGATCGGCCGGCTTGGGCCGCAGGACGACCTCGAACAGAGCCCGGTCCATCGCGAGATCGCGGAGCCCCTGCTGGACCAGCCCGCCGAACTCCCGCGCCTTTTCGCGCCGCAAAAGAGTTAGCTCGGTGGCGACTCGATCCAGCTCGCCTTGCGCTTCGTCCAGCGCCGCCGACAGGCTCTCCTCGCTCGCCTCCGAGTCTTCGAGAAGGCCCAGCTCGGCGGAAGCTTCCTCCAGATGCGCGAGGACCGCCGCCTCATCCGCGCCGTACTTGCGGCGCAGGCGCTTGAGCGTGTCGGAGCGGGCGATCCGGTCGTCGAGGGCGCCGGGGTCGGCTTCGAGGGTTTCCGTGTACGCCCGGAGGTCGTGGGAACCCTCTTGGAGCAGGACGAGCGCCTCGGCCAGGGGAGCGAGCCGCTCCTCGAGCGCCGGATCGTAACGGACCGCCGCCTCGAGGGCCTTGGTCGCGGAGGCCAGGAGATCCTGCGCGTTGGTCTCGCCGTCGCAGGTGGCTTCCAGAGCGGCGAAGGCAGCGGTCGCGATCTTCTCCGAGTGGCGGAGGCGGGTGATCTGCGCCTCCAGCTCCTCCATCTCCCCCGGCTGGGGGTTC
>JAUJNV010000127.1 GCA_030447945.1 Fimbriimonas sp. | reverse complement strand
GGCGGCCGTAAGGCGGCGGTCGGCTACCTCGCGGCGCTCATGCCGGCGGAGCGCATCGCCTACGTGATCGCCGGCTTGCCCCCCATCGCCAAGCTGCCCCCACCCTAGTTCACTCAAAACGTTTTGAGTCGTGAGCGCCGTCCTCCGCACCGTGGCCTCCCGTCGTGAGCCTTAGACGAAGGCGATTACGAGACGGGCGCAGTGGAGCGGCCTTAGGCAGAGCGCGGGCACCTCGGTTCGTAGTACTGGCCGTACTACCCGAGCTCCACGAGCTCTGCTTCCACCAAGGGGTCAGTGATGGTGCCGCCGAACGCGTTCGTCCCGCTAGCGACGCCGACAACCGTGCCGTAGACGCTGACGAAGGTGCCCTCGAACATCCCCGTGGTGTCCCCGTTGTACCCGACGCTGATGTACTCCGTCGATCCGTCGGGCGCGACGACTCCAACCTGAAGCACCGCTTCAGCGACTATCGGTGTGGGCTCGCCGATGAAGAAGGCATCGCCGGGCGGGGCAACCTGGATGGTGAGAATGGAGCCGCTGAACGCGATTTGCTCGCCGATGAAGCCCCCGGGTCGGATCACCAACTCGCGAACGTCCGCGAGCGGAGTGTACTGGGCTCGGATCTCCTCGGCGCTGGGAGTGGGTGTCGGAGGGGGCGGTAGGGGGTCGCCGTGTGGTCCCTCGCAAACGCCCCACAGGCCCGTTTCGTCCCTCTGCGCAACCCGTTCAGCTTCGTCCATCCAGTTCTTGAAGCGCACCTCTCCCCCGCGCTCCGGGAAATTGGACGCCGCGAGACCCTGGGCCACGAGCTGGTGGTTCAGGAGCACCTTGTTGCCGTCCTGCTCCACCCACACATAGCGCACCAGTTCATCCTCGACCGCGTTGTAGACGCCTCGCTCAAGGTAGACGGTCCCGCCGGCCAACTCGTCGAGCCCGTCGGCTGCATCCTCCGCGAAGCAGTCATCGCGGGTCGGTGCATCGACTCCAATCAGCCGAACAACTTGGTTGTCCTCCTCATCTGATAGAAGGACGTCCAGTCTCGCGCCATCGACCACGTCATCCACTTCAGCCTCTTCGAGGGGAGGTGGCGAGGCAATGGGAGGGAGCTCATCAAGGTCCGCGTCTCGCTCCAACGCGTCCGCGAGCGGTAGAGCTGTTTCTCGGAAGAGCGCCGGGCCGTCGGAGTCAGCGGGCACCTGAAAGACGAGGGCAACGCGTTCTGTAGCGTCGGCGGCAATCTCGACGCCGGCATCGACATCGGCCGGCTCCGTGTCAAGTTCTTTGGCGGCGTCTAACGTCGCCTCAGGCGCGAAGTTTCCAGCCACGCCCCCGCTTGGAGCCTCCCCTTCGAGGGCTAGGTTCGCGGCTGCGGCCCATCCGTCCTGGCCATCCAAGTTGACCGAGAGGAACCCGTTCTCCTCTTGGCCGGTCAACGTGACCGTGGTGCCGGCCGGCATGAGGGCAAGGATCGCGGCGTCGGTACTTGGTGCGGCGCGCAGATTGAGGGCGGCCGTGGTCGTTGCCGTCGCTGCGCCAGCAGATGGAGCGTCATCCCCCTCGAAGCGAATCGAGAACTCGTCCACGCGGAGCGTTGCATCATCGTCGCCCCAATTGGTGACGTCGGCGACGACGAGGAGCCAGTCGTTCCCATCCTCCTGCTCCAAGCCGGCGGCTTTGATGCTGGCCCGCTGTACCGCCGCGGCCACTGAGACGCGCCACTGATCGAAGGCGAAAACCGGTCCTGATTGTTCGGGCGTCTCCTCCGCTTCGGGTGTCTCATCCTGGGCAAAGGCGGCGGATGGCGTGATCAGCAGGGACGCAAGGAAGACCAACCGAAGCAGGATCGCGGCCGAGACACGCAGTGTTGTCATGGCTCTCCTCAGGTGGGCATCATGAGGCGAAGCGTTCGACCAGGACACCTACCTTATCAATCCACACGAGACTTCACAATAGGTCGGTCGCCCGGTGCAAGCGGCGAGCTCATCGCGCATCCGTAGTCAGTCGGTGCAGTGATGAGGCGCGACGGCAACCGGACATCTCGTGCGGCCGGGGACGTCCAGAACTTCCGTTCTGAGGGTTCTCCGCGCGTCTGACGGAGCATGGTGGCCGGGCAGAGTGCGTTTTCGGCCGACCCTGCGTGGCTACGTCGCCAGCGGCAACGGCAGTTGCGGCTCGGCTTGGGCCTGCACGACTGGCATCCCGTCCCAGGTCCGACCCTGAAGGAGGCGACCGGTCCGCTTCTTGTTGACGCCGCCCCACTGCTTGAAGAAGAAGGCGACCCCGGCGGCGAAGCACTGCTCCCGGATGTCGAGGACCCACTCCTCCTGCATCGGCCTCGCCCCCGGCCCCGATTCTCCCCCGACGATCGCCCAGTGGATGCCCTCTAGGTCGAGGCCGGGCAGCGGACCGAGGAGCGGTTCGAGCGACAGGAACTTCACGTGCGCACCAGTCCGGCGGAGCAGGTCCATGCGATGGGCGTAGCGGGCGCTCTCCACGCTCGTGCCCATCCAGATGTTCGGCCGCCAAGGGAGGATCGGGTCCAGTTCCGCTACGCGCTCCGGGCGCTTGGTGAGGATCTGGAAGCGATGCCAATGGGCTCGGTCCATCACGTCGAAGACGCGCAGGATGAAGTCCCCCGGCACGTCCTTATGGAACAGGTCGCTCATCGAGTTGACGAAGATCGTGCGCGGCCGGCGCCAGCTCAGCGGGACCTCTAGCAGCCGCTCGTGCAGGGTGAGCTTGAAGCCGCTGGCGTAGCTTGGGTGGCCCATCGCCTTCAGCCGTCCCGACAGCCGCTCGGCGTAGCAGTGCTTGCAGCCGGGGCTGACCTTCGTGCAACCGGTGAGGGGGTTCCAGGTGGCTTCGGTCCACTCGATGCCCGACTGCCCCGCCATCGCGTCCCGCCTTCGTCGATCAGCCGGTCTCGAACAGGGGGAGCGTAGCCGAGTCGGCTGCCGTCACGCGGCGGTGCGGGCGTGTGGACGGGCGCTGGTGGCGGCCGAAGATGTCCGCCGCGATGGTCGCGCCGGTCTGGTTGTGGCCCGCGAAGATGAGGCAATAGAGCGCTCCGCCACAGGAGTTGGTCATCGGGATCGGGTCGGTGACGTACGGAACCACCTTGGATAGCCGGTGCTAGATGAAGTGACGGGCCAGCGTTTCGGCGCCGGTCCGCCCCTTCTTGTACTCGCGGGCTGCCCAGAAGTCCTGCCGCCGCTCGTAGAGCAGGCCCCGCCACTCCTCCGATCCCCAAACCCGGTTCATCTGGGCCACGCCCGTCGTCGTGAGGGCGTCGGGCCGGTTGTGGAGGGCGGCGCGGTTGAGCGCCATCGTCGGGAAGTTCAGCAAGATCTCGAGCGCGCCCGTGGACGCGATCTGTTCGATGGTGTCCCACGCCATGTTGACGCCGAACGGGTCGAGGAAGATGAAGCCCCGGTTGAATCGCTCGCGCCGCACGCGAGGCGTGATGTGCTCGACGATGACCCGGTTACAGTCGCCCCGCAGGACGTGGATCGTGCGGCCGGGGAACTCCCGCCTCAGCCGCTCGAGCTGCTCGACCCGCCAGCGCGCCATCTCGATGAACGAGTAGGTGGTGAATGGGTTCTCGATGCTCAGGGCGATGCGGGGCGAGCCGTCGATGTACCGCTGCTCGTGCGCGTCACGGAGCATGGGGCGTCCGGTCCCCGCGAAGGCGTCGATGTAGTGGTAGCCGTTGCGGCACCACGATTGCCCCTTCATGATCGTCGTGTAGGCCGAGAGGTAGTGGTCGAGCAGCTGATGCTTCTCGGCAGCCCAGGGACCGACGGGATCGACGCGACCGGATGATTCCGACATGGGCGAGAGCTCCCCTGGCGAAGGCCTTTAGGCTCGGAGCGGGGGTGACATGGTAACACCGATATGGACTCGGATGGATGGCAGATTGGAACCCGAGGAACGGTGAGTACGCCAAGAGCTCGGTTCGCAACGCCGTTCTTGGGGCACGGCCATTGACGCCGCGGGTCAGGTACCTAGTCGTCGGCCTGTCGCCGGTCCACAGCTTGGCAGTAGAGAGCTGGTGAGGGTGCCCGGCGGTTCAGGCGTCGTAATCGCGGTCCACGTCGAACGCCAACGGGTCGGCCCTGTACACGCGGCCGGCTTGGTCCGTGAAGAACGGCACCAGTTCAATGGTCCCGGAGTAGCCTTCGGGTCGAAGGGCGTCTGACACCTTGCGGGTCCGCACCCAGGTCTGGCACGACCTCCCCGGCGTCAGCTCGAACGGGAACGCCACGCTGCTGCCCCATTGCGTCGGATCGCGGCCGGGGGGCAGGTGGAACGTCTTGCCCCCCGGCAACTCGAAGGCCGCGTCTCCACCAAGGTAGACTGGGACTGCCCCCTCGTTGACGGCCTTCGCGAGCAGCAGGGTCATGGTGCCCTCGGCGAACGGCGATGGCGCGACGCCGAAGGTGGCGGTGACGGCC
>JAUJNV010000126.1 GCA_030447945.1 Fimbriimonas sp. | reverse complement strand
CTTCGGGGTCAAAAATCGCTTTCGTCTTCTTCATGAGGCGGATCTGCGTCGGGTCGGCCAGCTCCAAGTTCCTTACGCCGCAGCCCGAGCGGAGCACCCAGTCGGACGGCCATCGCGGCAGCTCCTCCCGCGCGCCCACCTGCGCCCAGAGGGTGCTCGACGCCTCGTCCGCCGCGATCAGTCTGTCTCCCGCGGCGGCGACGCCGCCGGGAAAGTCCGCCCGCCGCGTGCGCTGGATCCAGAGCGGATGAAAAGCCTGGCCCCGCCCGCGCCGGACGCGAGGCTTGGGCAGCGCGCGGATCGGGAACGTGCGCAGGATCACCTCCGCGACGACTCCGAGCGTGCCCCTCGCTCCGATCATGAGCTTCTGAACGTCGTACCCAGCGACGTTCTTGACCACCTTGCTCCCACACCGCACGATCGTCCCGTCCGCGCGCACGAGCGTCATCCCCAGTACCCACTCCCGCCACGAGCCGCACTGGTTTTCGAGCGCGTGGGGAAGGTTCGTGGCCAGCGAGCCGCCGACCGTGCCGGGAAGGCCCGCGAGCAGGGCGTGGTGCTCCTGGGGGTTCGGCAACGGCAACGTCTGCCCCCGGGTCGCTAGCTCCGTCTGAAGCTCCCGAATCGTCGTCCCTGCCCGCACCGCGACCACGCCGTCCGCGACGTCCCACCCGAGGATGCCGCTCAGTCCGCTCAGGACCATCCGCGTCCCGGCAGGCGGCGTCGCCGACTGCCCGCCGAGCAGTCCGAAGTCCGTCACCTTCGTGCCCGACCCGATCAGGTGGAACGGCCCCGCCTCCCGCAACGCCTCGGCCAGCGCCTCCGTTGTCGTGGGCCGCGCGTAGAACTGCGCGCTCGCCCTCACCATGCCGCGCCTCGCCAGCGGCGTCGGTGCTCGACGCAGCTTTTCTGGTTCGGGAGGACCTTGCACGGGTTGCAGAGCAGGCCTTCGTTGAAGATCCGTTTCGCGTCGGCCTGCATCCGCAGGTCCTCCGGGGAGAACATGAGGCCCATGAGGTCCAGCTTCTCCACGCCGATCCCGTGCTCGCCCGTCACGCTGCCCCCGAGCTCGATGCAGCGGCGCATGATCGCCTCGCCCGCCTCGACCACCGCGTGCACCTGCGCCGGGTCGCGGTCGTCGAAGGCGAAGCAGGGGTGGAGGTTGCCGTCGCCCGCGTGGAAGATGTTCGCCACCTTCACGCCGTGCGCGGTGGCCGAGGCGTAGACGAACTCCAGCATCTCCGGGAGTTTGGAGCGGGGGATCACTCCGTCGTGGGTGACGACGCTCGGCGCGATGCGTCCCATCGCTCCGACGCCCTTCTTGCGGGCCGTCCAGAGCGAGGCGCGCTCCACCTCGTCCTGGGCGATCCGCACCTCCAGCGCGCCGCGCGCCTCGCAGACCGCCTGCACCTCCGCCATCTCCCGTGCCGTCGCCTCTGGCTCGCCGTCGCACTCTACGAGGAGCAGCGCCTCCGTCCCTTCGGGGTACTGGAGCCCGAACGCGGCGGAGACGGCGGCAAGGATGCCGCGGTCCATCATCTCCAGCGCGGCCGGGATCACCCCGCGTGCCACGATCTCCGCGACCGCTTCCGTCGCGCCGCGAATGGTGGGAAAGGAGACGAGGGCGGTCGCGACGCCCGTGGGGAGAGGAGTGAGCTTGACCCACGCCTCCGTCACGATCCCCAGCGTCCCCTCGCCCCCCACGACGAGGCCCAGGAAATCGTAGCCGGGCGCGCCCGGCACCTTGCCCCCTATCTCCAGGATCTCCCCCTCGGGGTCGACCATCGTGACGGCGAGGACGTGGCCCGACGTGACGCCGTACTTCAGCGTGTGCGGTCCGCCCGCATTCTCAGCGATGTTGCCGCCGAGGGTGGCCACGGTGCCGCTGGATGGGTCGGGGGCGAAGTGGAGCCCGTGCTCGGCGACGGCGTCGGTCAGCCGCTTGTTCACCGCGCCCGCCTGCGCCCGGAGCATGCGGTTTTCCAGGTCGATCTCCAGAATCCGGGTCATCCGTTTGGTGGAGATGACGACGCCCCCCAGCGCGGGCAGCGTCCCCCCGCTGAGCCCCGTCCCCGCGCCCCGCGCGGTAAACGGCACGTCCTCGGCCACGCACCACCGCACGACCGCCGCGACCTCCTCCGTCGTCTCGGGCAGGACGACCGCCGACGGCTTCGAGCGGTCCACGGTGTAGGCGTCGCAGTCGTACGCCCGCGAAACGCCGTCGCCGTCGAGGACCCGTTCCGGGGGCAGTACGGCTCGGAGCCCGCTCGCGAGGGCTTCATCGGTCGTCGGAGGCATGGCTTTAGGATGGCACGGACGCGCGGCCGGTGGCGCTGGCAGTAGAGAGCCGATTTGGGTTGGCGAGGAAGAGAAGGATTGGATAATGAAAGCCATGCAGTCTGAACCGATCACACATGCGAGGCCGCGACGGGCATTCGACTTGGGGTTCTCTAGCAGACAACTAAGGATACTTCTGACTCTGAGCCGAGCGGATGAAGCCGAAGAGCTGAGGCAGTCTCTAGAAGGCTTAGGGTGGGAGGTACTGGTCGCCGCCGACGAGGCCGCCGGCATAGCCGCACTGGGAGGCACATGGCCAGAGTTGATCCTCACCGACAGCATGGCCTCCGTACAGGTGTGGAGGGTGGCGGTTGAGGAGAAGAGCCTCGTAATCGTACTGACAGATGTGACCTGCTTCACCGATGGCGAATTCCAGGCTTATGTGAACGGTGCCGACTTGGTCCTTCATCGTCCTCTCGACTTTGAGACTCTCGCGTCTTTCAGAAGCTACTTGGTCTGATCGCCACGGCACGAAGAGCCTTTATCAGAACCTAAACGGAGCGAGGGCATAGCCTCCGAAGGAGACGTGGACAGAACCTTAGGGACTCTCAACCATACGTGTCTATGCCATGCTCACTAGCGGATGTTCGTCACTTTCGAGGGTCCCGAGGGTGGGGGGAAGAGCACGGCAATCAAGGCCGTTGGCCGCCAACTCGCCGAAGCGGGGCACTCGCTGACGACGACGCGTGAGCCGGGCGCGAGCGCCATAGGCGCACGGGTCAGGGAGATGCTCCTCCACGCGGACGAACTCAATCCGAAGGCCGAGCTTTTCCTCTTCCTCGCCGACCGCGCGAGCCATGTGACGGACACGATCCGCCCCGCGCTGGAGCGGGGGGAGATCGTCCTCTGCGACCGCTACGCCGACTCCACCCTCGTCTATCAGTCCCACGCGCGGGGGCTGGATGAGGGGTTCGTGCGCGCGGCCAACGCCTTCGCCACCGGTGGCCTCGTGCCCGATCTCACGCTCCTTTTCGACCTCGATCCCGAGGAGGGGCTGCGGAGGCTCCAGAGCAAGGACCGGCTGGATGCCGAGCCCATCGAGGTCCACCGCCGCGTGCGGGAAGGCTTCCTGCGGGAAGCCGCGCGGGAGCCTGCCCGCTGGGTCGTGCTGGACGCGTCGCGTCCTCCCGAAGAGGTAGCGGGGGCCGCGCGGCAAGAAATCCAGCGGCGGCGGTCTCCGAAGACGTAAGATCGAACATGGCCCGTCGTCCCCTCGTCCTTGGTGCCGTTGCGGTGGTAACGCCGATCCTGCTGGTACTGGCCTTCTTGCTCCCCCGCGCGGGCGCCCAAGGGCCGCTGGATCGGTACGCGTCGTACCGGAAGGCGCACCCGGAGCTGTTCGTCAAGATGACGGTGCGCATGGTCGGCTTCCCCGTGGCCGGGGAGGGGACGCTGCGCTTGCGGCAACCCGACCACATGCTCTTCCGTATGGGTGCGGGGCCCGTTCAGTACGCCTGCCTCATCACGCCGGCGGGGGTTCTCGAGACGGATGTAGGGAGCCGGACTTACGACGAGTTCCCGTTCCCCGGCGAGTTGACCCCGCCGCCCGGGCGCCTCTCGCAGATACCCGGCGTCGCCTTTCCCAACTTCATCTTCGTCCCCGACCTCCGGCGCCTCGTGCCGCCGGGAACCGAATGGAAAGCGGGTGGACGAGTACAGATCCGCGGGCGGGGGGCGGACGAGGTCTTCGTTAACCTCGGTGAGGGCGGGGGCGAAGCCACGGACCCCGGGGGCCGGGCCCCCATGCCGGGGCCCCCTCCGGTGCAGGGCGTCCTGCGGGCGAGCGTGGACGACGAGGGGCGGCTCGTGCGGTTCCATCAGCTTACGGAAGGGCTCGAAGGCAAGCGCGACGTCACCTGGGAGTTCGAGTACGGGCCGTCGCCCGGGGGAGAGTTCGCTCTCGAAGTCCCCGCCGGCTACATGCCCTACGCCCTCCCCCCCGACCGCTACCCGCTCCAGATTGGGGAGGCCGTGCCGCTTGACGGATGGGCCGACGCCGCCACCGGCGCACCCGTAGACCTGCGGGCCCGACTCGGCGCCCGCCCGGCGTTGCTGGCGCTCCTCGGCGCGGACTCCGAGCCGAGCCGTCGTGCCCTGCCTTCGCTCGATCGGCTGGGCAAGAAGCTCAAGGTCGTGATCGCGACGGACGCCACGCAGCCGGCCGAGGCACGGCGGGCGGACCTGCGCGGAGCGGTCTTCGATCCCGCCGGCACGTCTCTGAATCGACTCGCCGTGCCCATGACGCCGATGTTCTTCCTGGTGGGGAGCGATGGCAAGCTGGT
>JAUJNV010000125.1 GCA_030447945.1 Fimbriimonas sp. | reverse complement strand
CATGATGATTGACGATTTACCATTGACGATTGAACATTGCCGTTCTACACTTTGCCGCTTCAGCTTTGTTCGTCAGTCGTCAATCACCGAAGGGTCTCCAGATAGCACTCGGCCGAGTCTACGGTCTCACGATACCAAAGGCCGTCGGGGCAGACGAGGCGGAACCACCACGCGCTCGGGCGCTGGCCCGCGTGGCACATGCCGCGCGAGGCGATCACGGCCTGACGGATCAGACGCAAGCGCTTGAGCTCCGCTTCCACCTCGATCGCCCGGCGTCGCTCGTGGACGCGCCGCACTTCCTCATCGCGCACAAGCTCCTGCTGCCGACGACGGAGGCTCCGCATCCTTGCTTTCGCTTCCTGCGCACGGGCCTGAACGACGCGCAACTCGCCCGATAGGCGCTCCCTCTCGGCAAGGTCGTCCGCCGAAGGCTCCCGCTCGAAGATCCGCGCGCGGAACTGCTCCCCCATCGCCCGCTCCGCCGCGACCCGCGCCCGCTTCAGCGCCTCCCTTTCGGCGTACGCCTCGGCAATCTCACTACGCAGCGCCTCCAAGTCCTGTCGCAAGGTTTCCAGCCGGTCGTGAAGCCCCTCGTACTCCTCCGCCACGCGGTGCCACGCCCCGCCCAGCTCCGCCTGGAGGAATCTGATAAGCGCGAGCGGACGGCGCATCCCCCCCAGCCGCTCCAGAAGCGCTTCCTGTTCCTCGCCCACCTCTTCCCAACGCTCCGCGAGGCTCGGCGCGCACAGTTCCTCGGTGCCGAACGGCCTCTGAAGCGGCTCGGGGAGGCGGAGCCAGGAGCAACAGACGCGCAAGGCGCCCCAGGTGTCGTAGCGGACGCGGAGGATCGGGTTGATGGGCAGTTCCCGCCCCGTGACCTGGGAGAGCAGTCCATGAAATCGCCGGCTGTGCTTCACGTACGAGCTCGCTCCTTCGTGGAACACGAACACGAACTCGCGCGCGAGCATCCCGATGAGCGACACGGCCTTCCCCACCAGCGTACACCGTTCGCCGAACTTCCCTTCTATCGCTTCCGCCAGGTCCTGCAGCGACTCGACCGGCCGCTTCAGGGTGATGAACGAGGGCTCACGGGTCATGACGACGATCCCGCGCGAGCCGAGGCGGATCGTGCCCCGCCCCCGTCCGGGGATGACGAGATCGAACGGGATCGCGCCGCTCCCGAAGCGGGCGAGGGCGTACTGGCCCGACCCGCCGCGAATCGCCTCGTCGTAGGCGGCACAGGCCGCCGCGCGGGTGCGCGGATCGACGAAAGGCTCGAGGATCTCGAATCGAGGGAGGTCGTGGGTTTGGGTCGTGAAGCGGAGCAGCTCCGTGGTCGCCGTCGCATGGAGCTTGACGGGGACGTTCGCGCAGAACTCGTAGAACGGGGGCAGCAGGCGGCGGTAGAACTCGCCCACCGTCAGCCCCGGCTCCTCCCCAGAGTCGCAGATCAACGATCTCAGCTCGTCCGCGCGCCGCTCCGCGTCCTTCCGGTTTTCGCCGCCTAAGCATTCCAGGGTCGTGTCCAGCGCCCAGTCAAGGGTGGCCCGGAGCTCGGGGAAAAGCCCGGCGAGCGGGACCTCGGCCGTCACGGGGACGTAGTCGTCGAGCGACACGATCCCGCGCCAACCGTACGCCTCCGTGGCCTCTTGCAGAAAATCCGGCCGTGCGCGCAGGAGCAACTCCATCCGGAGCCCGGCGCTCGCCAGCGCCTCGCGGGTCACCACCGTCTCCGAGCCGAAGATCGCGGAAAACTCGCCGGCCGCGCTCCAGAGGCCGCGCGTGGTCGAGTCGTTGTGGGGGAGGGCTTTATATTTCCCAGGCTGCCTCGGCCCCGTGGGAAGCTTGGCGAAGTAATCCGTGTCGTGGACGCCCGCGACGAACCGGCGACCGTAGCCAAGACGACGGGCGGCGAGGGCGATCCCCGCCTTCATCGGCTCGTCCCAGAAGACGGTCTGGCCCAGCGCGAGCAGGGGCGCCCCGGGGGCGATCCGGTCCAGCTCCTGGAGCGCCCGCTCCAGGGAAGAGGTCTTCTGCTCCGTCATGCTCCACTCTTGCTACGCGAGAAGAAGGTCAGGGGGTGGCTTGGATACTCCCCTCAACCCGGCAAAGGCGACGCCAGAACCAGTTCCCGTTGGAGTGCGGCGACCTGGCGCCGCTTTCCGTAAGGCGGCCTGACGCCGTCTTTCTCCTGCGGCTTCTCGGCTTCTCCACGCGCGCCAGGTCGCGCTCTTAAAAGCGGCGCCGGATCGCCCCACTCCAAAGATTCCGGGCAGGCGCCGGGCATCTAATCCTCCAGCCTCTCCCGAACACTTCGCTCCAACAGCTCCCGCACCTCCGGCGGGATGCCGACGGCCTTCCTCTCCTTTCCCATCAGGACGTGCCAGGTGTACCCCTCGGTGGTCGTCTTTCCGGTGCTCTCGTTCACGATCTCGTAATCGAACCGCATCGCCGCCCGCCGCACCTCGGAGAGCCAGAGGCGGACGTTGATCACGTCGTCGTACTTGACCTCGCCCTTGTACCGAAGGTGCGCCTCTACTACGGGAAGGAAGTAGCCGGACTCCTCCAGAGACTTATAGGTGAACCCCCGGTCGCGGCGCCCCGCGGCGCGCGCCTGCTCGAACCAAAAAAGATAGTTCGCGTAATAAGCGTGCCCCATCTGGTCCGTCTCCCCGTAGCGCACCCGGATGCGCTCCTCGGTGACTTCGTGCATGGGCGATTATGGGCGTTAGGCGGAGGACGTTGGGCGTTGGGGGAGAGCGTTTCCCCAACGCCTAACACCCAACGCCCTCCCCCCACTGGCCTAAATCCTGCGCTACCATACTTCTGTGCGCGCTCCGTTGTTCTTTTGCCTCGTCGCTCTGGCGTCGGTCGCTCCCGCCCAGGCGCCTCCGCGACCGCCCACCGTGGTGACGGAGATCTTGATGATGGGCAGCACGCCCGCCATTCGCGCGAAGATCGACGGCAAGGACGCGCTGCTCGCGCTGGACACGGGCAGCTTCGAGCTGCGCCTCGATCCGGCGTTCGTGCGCCGCGTGGGGATTCTGAAGGATCTGCAGGCCGGGCCGTCTCCGAAGGTGCGCCTCGAGGTCGGCGGCTACGCGCTCCCCGCCTTCCCCGCTCTGGTGGAACCCGTGAACGGCGACCGGGGCGAAGTGGCGGACAAGTACGAGGACGACGCCGACGGCATCATCGGGCTCGACTTCCTGCGCCGATTCGCCATGGGCCTCGACCTCGTGCGACGACGCGTGGCGCTGTGGGAGGGTGGACGCCTGAGCGAAGCGGACGTCAAGTTCTGGATGGCCCACCGGGCATCGATCGCGGACAAGACGGTGCGTTGGAAGCCGGAGACCGGAGCGCCGGCGCACATCACGCTGCCCCTCCTTTGCCGCGACGAGAGCACGGACTGGTACCACCTCGCTTCCACCGTGGGCGGCCAACCGATCGCGCTGATGGTCGATACGGGCTCCACCTACTGCTCCCTCGCCCGCCGACTGGCGACCGCGCTGGGCGTGAAGGTTCTCGGTGAGGCCGACGTGGAGGTCATCGGAGACATTCGGCCGCACGACGTGGGCGTCGCGCCGGCGATGACGTTCGGCCCGCTGGCGATCGACTATCCGTTGGTGCTCGTGGACGACGATACGGCGGGGGCGGAGGGAATCCTCGGGATGGAGGCGCTGGGGATGGGCCGATTCCTCATCGATATGCCGGGGCGCGTCCTCCACGCCGCCCGGGCTAACGCGCCCCGCCACAACCAGCTGGTGCGGCTGCTGGACGACGCGGGTCTGATGGCCTTCCGGGCGCGCCCCTCGAAGATGCTCGTCGTCGCCAAGGCCGACGGTCGAGCGGCGAAGGCGGGAATCGTCACGGGCGACGAGGTGATGGCGATCAACGGGACGGAGACAGCGGCGATCTTCCGTGTCACCGCCACGGAAAAGCTCACTCCCGAGCAGAGCCGCGCCGTCCTCCAGCTCGGCCTTCGCATCCTCGCGGGCAAGCTCGACCTCAAGGTACGCAAGGCCGACGGCCGGACCGTTGACCTCAAGCTCGGAAAGGGTTAGCCCCCCATCGTCGCGCCATAGCACTCCCGGTAGACGGGCCGGGGCCAAGCGGCGGGGATCACCGGGGGCTCGTGAGAAAACGTCTTAGGCCCACCAGGTCGTCTGTATTGATCAGGTCCGCTCCTGCGCGGTATAGCTCGCTCCAGGCGGAGGGGGTGTCGGGACTGCCCCAGAACCGGATGCGGCGGCCCTCGACGTGGGCCCGATGAACGTAGGCACGTAGCATCGCGCGCTCTTCGGGCGGCATCGGCCCCTCGCCGCGCCACTTGAAGAGGCGGGTGAAGTTGTCGCTGACAAGCGGCATCACTGTAACGGGAGTCGAGCTCCCCAAATCGGGCAGGCGGCCGTCCAGGAAGACATAGCGCGAGCGCTCCGCGGCGAGCGTCTCCATCGGGCGGTCGCCGGAGAGGATCACCGTCACCGCGCCGGTGCGGACGGCTCCGCGGGAGACCACCGTCAGCATCTCTCGGTAACGGGGCAATACCCGCCGCAGCTCCGCGTAGACGGCCTCGCCCTGCGTCTTGATGTCCACCAGGAGCGTCAGCTCCCCTTTCACAGGATAGACCCGCCCTCCAATTCGACGCACCCGCGCCAGGAGGGGGTCGAGGTACAGCGCCTGGAGAGTGCGTCCGGGGCGCGTCTCCCGAAGATCGTGCCCGACGCGGAGCTCGCCGTCGACGAGGAAGATGT
>JAUJNV010000124.1 GCA_030447945.1 Fimbriimonas sp. | reverse complement strand
AGGGGAGACGGACCCCGAGCGCAAGCGCAAGATCGTGGGCGAGAATTTCGTGCGCGTCTTCGAGGCGCACGCGGACGAGCTGAAGGAGTGTGACTTCCTTGCCCAAGGCACCCTCTACCCGGACGTTATCGAATCCGGCTCTCCGACGGCGGCGAAGATTAAGACCCACCACAACGTGGGCGGCTTGCCGGAGTGGATGCGCATGCGGCTCATCGAGCCCCTGAAGTGGCTCTTCAAGGACGAGGTCCGGGCCGTGGGACGAAAGCTTGGGTTGCCGGAGGAGATCGTGGAGCGCGAGCCGTTTCCGGGGCCGGGCCTTTCCGTCCGCATCTTGGGCGAGGTCACGCCGGAGCGGGTGGAGATCGTGCAGGAGGCCGACTGGATCTTCCGTTCGGTTCTGAAAGAGCGTGGCCTGACGCCGGGCATCTGGCAGAGCTACGCCGCTCTGCTGGACGTCCATACGGTCGGCGTCATGGGTGACGAGCGAACGCACCAGCAGCCGATTGTTCTGCGCGCCGTGCAGAGCGAGGACGCGATGACGGCGCGCGCGGTGCCGCTGCCGTTCGAGATCTTGGAGCACATCGCGGGCCGCATCGTGAACGAGGTGGGCGGCGTGAACCGAGTGTTCTACGACCTCACGAGCAAGCCGCCCGCGACGATCGAGCTAGAGTAGGAGTGCCTCAGAAACTCTTTCCTCACCCGCGGCGCTTGTCGGGCCGGGCGAAGCCCAGCGATGCCGTCCGTAAGGAGCTGGCCCCTCTCGACAACGAGAAGAGGTCCGAATCCTACGGCGCGCGTTCGGAGTGACGAGGCCCTGGGGACAAGGCCCCGGAGATGGGGTAACGTCCGGGCCCTTCATGTCCGTCTACCCGCCCCCGCCGGCCCTCGAGGTGTTGCTCAGCGCGGAGCAAATCGCGGAGAAGGTGCGTGATCTCGCGGCGCTCATACGAAAAGACTACGGGGATGAGCCGCTGCTCCTGGTGGGGGTCCTGAAGGGCTCCATCCACATGCTCTCCGACCTCGCTCGCGCCCTCAGCGGGGAGATCTCGATCGACTTCGTGCAGACCAGCTCCTACGGGTTGGGGAAGTCCACGAGCGGGATCGTGCAAATTCGTAAAGATCTGGATACCAACATCGAGGGCTTGAACGTCATAATGGTAGAGGACATCGTGGACACAGGCACCACCCTGAGCCACCTGCGGGAGCTATTCTCTACTCGGAAGCCCAAGTCCCTTCGCGTCGCCGCCCTCCTTTCCAAGCCGGAAGCCAGGAGACTGCCGACCCCGGTGGAATATGTGGGTTTCGAGATTCCGAATGAGTTCGTGGTAGGATACGGTCTAGACTGCGCGGAGAGGTACCGAAACCTTCCGTACATCGCGATCCTTCGCGAAGGGCAATAGCCCCTCCTTCAGGCCCTATCGAGCCTTCTTTCCCATTTGCGGAAATCCCTTTTCACAGGAACACACATGACTCACCAGTTTCGACCACGCAAGCCCAACGAGGGCGGCAATCCCCAAGGGGGCAACATGGGCGGCGGACGCCGCCGAGGGCGGGGCGGCGGCGGTCAGCGGCAGGGTCTTCCCAACCTCGACAACCCCGAGGAGCAAGGCCAACTTCCGGAGATCGACTACAACCACTTCGACGCGATGACCCCCGCGGCCCTCCTGAAGGAGGCGAAGTCGAAGAAGCTCTCTCCGAACCTTCTCCGCAACGAGCTCATCGAGACCCTGTTGCCGCTCGCGAACGCCGAGCATGAAGCAACCTATTCCAAGGGCGTCCTCGAACTCTTCCCGGATGGCTACGGCTTCCTGCGCCGGGACAACTACGTCCCCTCGAACCACGACGTGTACGTCTCCCAGTCGCAGGTCAAGCGGTTTGGGCTTCGCGCGGGCGACACCGTGTTCGGCCTTATTCGGGTTCCGCGTGAGGGCGAGAAATACCCCGGCATGCTCCGCGTCGAGAGTGTGAACGGGTACGGGACTGCGGCCGCGGAGATGCACAGGCGAGTCAACTTCGACGACCTGACCCCTCTGTTCCCGCAGGAAAGGATCCTCATGGAGACGGTGCCGGACAACATCGTCGGGCGCATCGTCGCCGTCATCGCGCCGGTCGGCAAAGGCTCGCGGGCCTCATCGTTTCGCCTCCGAAGGCGGGCAAGACGACGACTAAGAACATCGCGAACGCCGTCACCACGAACCACCCGAGATCTACCTCAT
Organism: Fimbriimonas sp.; assembly: GCA_030447945.1. Next base: position 7,383 of record JAUJNV010000124.1, on the reverse strand, counting down.
GGTCCTCTTGGTGGACGAGCGTCCGGAAGAGGTCACCGACATGCGCCGCTCCGTGCGCGGCCAGGCGATCTCGTCCACGTTCCTCGACGAGCCGGCGGAGAACCATATGCGGGTCACCGACCTCTGCTTGGAGCAGGCGAAGCGCCTCGCCGAGACGGGTCGCGACGTCGTCATCCTCCTCGACTCGCTTACGCGCCTCTCGCGCGCCTCGAACTCCATAATCCAGCCCAGCGGCCGCACCCTCACCGGTGGTCTCGACCCCGCCGCTCTCTATCGCCCCCGTCGCTTCTTCGGCGCGGCGCGCAACATCGAGGAGTGGTGATCGCTTACGGTCGTGGCTTCGGTCCTTGCCGAGACGGGTTCCAAGATGGACGAGAACATCTTCGAGGAGCTGAAGGGCACCGGCAACATGGAGGTCGTGCTGGACCGGGAGCTCTCCGAGCGCCGCATCTGGCCCGCGATCGACGTGCGCCGCAGCAGCACCCGCCACGAGGAGTTCCTGTTCCGCAAGGAGGACATGGAGGGCATCGTGCAGCTCCGACGGCTCCTGGCAAACCAGGAAAAGACCTTCGAAGCGACGGACTCCCTGATCAAGCTCTCAAGCGGACGCTGACAAACGCGGCGTTCCTTTCGAGAGCGTGGTTCAGAAGACCCGCGCAACGGTCTAGCCTGATGTGGCATCGGCGTCCTGCTGACGATCCAAAGCGTGTCGCGAGCAGGTCGATTCCCGCTGAGCCTTCGGCTTCGACCACCGCATGCCGATGCCTCGTCCGAAGCCCCGGTCGGCGCGCCTAGCCCACAGGTATCTTAAAGCCTATGCCGGAGGAGTTCGAGGAAGGAGAGGGGCCAGAGAATCTGGATCAGCCACCGGCGTTCTTTCCGTACGAGGGGATCACTCCGCCGCGCGAGCACGCCGACATGGGTGAGCTCGCCGAAGTGCAGATCGAAGGCGTGTTCGCCGCCGAGAGCAACGGCCAGGTCGCGGTTCGTGCTCGTCACCGACGGCGAGCGACGGCTGCCGATTCTGATCGGCCCCTTGAGGCCCAAGCCATCCAACCCTGCTGGAGAACACCCGCCCCGACCGACCGATGACCCACGACCTCGTGCGGACGATCCTCGACCGGCTCGACGCGACACTCGACCGCGTCGTGGACGACGATCTCTGGCACGCGGTCTACTACGCGAAGCTCTATGTTCGTCAGGGAGAAGGCGAGGAAGAGCTCGAGATCGATGCCCGCCCCTCCGATGCGATCGCGCTCGCGGTCTGCTTTGAGGCTCCGATCTTCGTCGCGGAAAACATCCTCGACACCGCGATGAAGACTAGCGTGCGGCGCAGCCGCCTCGGTATTCTCACCCGTATCCCCTGCCGAGCGCGCTGAAGAGCTGCGTCGCCTGGTCGAGCACCACGCGCACCGCTACTACGTCCTCGACACGCCCGAAATCAGCGACTCGGAGCATGACGCTCTCTTCCGGGAGCTCCAGGAGTTGGAGGCTCGGCACCCGGAATTGATGACGCCCGATTCGCCGACGCTTCGGGTCGGAGCGCCGCCGATCGCAGCTTTCCGTCCGCACCCACACGCCGTGCCGATGCTCTCCCTGGATAACGCTTTTGGGGAGGAGGAGATTCGGGCCTTTGACGAGCGTTCGGAAGGCGATAGTAGAGTCGGTCGCCTATTACGTCGAGCCGAAGATGGACGGGGCCTCCATCTCCCCGACCTACATCGACGGAAAGTCGAGGTGGCGACGACGCGCGGGGCGACGGCCGGACGGGCGAGGAGGTTACGAACAACGCCCGCACCGTCCGGGGGATCTTCCCGCCTGTGCGAGCCGCCTCGGGCCAGTCGAGGTACGCGGGGAAGTGGTCATGCTCAAGGATGTCTTCCGGCGGCTCAACGAGGCGCGCGCGGATCGTGGCGAGCAGGTCTTTGCCAACCCCGCAACGCCGCCGCCGGGGGCTCAGGCAGCTCGATAGCCGGATGACGGCGGGCAGGAAGCTCAACTTCTTCGCCTACGGGACGGGGCTGGACGAACCCGGGAACGTCCGCCAGGAGCGCGCTCGAGAAACCCGCCGACCCTCGGAAACGGTGGGAGACATAGGCATCGACGTTGGCACGCCCATCTCGAGTGAAGGCGTTCGTCGCGCGGCACCCGGCGGGATGGTGCGGCGTCTCGCCCGACCCAGAGCGCACCCCGCGCGGCTGCGCGATCTGGGGTTCCCGGCGAGGACGGGAGGTGCGGGCGGTGGCCGACGTGGATAGCTCGCCGAGTACGTGCAGGAAGCGCAGGCGCAGCGGCACGACCTGTTTTGAGATCGACGGCGTGGTGGCCAAGGTCGACAGCCTCGACGCTCAGGAAACCCTCGGCTTTACCGCCCGAGGGCCCTGCTGGGCGGTCGCTATCAACTTTCCCGCCGAGCAGGCGTTCACGCGCCTGAATCGGATCTTCGCCCATGTCGGCCGCACCGGCTCGATCAATCCGGTGGCCGACCTGGAGCCGGTGGTGGTGGGGGGCGTCACGGTCAGCCGCGCAACACTGCACAACTACCACGAGATTCGGCGCAAGGACGTGGAAGGGGACGCGGTGATCGTCCAGCGCGCGGGCGACGTCATTCCGGAGGTGGTCGGCCCGTACTCGACAAGCGGACGGAGGACCCGCCGGTTCCTGAGGAGCCGACCGAGTGCCTGGAGTGCCAGGCACCCGCTGCGGCGGGCCGAGGGGAAGTAGTGCTGAAGTGCGTCAACCGCGCCTGCCCGGCGCAGGTTCAGGCGAAGATCGAGCACTTCTGTTTCACGCCGCGCGATGGAGATCGACGGGCTGGGAGAAGCTCATCGCCCGGTTCCTCGACCTCGGCCTGCTGACCGACGTCGCCAGCCTGTATCGACTCCACGAGAAGGACGCGATGATCGAGTTGAGAGGCTAGCTGAGCAGTCCGTGGGGAACTCTCGCCTCCATCGACCGCAGCAAAGACCGCCCGTTGGCCCGCTTCGTCTTCGGGCTTGGTATTCCGACGGTGGGCGACAAGGGCGCGCAGGAACTGGTGCGCGAACTGCGGACGCTCGGGGCGATCCGCGCTGGCCGACTACGACACGTTGCTGGCGATCCCCAACGTAGGGCCGCGGACGGCGCGGGAGATCCAGGAGTGGTTCGAGGAGCCGGACAACGTTCGGCAGGTGGAGGAGATGCTGAACCTGGGTGTGCGCCCGCTCGAGGGAGATGCGCCGGTGGGCGACACGCTCGCGGGGAAGTCCTTAGTTCTTACGGGTCGCCTGGAGAGCTTCGACGCGGGAGGCCGCGGAGGAGGCGGTTCTCCAGTTGGGCGGCAAGACTCCGGGCAGTGGAGCAAGGCGACGAGCTTACGTCGTGGCGGGACCGGGGGGCCGGGACCAAGCTGAAGAAGGCGGAGGAGCCGGAGGAAGTGCTGAGTGAGGAAGACTTCCTAGCCATGCTTCCCGAGGGCACTCTCTGAACCGGTTCGGAGATCACCTATCCGGGCGGCCGCTTGGACCTGGAGCTTTGCGCCAACAGCGGCCAAGCGTTCCGCTGGGTACCGCGGAGGACGCAAGCTGGCTCGGCGTGGATGGGGACCACTGGTACCGCGTCCAGGGGTGCCGGCGGGGGCTCGTCCGCTGGATGCGCTCGCCTATGTGGCGGAGCGACGAGCGTCTCTTCTTCCGGCCGGACCGAGAGCCGCCGCGCGCGTCGAGTCGAATGCGAGCCGGGAAGACTTCGAGAGTCTCTTCCGTTTGGAGTGACGAGGCGATCGAGCGCGAGATCTTGCGCCGGGGGCCGGAGATGGAGCCTTACCTCGGCACGCTCTCCGGCCTCCGGCTCATGTACCCAGCAGCGCCACGGAGACCTTCTTCTGCTTCCTCTGCACGCCCAACAACAACATCAAGCGGATCGGGCAGATGGTCCGCCACCTCGCCACGTACGGGCCGGCGCTGGACGAGGTTCAGGGCGAGGTCCTGCACCGATTTCCGACGTGGAGACGATCGCGGCGATTCCTGAGGAGGCGCCCAAGAAAGGCTTCAAGCTGGCCGAGGAGGGACGATCCCGTCGGTAGCGCGGCAGGTGGCCGGCTGGGCGGAGACGCCTGGATCGAGTCGCTCAAGGGCAGCCGTACGAGGAAGCTAACGCGGCTCTCACGTCCTTGAACTTCGTGGGCCCCAAGCTCGCCGACTGCATCGCCCTCTTCGCCTTGCATGATACGGGCGCGGTAGCCGATCGACACCCACCTGTGGCAGGCGCTCACGCGGCTTTACTTTCCCGAGTGGCGCGGCGGGAGCCTGACGAAGCTCAAGTATCGCCAAGCCTCCGCGTTCATGCGCGCCGCCGGTGAGCTGACCGGCTGGGCGCACCAGCACCTGTTTTACGATAATGTTTTGAACTGGCGGACAAGGAAGTAGATGGCCTCCCTCATGTGGAAAAAGGCCCGGCGGCGGAGGGGACTACAATAGTGTCCCCGTGCCCCCACGTTGCGCCCTTTTGGCCTTGATCTTCCTCGTGCGTGCCCTCCGCTCGCTCAGGAGGAAGCGTCCCGCGTCCGCCGTTACGGCGCTCCGGTGACGTTCGCGACACCACATCCGCGGGTGGCCGAGAGCTCCGGCCCGGCTCCCAGTCGCAGTCAAAAGGGGATGTACTACACCCACAACGATAGTGGAGACAAGCCGCGGCGGTTCTTCAAGTTCGGCGTCAAGGGCAGATCCTCGGCACCTACACAGTCTCGGTCGCCGAGGCGGTGGACTGGGAAGACATGGCGTCTGCGAAGCTAGATGGCAAGGGCTACGTCTTCCTGGGCGATATCGGCGACAATGCCGGCAAGCGGAAGGACATCCGGGTCTACCGGGTGCCGGAGCCTAGGGATGGAGCGCGCACGGTGCGTGCCGACCGTGTCTACACCCTCCGCTATTCAGACGAGCCCCACAACGCGGAGACCTTGATGGTTCACCCGAAGACGGGGGACCTGCTCGTCGTGACGAAGGCGGCTCAGCGCCCTTCGATGGTGTTCTACCTCCCGCGGCCCCCAGGGACGGGCCGGTACACGCTGGAGAAGGTAGGCGAGCTCCAACTAGGGAGCGCCATGCGCGAGTCGAAGCTCGTGACCGGCGGTGCCATTTCGCCGGATGGCCGGTTCGTCGTTCTGCGGACCTACTTAAAGGCATACGAGTTTCCCCTCTCGGGGGAGCCGGGAGCGTGGGCGAAAGTGGAGCCGACGCCGGTGGCGACCGCCTTCGAATTCCAGGGAGAAGCCATCACCTATAGCCTGGAGGGGGACGCACTGCTGACTACGAGCGAGTTCTCCCCCTGTGTGGTGTCGAAGATCCCGCTGGCTCGGTAACGGCACTTGAGCGGGGACGGCCGCTCTTCGGTCTAAGGTCGTGGGCGCAAGTTTCCTATACTTACCGGGGCACAGCAGAAATGCGAGGTATACTTCCCCCTGCGGCAGCCGCACGAAGGAAGTATTCTCCGTGCCGTTGCCGCCTTTGTTATGCGTGTACTGTTTGCCTCCGCCTTCTGCCTCGGCGCCTCCCTGGCGATCGGGCAAGAAGTAAAAGAAGTCGTCGCTCCGAAAACGGAGACCAAAGTCGAGTCGAAGAGCATCCCCGCCGGGGTGGTCTATCAGTTCAGCCGATTGGTCGGCCCGGGGCGTCTCATCAAGGCCAAGAAGGGCTCGCCCGGGTACGTAAAGCGCACCTACCGAGTCGTCTACAAGGGCGGAAAGCCCGTGGGCCGCGAGCTCCTAAAGGAGGAGCGAAGAGAGCCAGAGCAGGAGCTCATCCTCATGGGCCGCTCGGGCTACCGCCCCAGCCGTGGTTCCTTCAAGCGTTCGAAAGTGCTCATCATGAGCGCGACCGCCTACGACCCCAGCCCCGCCACTATCGGTCCCGGCGCGACTGGTCGCACGGCAACCGGACGCTGGGCCACCTTCGGTTGTGTGGCTGTCGATCCGCGGGTCATTCCGATGAACACGCTGCTCTATATTGAGGGGTACGGCTTCGCGATCGCGGCGGACAAAGGCGGCGCGATCAAGGGCCACAAGATCGACCTCTGCTACGACAGCCGGAGCCGGGCGCTGCGGTTCGGCCGAAAAAAGGTTCGGGTTCACGTCCTTAAGGGCCGTTGAACCTCTACGATCCCGCAACGCTTCATAAGTTTCTGTCCCGCCACGGGCTGTCACCGACGAAGGGCCTCGGCCAACATTTTCTCTGCTCGGAGACTGTAGTTGGGGCCATCGTCGCGAGCCTCGACGGCATAAACGGGCTGCTGGAGATCGGCCCGGGGCCCGGGGTCCTGACCGCGCCCCTCTCCGCACGAACGGAGCGGATGGTGGCGCTAGAACTCGATCCACGTATGGTCGCCGCCCTGATGGAGTCTGCTCCGGCGGCGGACGTTCGGCAGGCGGACGCCCTTCAGACGGATATCTGCGCGATTCTGAAGGAGCTGCCGGAGCCCCGGGGGGTCGTCTCGAACCTCCCCTACTACATCACTGCGCCGCTCCTCACGCGCATCTCGGAGGCGCGGGGGCATTTCGGGAAGGCCGTGCTGATGATGCAGAAGGAGGTTGCACAGCGAGTGCTCGCGGGACCTGGGAACTCGGATCGAGGGTCTCTGTCCGTGTACCTCCAGGCGTGCTTTTCCCTTCGAAAGCTCGCCGACGCTCCCGCGGAGGCTTTCCTCCCGCCGCCGAAGGTGGACAGCACGGTCCTCGAGCTAGTTCCCACGGCGGAAGACGACGATCCGGCCCTGTTCCGCCTCGTCCGCGGAGGCTTCACCCAGCCGCGAAAGACCCTCGCGAACAACCTCTCGTCGAGTCTTTCGCTTCCCCGCGAACAGGTGCTGCGGGCCATCGGAGAGGCCGGACTGGGGGAGAAAGCGCGGCCCGCCGATCTAACGCTGGAGAATTGGCGGACGCTCTTCCAGTGGCTCAAGCTTTAGAAGCCAAGCGGCTCTGTTGACATCCTCTTGTCGTCAAAGTCACTGCGATGGCCGAGGTGGGTCTGGTTCGTTTCGCGTCGGTGGCGTTGGAGGTGGCCAAGTCGGTTCTTCCGGCCCATCGGAGCCGGTTCAGCAAGCGGCTCTTCACTCAGCCGCAGCTCCTGGCCGTGCCGTGCTTGATGCGCTACGACGACTGGACGTTCCGGGAGGCGGAGGTGCGGCTGCGGGAGCACGCCGAGCTCCGGGAGGCGCGGGAGCTCGCCTCGGCGCCGGATGTCACGACCCTCTACCGTTTCCGGCGCAGGCTCGAGGAGGACGACCTGGTCCGGGCTCTGCGGGAGGCCGCTCGCCGGATGCCCGGGGACGGCGGGAAAGCGACGGTGGCGGTGGTGGCCGCGCGCCGCGGGGGGCGGGCGGGCGGCGGGGGAGGACTGCGGTGGCCGGGGG
>JAUJNV010000123.1 GCA_030447945.1 Fimbriimonas sp. | reverse complement strand
TGGCTGACCGGGGGACGCTGTCAGCCAACTGACCGGCGAACGCTGTCATGTGTCCGTTTAGGGTTTAGGGTTTAGGAAAGGGCTGGTACCCCAACCTCAACCCTTAACCCTCAACCCTTTCCGGAACCCTCCCCGCTGGGGAGCGTCACCGTTGTTATGAGCCCCTATCGATTCCTCATCACCCTGGCCATGACGGCGGTCGTCGTCCTTGCCGCTGCCCAAAAGGGCCGCAACATCCCATTCAACGTGATCGAGCAGGGGACGAACTCCAGTATCTCCAAGCAGCGCGGGTTCGTTATCCGCTCGAACGTGCAGTACACCCGGTACATCGGGCTGCTGGGCAACGTGACCACGAGCGACACGCCTAACGCCGCGCCGAGGAGCGAGGATCGCACCCCCAACCGCCCCGGTATCAACTGGCGGCGCAACAGCCTCGTGGCCATCCACGTTTCCGTCCCCACCGGCGGCTACACCATGCGCGTGCGCAGTCTCCGCCGCGTCTCGCGCAACCGCCTCGAAGCCGTGGTCGAGCTGACCCGCCCGCCCCGCAGTGCGATCGTCACCCAAGCCCTGATGACCCCCTACGCTATCCTCCGCACCCCGCCGACCTCTGGCTCGGTGAGGATCCGGGTGGTGAGGAAGGGGTGAGGCGTTGGGTGTTCGGGTATTCGGGTATTCGGGTATTCAGGTGTTCGGGAAGCTAACCCAGACCCAACGCCCAATACCTGAACACCCTTCCCCCTTCTCCCTCAAGTACGCTAACGCCCGATGACGTACTTCCCTGAAGTCGAGGGCCGGGTGCCCTTTGAGGGGGCGGGCAGCCGGAACCCGCTCGCGTTTAAGCGCTACGACCCCGACAAAGTGGTCGGTGGGAAGAGCATGGCGGAGCACCTGCGGTTCGCCGTGAGCTACTGGCACGCCTTGAAGGGCAGCGGCGCGGACCCATTCGGCGCGCCGACGATGCTCCACCCCTGGGACGCGGCCGCGGACGACATCCAGCGGGCGCGCGACACGATGGACGCCGCCTTCGAGTTTTTCTCCAAGCTGGGTGTGGGATTCTGGTGTTTCCACGACCGGGATATCGCGCCGGAAGGCGCCAATTTCGCCGAGTCGTGCCGCAACCTCGAAGCGCTCGTGGAGTATGCCAAGGAGCGGCAGCAGGAAACGGGCATCCGCCTCCTCTGGGGTACGGCGAATCTCTTCTTCCATCCCCGCTACCAGTCGGGCGCCGCCACCAACCCCGATCCGCACGTCTTCGCCTACGCCGCCGCCCAGGTCAAGCACGCCATTGCGGCGACCAAGGAGCTGGGTGGGCAGGGATACACCTTCTGGGGCGGGCGCGAGGGGTACGAGACGCTCCTGAACACGGACCTCCAGCGCGAGCGCGAAGGGTTCGCGCGATTCCTGCACATGGCCGTCGACTACGCGCGGGAGATCGGCTTTACCGGCCAGTTCTACATCGAGCCGAAGCCGATGGAGCCGACGAAGCACCAGTACGATTCCGACGCGGAGGCGTGCCTGAACTTCCTGCGCGAGTTCGGCCTGATGGACCATCTCAAGCTGAACCTGGAGACGAACCATGCGACCCTCGCGGGCCACGAGATGGTCCACGAGATGCGCGTCGCGCGCCACGCGGGCATCCTTGGCAGCGTCGACGCCAATGCGGGGGACGAGCTGCTCGGCTGGGATACGGACCAGTTCCCCACGAACGTCTACCTCACCACGGAGATCATGCTGGAGATCCTCGCGATGGGCGGCTTCACGACGGGTGGGCTGAACTTCGACGCGAAGGTCCGCCGCCAGTCCCACACGACGGAAGACCTCTTCCACGCCCACATCGGCGGCATGGACGCGTTCGCGTGCGGCTTGGAGCTCGCGACCGCGATCCGAGAGGACGGCCGCCTGGAGGCGTTTGTCGAGGAGCGGTACGCGGGCTGGGATGGGGAGCTCGGTCGGAGCATCCGCGAGGGCCGCGCGACGTTCGCGGACTGCGAGACCTACGTGCTCGAACACCCCGAGCCGGAGCGACGCTCGGGGCGGCAGGAGATGCTGGAGAACCTGATCAACGAGTTCGTGCTGTGATCAAGCCGGAGAAGGTCTACAAGGGCCCGCAGTTCCTGGCGTTCCTCGCGCTCGGATGCGTGGGCTTCATCGCCCTGATGCTCCTGGGGACGTGGATCTTCGCACAACTGATGGCCCCGGTCCTCGAGCGGAGTCAGAAAGCCAAGCCTCGCCAGGCGGAGTCGGCACCGCCATCGCGGCGATAGTCCAGGCGACGTACACTGAAGAGATGGAGGCGATTCGCATCGAAGCCGTGGCGGAAGAGGACGGCGAGGTCCACCTGACCGGGCTGCCCTTCAAGAAGGGAGAAACCGTGGTGCTGACCGTCGAGCGTGGCAACGCGCCTCCTGGAGGCAAGGACGAGGCGCCTCCTCGCACCCGGCCCGCCGGTGGCATCAGCGAGGAAGAGTTCTGGGATCGCCTGATCGTCCCCACCACGTTGAGCAAGGAAGAGTTCCGAAAGGTCCTGGACGTCGATCATTGGGACGAATAGGGCGGTGCCGCTTCACAACCTCCCCGACCTCCGCAGCGGATCGGCAGTCTTCGCCGACGTAAACGTCCTGGTGTATGGGATGCGGGGCGCGAGCCCCGAGTGCGTAGATTTCCTGCTGCGCTGCAACAGTGGCGACCTTACGGTTAACACATCGGCCAATGTGCTCGCCGATGTGTCCCACAGGCTCATGATTCTAGAGGCCAGCGATGCTCAGGGCCGCCTCCTCAAGGCTTCCTACTTGAAGCGCCATCCAAATTTGATTCCAGCGCTGACGAGGTGGAACACCCAGATGGCGAGTCTCCTGCGCCTGCCGTTTCACATAGCCCATCTCGGCGAAGGGGACATCCGCGCTCTCCCCACCCTCACGGCCACTCATCGGATGCTCACGAAGGACGCCCTGATCCTCCGCCACATGAGCACGCTCGGCCTCACCGCCTTGGCGACCGCCGACGGCGACTTCACGGGCACGGGAGTCGATGTGTACGCCCCGACGGACCTGTAGCTAGCGCCAGGCGTGCATCAAGACGCGCTTGAACGTGAACGGATAGGGCCTCTCATCCTCCAGCCGCTCCATCAGCCGTCGTCGGTACTCCTGAAGGAATCTCTCGTGCCGTTCCGGCGAGAGCGCCGATCGGTAGCGTGTGAGGAGCGTGCCGCGCACCCACTCTACGACCGACTCCCGCGACTCCAGCAGGTGCAGGTAGACGTGCAACTGCACGCGGACCTGCTCGAAGCCCAGACGATGGAGGAGCCGCGCGATCTCCTCCGGCTCCATCACAGGGCGCTCCGGCGGCGGGACGTCGTACGCCCGCCCCAGCTCGTACGCGAGGATGTGCGCGGGATGGTCGAAGTTCTTCGGCATCTGCACCGCGAGCTGTCCACCCGGTCGAAGCGCCTGCCCCAGGGTGGCGAACAGCCGCTCGTGCTCCGGCACCCACTGGAGCGCCGCGTTGGAGAACACCAGGTCCCACTCCCCTTCCCCGCCAAACTCCGAAATGTCACCATCCGCGAAACGCAACCCTTCCCCAGGCACGGCCTCGGCGAGCATCGCGGGGGAGTTATCGATCCCCAACGTCTCCGCCGCCCCCAGCCGCTCGTGCAGTGCCGCCGTCAGCCTTCCGGTGCCACAGCCCAGGTCTACGACCCGCATCCCCGGACGCGGCTCGACGAGGTCGAGCAGGTCGAAGAAGGGCGCGTCGCGCTCCTCCTTGAACCGCTCGTATTGGGCGACGTTCCAAGCATCCGATGACACGAAGCTAGCCTACACCGCGGCGTCGCGAAGGGCTATTTGCCGGCCACGACGAGCGCGAGCGCAAAGCCGTCGTACCCCTTGCTGCCGACCGTCTGGATCGCCGTGACGCTCACGCGCGGCTCGGCCGCGGCCATCTCGTTGAAGCGGCGCACGCCCTGGACGCTGGGATCGTCGCTCGCGGCGTCCACCACCGCGCCGTCCCGAACGACGTTGTCGACGATGATGACGCTGCCGCGACGGGAGAGCCTCAGGGCCCACGCGAAGTAGTCCGGGATGTTCTGCTTGTCGGCGTCGATAAAGATTAGGTCGAACGGCCCGCGGCCCTCGGCCGCGAGTCTGGGCAGCGTGTCGAGCGCCCGCCCGAGACGCACCTCGACGACGTCGCCCAGACCGGCGTGCTCCAGATTGGCCCGGGCCACCTCGGCGTGCTTCGGATCGGACTCCAGCGTGACCAGCCGCCCGCCCTCCGGCAGCGCCCCCGCCAGCCAGATCGTGCTGTAGCCGCCCAGCGTCCCGATCTCAAGGATGGTCCGTGCGCCCTGGATCTGCGCCAACAGCCGGAGCAGCTTTCCCTGATTCGGCGCGACGCCGATCGGCGGCAGGCCCGCCGACTCGCAGGCCCGCAGCGCCGCGTCCAGCGCGGGTTCGGGGGGAACCAGGTGATCGGTGATGTAGCGGTCGACCGCTGTCCATTGCTCCTGTGCCATAGATGCCTGCTGGTCGACGGCCACGGACAAGGATCTCGAGCCACCGCCGATCTACCACTGTACCGCTGCCCCCGCTACCGCCCATCGGGGTGCAGGCGCCGCGTCCCCGCGTAGGTGCCACGCCACGACAGCACCTCCCACCGCACGAAGTCGCCCGCCCCTTCGGCGCAGCCGATGCGGCCGCTGGGGGTTCCCTCGTCTTCCAGTCTTATCCCTTCGCCCGGCACGACCGGCAAGAGGCGGGCGG
>JAUJNV010000122.1 GCA_030447945.1 Fimbriimonas sp. | reverse complement strand
TGGGAGCCCTGCCACTTGAGAACGTCGTTCTCGTACTGCAACCCGTCGAAGGTGACTGTCGCTCCACCGGGGAACGTCCAGTCGAGCTGCTGCTCTCTCGGCTTCGCGCCGGCCAAAGCGTAGAGGTTGCTCGACTCGTCCCAAAGCCCGCCCTGCTTGCGAACCTGCTCCCGGTTCCGCCGGAAGATGACCGCGCCGAAGCCCGATACGTGCGCGTGGCGCAAAGGCTCCAGCAGCAGCCCGAACGTCTTCCCGCCCCCCGCCGCGCCTCCGTAGAGGACGATATCCGCCGCGCTATTCAGGAACGCCGTTTGCGGCCCCGGCTGCGGCCGTATCTCGGTCGCGTCCATTGTCAGGCAAGTAGATGGTAACGATCGGCCTTCCGGAACTACCGCTCCCCGCCGACTCGCCCCGCAGGAGCCGCATCTTGTCCACGACGGTTGCCAGCACCGTAGCCAGAGCCTTCAGGTCCGTCTCGCTCTGGGTGAGCCCGATCATCCGTTCGATCAGCCGATGCGCGGCGACCTCCAAAGAGTCACCCAGCGCTCCTCGGTGAGGCTCTCGAACGCCCGTCGCACCAACCGAAACCCGCCGCCCCTTGTCCCAAGCCTCCAGGCTCCGGCGGCCCACGCCCGTCCGCTTCGCGGCCTCCGAATAACCGGGAGCGCCTCCGTCCCGAATCGCATCCAAAGCGGCAAGCGCAGCCCTTTTCTCCCCGTCGCTATAACTTCGCCGACTGCCCACTCCTTTCGCTCCTCGTACACCCGCTCGGCCCCCGCCCCGTCGGCGCCGCGGACCTTGCCCGAATCAGGGCGCTTCGCCAACTCTCTTCCCGCTCATAGCACCACCCCATGGTCCGCGAGGAGTGCCGGGTCTATCCCCGCTCTTCCTGCACCACCCGTACGATCCCCCCGACCGAGCGACCGATCACGCGCAGGTGCTCCACGATCTCGCTCTGTCCTGCCTCGCTCCTCACTCCTGCCTTCTTCGCGAAGGTCCGCGCGTTCTTCTCACTTACCGTCGCCGCCCGCTCCGCCACCTCCGGCGTCCCCTTCAAGAACATCGGCAGCATCGCCGCCAGGAGGTCCGAGAGACGCACGCCCGTTAGGAGACTCTTCAGTAGATTCATTCCGCTTTCACCTTCAATCCCTCTTCGTCCAATCCCTCTTCGTCCCGCGTCGCCGCCTCGAGGGGCTCCGCTCCCTTGGAGTACAACGCCTTCATCGCCACTAAAGCCCCCAGCGCGACCCCGACCCAGAACCGCCAAGTCAGAGGCGAATCCTCCGGCCAAGCCTGCGCCGCCGAGAGGGCGCCGATCGCGCCGTACATCCCCGCGTTCCGCAGAGTCCGCCGATTCATTCCGTCCGCCCCTCCCCCTTCAGCACTTCCCGCAAAGTCTCGTTCTCCGAGGCCACCCGCCGGTAGTTCGCCCCGAGGTTCTTGTTGTTGCTTTCCAGAGAGGCGATCGTCGCCTTCGCCTCCGCCAGCTTCTCGGTCAAACCCATCACCTGCGACTGGAGCGCGTCCGTCCGGTGCTCGAGCTCCCGCACCCGCGCCGCGTTCATCGACATCGCGTCCCGCAGCTCCGAGGTCCGCGTCTTCCAAATCAATGTAAAGATCGTCCCAGCCAGCCCCACCATCGCCGCCGAGCCCAGCAACGGGTTTAAGTCCACGGCCTGCGCCAGCTCGACGCCCATCGCCGCGGCGGAGGAAAAAACTCCCACGGCCGAAGCGGGGAGGGCCGTGAAGCCCCCTACGCCGGCTCCCCCTGATCCACCAGCACATACGGGACGGTCTTCTGAGCGTGCTCGTCCATGAAGGTGTAGGTCTTCCGAATGAACTCCGCCCACTGGTCGGGATAGACCGTCTGGCACCCTTCGGAGCTTGTCCTCGTGCGGCTCCCCTTGTGGATGTTGATCGCCACGCCCCACGCCCATCCGGTATGCCCGTCACGCGTCACCGGCAGCCGCTCCCCCGCCGTCGCGGGCCGCAGCGCGTCGTACCCCCGCCCCCGGCTGATGCCGTGCTTCCCCTTGCGGTAGACATGCACCCCCGGCTGAAGCGTCGCGATCCCCGGGCGCTGGACGCTCGGATCTGTGTTCGCGTTGTAGCGATACACCCCCTCCGGCGTCACCAGGAACAGCGCGTCGTCGTAGATTCCGTTCTAGCGCGTCGTCGTAGATCCCCCGCGCGTTCCCCGGCTTGCCATCGAGCGACCGCTCGTAGTACCCCCTAATCCCGACGAGGTACACCGCCGCCGTCACGCCACGGGCCGTGCCGATCGCGCGCACTTTCTCCGCTTCGAGCTGCGGCCTGTTCAAGGGAATGATTCTCATAGTTGCCGTCCGTAAAGAAGCGAGGGGGGCGTCTTGCCGCCCGCAGGCCGAAAGCCATAGAGAGACCTCGGCGGGCTGACGCCCCCAAATCGTAAACGGAAAAGGCCGCCCCCTCGGGACGGCCTCACGGCCAAACGGTCGACGCGGAAATCTCCCCCGGCTGCTGCCGGGCCCCGTCGCCAACAAAAAAGGCGGCCTCCCCAGGGGGAGCCGCCTCTTCGATTCGACCGACCGGACGCAGCTATCCCGCGACCGATGAATTACTATACGCGAGCCCGCGCCAGACGCAACCGTATTATTTCCGTATTGTTATTCCCCTTTGGGAGTGCGGCGACCTGTCGCGCGTTCTCCAAATGAGAAGTCGTAGAAGCAATTCGGCGACAGGTCGCCTTACCGAAAGCGGCAAACCGCCTACTCCAACGGTTCGGGGATCTCCCGGTCCCCCGCCGGACCCCGCCGCCCCTTCTTCCTAAACCGCCGGTTCCACCACACGACGATGCCGCTCACGGCGAGCACCGCCGGCGTCAGCCCCACCGCCACGTGCAGGACCCGCGTCGCCGTCCCGCCGTAAATCCCGATGTGGAGCGGATAGCGAAGGTTCAGCGCCGTTTGGGCACGGCGCTCCCCCGTGTCCCGGTCCACTCGGAGCACCCTCGCCGTCACCGGATCGACGAAGACATAGTTCATCCCGTTTGGGTGCAGCTCGTTGGGCGTCCTCTTGCGAAGCACGATGGGCTCCCGGGGCTTGGCGGGAAACACGATCCTCGAGAACTCGCCCTCCGGCATCGCCTCTTGGGCGGCCCGGACCAGAGCCGCCAAGGGGGCCGGCGTGCCCCGCGCGTCCGCCTGGGGCCGTTTCGGCGCCTCGGCGCCCGAAAACAGCCGGTGGCTCAACGCCGTCGCCTGGTCGGGAAAGACGAGCGCCGCGCCCGTCGTGCCGACGAGGGCCAGGAACGGGCTGGCCCAAAAGCCGGCCGCCCGGTGCAGGTCGTACGCCAACCGCTTCCCGCTCGCCCCCCGCTTGACCCCCAGCCCGTCCCGGAAACGCTGCCGCTTCCGCGGCCACCACACAAAGAGGCCGCTCAGGGACAGTAGCACCAGCGTGAGACCCGCGAACCCCGCCGCCTTCTCCCCCGTCTCGCCCGTGAACAGCTCCGTGTGCACCTTGAAGATCCAGCCCATCGGAGACGTATCCGCGTCCCGGTCTCCCAGGATCCGGCCCGTGTATGGATCGGCGTACACGCGCAGCGCGCCGCGCCGCATCCAGAACTCGGCCGCCGCCTCCCGGCTCTCCGGCAGGTTAAGCGTGCCGATAGCGTCGTCGGGATACGCCCGGTTTACCGCCTCCACAAGCGCCGGGATCGGCTGGCGCGTCCGTCCAGGGGTGACGGTCAGAAGGATGGGCGCCAGCGCCGAGTCGATCTCATGCCGGAACACCAACAGGCTCCCCGTCAGCCCCAACACGACCGTCAACAGCCCGAGGCTGAGCCCCAGGTAAAGGTGGACCAGATAGAGCGCCCGGCGCAAAGGACTACTCCATCCGCGCCTGCGCGGCCGCCAGCGTCTTCTGGCCCTCCGGCGAGAGGTCCGAGCCGTCGCGGTACCAGTAGTTGTGGCTGCCGAGCCCGTACGTCCGGGTGGGCTTCATCGACTTCGCGTGCGTGTCCGTGAAGACGTAGTTCGTCTGGCCCGCATGGCCCATGAACAGCACGGAACTGTAGACGTTCTCCATCGTTTGGCCGTTGTACTTGCCGTAATTCCAGGTGTGGGTCAAATCGTTCCGATCCACCGCCCACGTCACCCACGGCACCTTCTCGATCTCCGTGATGGCGATGAGGCCGGAAGGATAGGCGATCTCGCTCGAATTCACCCCCGGCGCGCGCTGCTGGCCGAACAGGCCGGTCCCTTTGTCGAACGGCGTCAGGTTGTTCACTGCGGTGAAGTTCCCCGCGTACGACACCTTGAACTCGGGATCCCAGCTCTTCGTGTCCCGGTCGGGGTTAGAAGGACACTCGACGATCCCCGTGCTTTTCGCGTAGGGCTGAATCACCGTCCTCCACGAGTACTGGTCAAAGTCGGCGTTCGCCACCGTCCCAAACGGCTCGAAGCGCCGGTTGGGATACGTGTCGTCGTAGTCGTTCACGTACATCGTGAGCGAGAGCCCGATCTGCTTCAGGTTGCTCAGGCACTGCGTCTTCTTCGCCGCCTCCTTCGCCTGCGCGAACACCGGGAACAGAATCGCGGCAAGAATCGCGATGATCGTGATCACGACGAGCAGCTCGATGAGAGTAAAGGCGGTCGATCTCCTCACGACACTCTATTCTTCCGCCCCACCCCGCTCTGGGAGCTTGACGATTCTGACGGGTTCATCCCTCTCGTGCTTGCATTCCCGCGAACAATTCCGGACCCCCTCCTCAAAGTGGTTCGTCTTTGAGGAGGGGGCAGGGGGTGGAG
>JAUJNV010000121.1 GCA_030447945.1 Fimbriimonas sp. | reverse complement strand
GGGTAGTCCGTGCCAAAAAGCTCGACGACGTCCTTCTTCCCCAGCGCGGCGTGCATGACGTTCGGAATGAGGTGCGTCTCGGGGTCGTGCACTTCGCCGATCTCTCCGTCCGGGTCGGCGCCGGAGGCGTTGAAATACCGCAGGGCGACGTGCCGGAACGGGTAGGCCCCGCTGTACCAGCGGAGAAACTTCTCCCCCATCAGCTTCGTGTCCCCGTAGGGGCTGATCGGCACCTGGGGATGGTCCTCCGGGAGCGGCACCTGCTGCGGCACCCCGTAGGTCGCACAGGAGGAGGAAAAGACGAACCGCTCGATGCCACTGTCGACGGCGGCGTCGAGCAGGGCGAGCATCGCCGTGCAGTTATTGCGGAAGTACTTGCGCGGATCCTTCACCGACTCGCCCACGTAGGCGTTGGCCGCGAAGTGGACGACGGCCTGAACGTCGTGCTCCCGCAGGGCGCGGTCCACCAGCGCCCGGTCCCCCATATCTCCCGCAACGAGCGGGCCGAACTTCGCTGCCCAGTCGTGCCCCATGCTCAGATTGTCGAGCGCGACCGGTGTATATCCCTCCTGGGCCAGACGCTTGCACGTGTGGCTCCCGATGTATCCCGCCCCGCCCGTCACCAGAACCGCTCCCTTTCCTGCCATCCTTAGCCTCCTCTTTCCCCGAGCGCCTCGAAGTACGCCCGCTCGTTCCCCGCCGCCATCGCTTCCGGGGTGAAGTGCGACGCCACCGCCGCCGCCTGCGCGCCCATCCGGGCGCGCAAAGCGGGGTCTCGCGCCAGAGCCGCCAGGGCTTCCGCCGTCGCCGCCTCGTCTTCGATGGACACGAGGAACCCGGCCCCCGTTCCCTCCAGCAGGTCCCGCGCGATTCCCGTGGGCGTCGACACCAGCGGCACGCTGGCCTGCCCCGCCTCCACCAGCACGAACCCGTAGCTCTCGTAACGGCTGGTCAGCAGCAGGGCGTCGAACGCGGGCATGAGGGGCCGAGCGTCGAGCGGGCCTGGCATGATCAGCCGCTCACCTACCCCCATCTCATCGGCCAGCGCCCGCGCCGAGGCTCCCTCCTCCCCGTCTCCGATCATCACCAGTCGAACCTGCGGATCGGTCTCACGCAGCGATCCGAGCGCTCGAACGGCGACCTCTGGCGCTTTTTGCGAGGCGAGCCGTCCCACGAAGCCGACGGCGAAATCTCCCTCGGCGAGCCCGAGCGCCGCCCGCGCCTCCGCGCGGGGCAAGAGTCGCTCCATGCGCGTGCCCATCGGAACTACCACGATCCGACTCGGCGGAAGGCCGATCTCTAACATGTGTCGGCGCTCGTCCTCGGACACCGCCACGATTCGATCCGTCAGCCGGGCCAGCCCTCGCTCGATGCGGCCGTAAAGCGCCCGCTTCCTCCGGCCGATCTTCGGGTCCATCGTGGCCAAAGCGTTGGGCGTATAGAAGCGCACGCCCGGCCGGCCCCGTGCCGCCAAGCGAAGCACGACGCCCGCCTTTGAGCTGTGCGCGTGGAGCACGTCGAACGGGCCCTGTTGCCGAAGCACCCGGCGCATGGCCCCGATCGAGGCCACGTCGGATGGTCCGGGCGCCCGCTGCATCGGGACCTCGCTCAGGGCGATCCCGAGTCCAGGCGCGTCCGCCAGGAACCGCCGGAACACGTCGTCCAGGCGAGAGCGGGAGTAGGCGAGATGCATCCGGTGGCCCCGCTTCGCCAGTTCCGTCGCCAAGTCGATCACGTGCCGCCCCACGCCCGCATTGCACGTTTCGCACGCAAAGAGCACCCGCAGGCTCGCCCTCAGCGGAACTCTCCCGCGGACTCGCGCCAGTGGCGTAGCGCCGAGTCGAGGTCCGTCTGGAAGCGAAACCCACGCTCCAGGAGCACCTTGGGCTGAATGTGCGTCGAGCGCATCAGCTTGAGCACCCGGTCGGGATGGACGTCCCCCTTCCGCCCTCCCCGGCTCCGCAGCGCCAGCGTCCGCGCCGCGGCGAGCATGGCCCACGCGGGGGCGGTACCCCAGGGCCGCCGGAAGCCGCCCACGCGGCAGAACGCCTCGCAGATTTCGCGGATCGTCGCCGCGTGGGGATAGCTGTAGTTGTAGAGCAGGAACCGCTCGTCCAGCCCGCCCATAAACCACAGGCTCCGTACAAGGTCGACGACGTACCCCGCCGACTTCACCGTGTCGGACCGGCCGGGATAGAGAAAGAAACCTCTCGCCAAGGTCCTCGCCAGCCGCGTGTAGTTCCCATCCTCGCCTTGCCCGAAGATCACCGCCGGGCGCACGATCAGCAGCTTTCGCCCGGGGTCCTCCTCCAGCCACACCCGATGGAGCGCCTCCGCGCGCTTCTTGGACTCGCCGTACGGCGTGATCGGCTCTAGCGGCGAGTCCTCCGTCCGGGGCTCCTCGTTCGGCCCGTAGACGGACATCGTGCTCGTGAACCAGACCCTCGGCACACCCGCGGCACGGCAGTAGTCGAGCACGTTCGCCGCACCGGTATCGTTCGCGTCGAAGTAATCCTGGGCGGGAAAGCCCGGCTCCCGGGCGATGGCCGCCAGGTTCACGACCACGTCGGCCGGCTCGAAGAGCCCCGGCCCCAGCGGGTGCCGGATGTCGCACCGGCGGTAGGTCGTCCGCTCTTCTACATCGGGGGCGGGGGCCTTCAGGTCGCCGATCTGCACGTCGGCCACGCCCTGTTCCAGCAGGAACCGAACGAGGTGGGTGCCGATAAACCCGGAGCCGCCGAAAACGAGGAAACGCATCCCCGTGAAGTCCGGCGGGTCGGGCAGGGCGGTCATGTCCGCGCCCCTAGTACGCTCCGTTGCCCGAGAGGACGGCCTTGGGTGTGCGGGCGAGGATCCTCAGGTCCGTCATCAGGCACGCGTTCTCGATGTACCGGTGGTCGAGCGCCATCCACTCCTCGAACGTCAGATCGCTCCTTCCTCCGATCTGCCAGTAGCAGGTGATCCCCGGCTTCACCGCCAGGCGCGCCCGCGCGTACTCGTCGAAGCACGCCACCTCGTAGGCGTGCAGAGCCCGCGGCCCCACCAGGCTCATCTCGCCCGAGATCACGTTCAGGAGCTGCGGCAGCTCGTCCAAGCTGTACCGGCGCAGGAGGCGCCCGACGGGGGTGACGCGCGGGTCGTTGCGGATCTTGAACACGGGGCCCTGGTGGTCGTTGCGGGACCAGAGCTCTTTCACCCGCTCGTCCGAGCGCACGAACATGGAGCGGAACTTGTACATGTGGAAGGTGCGCCCGCCGAGCCCCACGCGGGTGCCCCGGTACAGCACCGGCCCCCGGCTCGTGAGCCGGACGACGAGCGCGATGAGCACGAACAGCGGAAAGCCCACGAGCAGGAGCGCCGCGCCGAGGACGAGGTCCAGGGCACGCTTCCAGAAGGCGCGGCTGAGGGGCAACGGTTCCACGGGGGTTAGGCTCTCACTCGAGGGGGAGGGGAAGCGCCCTTGCTCCCCCAGGGGGGCCGTCGCCTCCTTGACCTTAATGTCGGCCCCCCGAGCGCGCGGGCGCAGGCGGTTCGTCGGACGGACTTTCACTTCTAGCATGGCGGCAACGGAAGGGTGGTGTCAAAGGATCGATCCGCCCTGATGGGCGTTCGTCCTTCTGCCGATAATAAGCGTAGGCCCGCGTGTGGCAACCGTCCTCACCTCCTTCGGTGTCGGGCAGGCCCTTTACCCTGAGTGGACCATGGGGTGATCCACCCGTTTGGGCGGGCCTGGCCGATTTGCCTCTACGCCTTCTTGCGGCGGTAGCGCTCGCACAGTCTTCGGCCGCGCCCGTGGATGAGCCCCGGTGCGGCGCCGCGACAAGAGACACGGGCGGCACCTCGGGCAAAGCCACGGTGCGTCGCGGGGGCTGGCAGTATTCCCGAAGCGGGTGCAGACGGGTATCCACTATCGAGACCCTCGCCTGAACATGAGAGCGCCGCTCCCAAAGGGCCGTGCGCCCCGACGGCTGGTGAATCCGAGCCGTGGAGCGCAACGCTAGAGCTGAAAGGGTCGGGCGGACGCCTCTCGCTTACCCGTGCTTCTCGTCGCAGTTGAGGGTCGTTTTGTCGAGCTTGATGACGGGCTTGCCGTCGGCGTCCAGGGTGACGGTCGCGTGGACGTGCAGCTTGAACTTCGCGTTCGACGTGTCGCCCTTGAGCTGGACGTTCGCGTGGACCTTCGCCCTCGCCTCGTCGTCTTCCAGCTTGACCTTGAGGTTCAGCTTTCCCTTCACCTTGAAGGTCTCGCTGGGACTTCCGCCCGTGGCCGTCACGTCGGCCGTCTGCGCCCGGACCTTGATGTGCCGCTTGCCGCTTCCGGTGGTATGCACGTCGATGCGGATCCTCACGTCGCCCTGAAGGGTCAGATTCGTCCCCGCGCCGGGGCAACCCTCCGGTATCTGCACCGTGAGGCCAGATACGTTGATCGTTTCGTCGAAGCGGGTCTTCTTCCCTTGTGCCGGGGCACTAGCGATGCTCAGCGATAGAGCCACTAGGGCCGCCGCGCCGAGGGCCATAATCTTTTGTAACATTCTTGCTCTCCAGGGTGCGTCGTCGCACCTACAGGCCTAGGACCCCTTAAAGGGCCGCTCTTGATCCGCACAGCGCTCGCGTCCCGTAGATTTGCGGGGCATCATAACGCCAACGAGGAGGCCCGGGCGTTGCACAGCGCCCGGGGTCCTTGGGGCGACGCCCGTAGAAGTGATCGAGACCGTCTGATTCGTCGGGGTCGAGTCCACCGTGGCGCCGAGGGGCGCGGCCGGGGAGCGCGGGGGGGGGGGCGCGCGGCCCGGGTGGCC
>JAUJNV010000120.1 GCA_030447945.1 Fimbriimonas sp. | reverse complement strand
GTGGAACGATTCGTCCACCCCCACCGCCTCCCGAACCCGAAGGTCGGACGGCAGCACTTTGTTGAGCGCACTGGGCCACCTTTCGGGCGGGACGTCCACGTCGATGTCGAAGTGGCACACCTGGCCCCAGGCATGCGCTCCCGAATCGGTGCGCGACGCCCCCAGTATATCGATCTCTCTTCGCGAGACCCTGCGAACAGCTTCTGTCAAGGTGCCCTGGACAGTTCTCTGTCCAGCTTGCGCGGCCCAGCCGCGGAAATCGGTTCCGTCGTAGGCGACGGTAAGTTTGACTCTCTTACTAGTCGACAAGCTCCAGTACGGCCTCCGGAGCGCCGTCGCCGCGGCGCTGGCCGATCTTGGTGAGCCGCGTGTAGCCGCCCGGCCGGTCCTTGAACCGCGGTCCGACCTCGTCGAAGAGGTGACGCACGAGGTCCTCGCCGTTGATGAGGCTGCGCTTCACGAGGATCTCGGTCCGCTCGCCCGGCGTCTTGCCCGCCAGCGCCCGCTCGGGCTTCGGCGACGAGGAGCTATGGCCGACGAGCACGCGCCGCGCGCGGCGCCGAGCCTCCAGGCCGTCCTCCATCTTCGTGAGGGTGATCAGCTTCTCGACGAGCTTCTGCAGCTCCTTGGCCCGGCCCAAGGTCGTCCGCGTGTACCCGTGGCGGATGAACTGCCGCTGTAGGTTCGTGAGGAGGTGCTTCCTTTGGTCGCTCGGCAGGCCGAGCTTTCTTCCCGCGATCTTATGTGTCATGTTTTAACTCCGCGTTAGGGGTGTCGCGGCTCCTAAAAGTCTTCCTCGTCTTCGTCGTCCAGTGAATCGAGCGACCGGAGGCCGCCCTTCGGGCCCTTCATCTCCAGGCCGTGATCCTGGAGCTTGTCGCGGACTTCGAGCAGTGACTTCTTGCCGAAGCCCCGGATCGCCGTAAGGTCGGACTCCGACACCACGGCGAGGTTCTTCAGGGTCAGCAGGCCGGCGCGGCGCAGGCAGTTGAACGTCCGCTGCGAGAAGTCCAGCTCCTCGATCCGAAGATCGGGCACGTTCTTCAGCAGCTCCTCGTCGTTCGCGCCGCCCTCGATCTCCTCGCCCTCGAGGCCGGCTTCGCCGAGGTCGAAGAAGAGGCGGAAATACTTGTCGAGGATGCGGGCCGACTGAGAGAGCGCGTCGTTCGGAGAGACGGCGCCGTTGGTGTAGATGTCCAGCACGAGCCGCTCGTAGTCCGTGCGCATCCCCACGCGGGTCTGCTCGACCGTGTAGTTCACTTTCCGCACCGGCGTGAACTGCGCGCCCAGGGGGATTACGCCGATCATGCCACGGTACCGCTCCTGCTTCTCCGGCAGGACGTAGCCGACGCCCCAGCCCACGAACATCTCCATGGAAAGGCTCGCGCCATCCTCGCTGATCGTGGCGAGGGTCACCTCGGGATTCACGACCTCGATGCCGGGGGGGCAGATCACATCCGCGCCGGTTACGCGGCCGGGGCCCTTCACGTCGATGCGCAGCGTGCGCTCCTCGGGCTGATCTTCGTCGGTTACGCGGAGCGAGAGGTCCTTGAGGTTGAGCAGGAGCTCGGTGGTGTCTTCCTTGAGGCCGGGGATCGGGGCGAACTCGTGGTACACCTTGTCGATCCGGACGGCGGAGACCGCCGCCCCCTGGATCGAGGAGAGGAGGACGCGCCGGAGGGCATTGCCGAGCGTCTGCCCGTAGCCCCTCTCAAGGGGCTCGAGCACGAACTTGCCGTAGTCGTTCTGAAGATCGAGGTTAGAAATCTGTGGCATGTTTTGGTGGGTGGTGCTTGGTGGTTAGTGGGTCGTGGCGGCGTCGGTCACGACCCACCGGCTACTACCCACCCATCACGACTAGACTCGTCGCCTCTTGGGAGGACGGCAGCCGTTGTGGGGGATAGGCGTGATGTCGCTGATGTTGCCCACTTCCAGCCCGGAGGCTGCGAGCGCGCGGATAGCGGTCTCTCGGCCCGAACCGGGGCCACGAACGAGCACGTCCACACGCCGGAGGCCGTGCTCCTGCGCGAGTCGGCTCGCCTTGTCGGCGGCGACCTGCGCGGCGAACGGCGTTCCCTTGCGGGAGCCCTTGAAGTTCGCGTTGCCCGCGCTCGCCCAAGAGATCGCGTTGCCCTGGGGGTCGGTGATGGTGATGAGCGTGTTGTTGAAGGACGCGTGAATGTGAACGACCCCGACCGGGATGTTCTTTCGCTCCTTCTGCTTGCCCTTGGTGACTTGCTTTCTTGCCATGTTGAGGGGTTACTTCTTCGGCTTCTTCTTGCCGGCGACCGTCTTCGGCTTGCCCTTCCGGGTGCGCGCGTTGTGGCGGGTGTTCTGCCCCCGCGTCGGCAGGCCACGTCCGTGGCGCAGGCCGCGATAGGAGCGGTTCTCCATCAGGCGGCGGGTGTTGCGCTGGAGCTCGCGTCGCAGGTCACCCTCGACCTGATACTCGCTGTCGATGACTTCGCGCAGCTTCGCAATATCGGCCTCAGTGAGGTCGCGGACCTTGGTGCGGGGCTCGATGCCGGCTTTGGCCACCAGGTCGTGCACGTTGTGCTTGCCGATGCCGAACAGCAACGGCAAGGCGTAGAGAACCGCCTTGTCACGCAGGGAGGTCGATGCCAGCGATACGTGCCATACGCTTAGCCCTGCCTCTGCTTGTGCTTAGGCACCACGCAGATCACCCGCACGACACCATCGCGCTTAATGATCTTGCACTTGTCGCAGATCTTTTTACACTCGCCCGAACCTTCATGCTTTCTTTAGCCCTTGTGCCTCGTCCTCTGATTACGGATGCGCCCCTGGGCCACGGATGCACTACGACCTCCAGACAGGGGTCGGCGCAAGAGCGTAGTATACCCAGGCTCGGGCCGACCCTTCTACGCTCAGGTAGCCGTTTAGGTTAAGCGCTAGTTGAGCGCTATGGTCCCAACTCGATGCGCGGCGGGTTGTCGGGTTCCACTTCGGCCTCATTGGGCCGCCGCAACTGCTCTTCCAGCATCGCCTGGTAGGCGCGGTCGTAGGTCCGTGCGGCTCTCGACGGCCTCCGCGAAGGAGGTGTAGTCTATCGCCCGGATGCGCCGGGCGACGGCGTCCGCGACGCGCTCCTTCGAAACGGAGCAGCGGAAGCGATAGTAGTCGCCGTGAGGAGTCTCCATCACGTCCGCCTCGGGAAACAGCCGCTCGACGTCGCCGGCGATACGCGCCCGGATGTGCAGAAGACGGGCGTCGTCCTCGTGCGCCACGATGGAGAGAAGGCGTCGCCCGTGAAGATCCACATGTCGCTTCCTTTCTACCCGTGTGAGCGCTGATTCGCCCGTAGGCGGAGATACAGGGCGACGAGACTGCCGGCGCACACGGCAGTTACGGTTGCGTCGAGAAGATAACCCCACGCGATCCGGTCACCGTCATTCGGGTGACGCAGTCCACCGTAGGTGCTGAACACGACCACCCATACGGCGACAACTGTGACCACAGGGACGACAGCCGCGTCCGGATGGCTGCGGAGGTTGTGGGCCGACGCCTCCTTCTGAGAAGCCACCCAAACCAATGCAAGCGGTAGTCCGCACAGATGGAGCCCGCCAAAGAACGCGGTAGTCGCGAAACTGCCGACGCAGGCAGCCGCGCAGATTAAGCAACAGACCCGGTGGAACCGCTCCGGCGTCATAGGACTCACTCAGCGAATACTACTTGTACCGGTAGACGATCCGTCCCATGGTGAGGTCATAGGGGCTCAGCTCGACCCGGACGCGGTCGCGGGGAGGATGCGGATGTAGTTCATGCGCATCTTGCCGCTAACGTGCGCCAGGATCTCGGTCTGCCCCTCGTCCAGCTTCACCCCAAGAAGCGGGCGTTCAGGGAGGTTCTCGAGGACCATGCCCTCGACCTCAACGCCCTTCTCCTTGTCCGACTGCGGCTTATACGGGGGTCTTCTTCTGCCCATGAGGCTTTATTGTACTCGGAAGGCGTTCAGGCGTTAGGGCGTTCCGGAGCCTTCTCCAACGCCTCAACTCCCTGACGCCTGAACGCTTTTCACTCCACCGGTCAAAATATCCGCCCTCCTTGTAATCGCCACCGTGTGCTCGAAGTGGGCGGAGGAGCTGTGGTCGGCGGTTTCCAGGGTCCACTTGTCCGGCAGCGTATGGACCTTGTACGTGCCCTGGTTCACCATCGGCTCGACGCACAGCGTCATTCCCTCGCGCAGGAGGGCCCCCTTGCGCGGCTCGCCGAAGTTAGGGAATCCACTTCGGCTCGTCGTGCAGGCTCTGCCCGATGCCGTGGCCCGCCAGATCGCGCACGACGGGTAAGCCGTTCCGCTCCACGTACCGCTGCACGGCGTGCCTTCGATGTCGCCGGTGCGGTTGCCTGCTTCTGGCCTTCGCGAGGCCCCTGGAACAGCGATTCTCGGGAGACGTTGAGAAGGCGCTGCGCTTCCGGGGAGATGGCGCCGACCGGGTAGGACCAAGCACCGTCGGCGTGCCAGCCGTCGAGGTGAACCCCCATGTCGAGCCCGATGATGTCCCCTTCCTGAAGCGGAACCTCGTTCGGGATGCCGTGGACCACCACCTCGTTCACCGAGATGCACGTCGCGGCGGGAAAGCCCCGGTAGCCGAGGAAGCTGGGCGTGCCCCCGGCCTCTCCCACGATGCGGCGCGCGATGCGGTCCAGATCCATCGGCGTAGTTTTGCCGGGGACGATCGCCTCGCTCATCAGGCGCAGGCTGCGAGCGACTACGCGTCCGGCGTCACGGATTTTGGATTTCGGCGGGCGACTTGATCGCGCCCACCGCTACGGACGCCTGAGGGTCCGCGGTTGTAATCTCGCAGTAGGTGTGCTCCGGGGTCGTCGCTTCCGTTCACGCGCCGGAGAAGCCCGTTGGCTTCGTAACTGGCCGTGACCGGCCTGCTTTGCTCGTGGAAGATCCGGAGACGCTCGCTGATCGTTTCGGGCAGATCGTCAGTCCGCACGAAGAGGGGCGAGTTGCACTTGTCGCACAGGCCCTCGCGCTTCGGCGGCTTGTTGCGGCTGTTGTAGATCTCGCCGCACCTGGTGCAACCCATACGCCCCGGTGAGTCGGTGGAGAACGACTTCGTCCGGCAGCTCGATCGACACGGCGCGGGAGAGCGGCATCTCCATCTGGTCGAGGATCTCCGTGAGCGCTTCGGCCTGTCGCAGCGTGCGCGGAAAGCCGTCGAGCACGAACCCCTTGCGCCGGACATCGTCGTCGCGCAGCCGCTTGGCCATCATCTCGATGGTGACGCCGTTCGGCACGAGATCGCCGTGGCTGATGTACTGCTGGGCCATGCGCCCGGGATCTGTCTCCGCCTCGATCTCCTTGCGGAAGATGTCGCCGGAGGAGAGGGCTTTCAGGCCCAGCCGCTGCACCAGCAGCGCGCTCTGCGTCCCTTTGCCGACGCCCGGGGGGGCCGATGAGGATGAGGCGGAGGGGGCGGGTTGAGGCTTGAGGGCTAAGGGTTGACGGCTCCGGAGTTGCCCCCACATATCCCGCCCCTTCGTTCTCAACCTCAACCCTTCACCCTCAAGCCTTAGGATCCGTACTGCTTCATCAGCAGGTTCGCCTCGATCTGGCGCATCGTCTCCAACGCCACGCTGACCATGATGAGCAGAGACGTACCGCCGATGATGCTCACGTACTGCGCGGGGACCTGGGCGATGGTCGGTGCGATGAACTGCAGGAGGAGGGGCAACGGCCGCGATGAAAGCCGCACCGACCACGGTCACCCGCGAGATCACTCCGTCGAGGAAGTCTCGCGTCTGCTTCCGGGCCGCACACCCGGAATAAACGACCCACCCCGCTTTGAGGTTGTTGCTGATGTCCTCCACGTTGTACTGGATGGCCGTCCAGAAGTAGGTGAAGAAGAGAGAGATCCTGAAGGTGAACAGGACGGAGCCGATGATCGCACTTTGAATCGGCAGCCAAGTCGCTACGATGGCATTGGAGTTCGGCAGGAGAAATTCCGCTGCGTCGTTAAAGAATGACCCTGCCGGAGTTCGTTCGCCGCCCAGCACCATCGCGAGCTGGCCAGGATGCCGAGGAGCGACATTGCGAAGATGATGGGCAGAACACCCGCCATGTTCACGGAGAGAGGCAGGTAGCTCGCCGAGCCGCCCATAACGCGGGTCCCGACCTGACGTTTCATGTGTTGGATCGGTATCCGCCGCTGTGCGGTGGTGAGTACACGATGAACCAGGTGGCGCCGAGGAAGATCACGAGGAGGATCGGGATGCTCCACCAACCGACGGCTCCGTTCTGCACGCCGGCCAGATCTGCTGCCCCATCAGAGGGAGAGGAGAGCACGATACCGGCGAAGATCATCAGCGACACGCCGTTGCCGATTCCCTTCTCCGAGATCTGCTCACCCAGCCAGAGCATGAACATCGCTCCGGCGGTCCAGAAGAGGACGACCAGCGCCTTGGTAGAGCGGCATGGCGCCGATCGTCGGCACGGGCTGCATCAGCGCAGGTAGGCCCATCCCTGGACGAGGCACAGGCCGAGGGTGAGCAGGCGCGTCCGCTTGTTCTGCTGCTTTCGGGCGTACTCGCCTCCTTCCTGCATCTCCTGCTTCCACTTCGGCATCGCCGTCGAGGATCTGCATGATGATGGAGGCGGTGATGTAGGGGTTCAGACCGAGGGCGAAGATGGACACCCGCCGTAGAGCTCCTCCGCCAAAGGCGTCGAGCATTGGAAGGCGGGGAGCCCTTTGAGCGCCTCGTAGCAGACTTCCCGCCGACGAGAGGCCCGGAATGGGGACCGGAACGTGGACGCCGAGGGCGAACACGGCGAACATCGACAGCACGAAGATGATCCGCTGGCGCAGTTCGGGGTCCGCCCACGCCAGGCGGATGGTCGATCAGAGGGATCGAGGCGCTGCTGTCGCCTCGCGCACCCCAGTCGGCGTTGCCGCCTCCGCCAAAGCCAGCCGGAATGGCTCAAAGAAGGTGACGGCCTCTCCACCGCGGGCCGTGATCGCCTCGGCGGCCGCCTTGCTGAACTTGTGCGCGCGCACGGTGAGGCTTCTTCTGGAGGTCGCCGAAGGCGAGCACCCTTCACGCCGTCCATCACGCCGGAGATGATGCCGGTCGCGATCAGCATCTCGGGGGTGACCTCCGCGCCCTCGTCGAAGAGGTTCTGAAGGTCGTCGAGGTTGACGATCGCGAACTCCTTGTGGTTGACGTTACGGAAGCCCTTCTTCACGGGCAGCCGGCGCTGGATCGGTGTCTGGCCTCCCTCGAAGTTCGGGTGGATGTTGTTCCGCGCGCTCTGCCCCTTGGCACCCCGCGTGGCCGTCTTGCCCATGCCGGAGCCGATGCCCCGGCCGACGCGGCGCTTTTGGTGGAGCTACCGGGGCTTGGTTGAAGTTGTGCAGGTTCATGTGCTCGATTGCTGGCTATCGCCGCCCCTCTTCTTCTCGTTGGCCTTCTGGGTATTGGCGTCGGTCACCTTCACGCTGGCCCGTGCGTTGAAACCGTCTCCGTCGAGCCGTCCTCGCCCACCCGCTCGACGAGCAGGAGCTCCCTTCACGTGGTGGATCATGCCCATCACGGTCGGGTTCTCCGCCTTCTCGACGACGCGCTGTTCATCTTGCGCAGGCCGAGGGCCTGATCGTCGCGCGGTTGCGCTTGTTGTGGCCGATGGTGCTCCGGACGAGCTTACGCAGCATCGGCTTCCTCCTGCGCGCCTTCTCCAGCCACGGCACGAGCTCGGCGGAGGCGATGCGCCGCCGCTCGGCGATGGTCTCAGGCGCGCTCAGCGCGCGGAACGCCTCTACGGTGGCGTACGCCATGTTGATCGCGTTGCGGCTGCCGAGGGACTTGGCGATGACGTCGTGGACGCCCGCCGCTTCCAGACAGGCGCGGACCGCGCCTCCGGCCTTCACGCCAGTACCGGGCGCCGCCGGGCGCAGCATGACGCGCGCCGTGCCGGATACGGCGTTCACCGCGTGGGGCACCGTGCGGCCGATCATCGGAACCTCGAACATCGCCTTCCGCGCGGCCTCCTCGGCCTTGCGGATGGCGTCAGGGATACCCCTGGCCTTGCCCAGGCCGACCCCGACCTTCCCCTTGTTGTCGCCGACGACGACAAGATGACCAGGAGGCGGTCTTGCCTCCCTTGTGGGTCTTGAACACCTTGTTGGTACGCACGACGCGAACGTCGAGTTGCGGCCCTTCGGTGTTGCGGCTCTTCTCTTACCGCTAAGGCGGCTCATCATCCTCATGGTTAAAACTCCAGTCCCGCTTCGCGGGCGCCGTCGGCCAGCGACGCCACCCGTCCGTGGTACTTGAAGCCTCCACGGTCGAACACCACACCCGTGATGCCCTTCTCCTTGGCCCGCTCCGCGAGCCTCGGGCCTACCCGCTTCGCGCCCTCGCGGTTGCCCGTCGTGGAGAGATCCTTCTCCTGCGAAGAGGCGGCGGCCAGGGTCGTGCCGGAGGCGTCGTCGATGATCTGCGCGTAAATGTGCTTCAGGCTTCGGTACACCGCCAGCCGGGGCTTTTGCTCCGTCCCGGCGAGCGACTTGCGGAGCCTCTGGTGCCGCGCCTGGCGCAGCTCTCCTCGTGTCTTCAGTGGCATGTCTTTTCTTTGGCTCCTTACTTCTTCGCCGCGGCGCGCTTACCGGCCTTGAGCTTGACGACCTCGCCCTGGTAGCGGATGCCCTTGCCCTTGTACGGTTCCGGCGAGCGCACCTTGCGGATGTCCGCCGCGACCTGGCCGACGAGCTGCTTGTCGATTCCGCTGATGCGGATCGTCTGCGCACGGGTCTTCTCGTCCGCCGCGATCTCGAAGGTGATCCCTTCGGGGGCGGGTACGCGGACCGGGTGCGAGTAGCCCATGTTCAGGAGGAGGTTCCTCCCCTCGAGCTGCGCGCGGTAGCCGACGCCGATCACTTCGAGGGCCTTCGTGTGCCCCTTGGTGACCCCGTCGACCATGTTCGCGATCAGCGTGCGGGCGAGGCCGTGCTGGCTGCGCGCTCGGCGCAGGTTGTTCGGGCGGTCCAGCTCGAGGCTGGAGTCGACTTGACTGACCTTCAGCTCCCGGGCGATCGGCTGGCGGAGCTCTCCCTTGGGGCCCCGGACGGTAACCACGTTCGTCGCGTCGTCGACGGCTACGGTAACCCCCTGGGGGACGGTAATAGGCGCGTTTCCAATGCGTGACATTTCTTAGTAGACCTCGCAGAGAACTTCGCCACCGACCTTACGTCGGCGCGCTTCGCGGTCCGTCATCAGACCCGCGCTGGTGGAGATGATGCGCGTCGCCAGGCCGCTGCGCACCGGGCGCAGCTCGGTGACCGGCTTGTACACGCGAAGCCCCGGCTTGCTCACGCGGGCGATGTGGTTGATGAGCGACTTGCGCTTGGAGTCGTACCGGAGGGTGACCTTGATCGAGGGAAACTTCGACTCCGTGGTGACCTCGTGTCCGGCGATGTACCCCTCGGCCTCAAGGATCTTGAGAATCTCCACCTTGATCTTGGAGTGGGGCATGTCGACGGTGTCGAGGTGGGCTCGGGCGCCGTTGCGCACGCGCGTCAGAAGGTCGGCAATAGGATCACTGTGCATCTTTCATTGCCTCCTTACCAACTGGACTTCTTCACGCCCGGCAGCTCACCCTTGTGAGCCTTTTCTCGCAGGCAGATGCGGCAAAGCTGGAAAAAGCGAAAGTATCCGCTGTCCCGCCCGCACAGTTGGCACCGGTTGTAGCCGCGCACCTTGAACTTGGGTTTGCGCCGCTGTTTAACGATAAGGGCTGTTTTCGCCATTGTTAGTCTCCTTTCCACCGTTGCCGGACCGGTTCGACGCCCGCCCCGGCGAAGGGAGGGTGCGCCTGGTCCGTGGCCTGGTTGTCGTTTTTCGGACACGAGGCCCGAATCCGAGAGGATACCCCAACCGTACTGTTAGGCCTCTCAGAACGAAGAGGAGGGTGCCCCCAGCGAAGGCCAACCCAAGCCGAGGATGCCAAGGCGGTCGCCCAGGGAACTTTCGAAGTCGGCTGCCTACAGTATATGCGGATGACCTGCCTTTCCCTCTTCCTGTGGGCGCGACATAACGCGCGCTAAGAGTCGAGTCGACCTGAATCCGGCGGAGCCTCTGGATCGTAGGGGAATGCCTATGACGAACCAGAAGCCCCCGGGGGAGCGGGAACCGAAGCAGAAGCAGTGGCGGGAACCCGGCGATACATCCTTGGGCTGGGGCGGGGGCTGCCTGTGGGATGGCTGCTTTTTGGTCGGTTGCTGGCCCTGGGCAGCGTTGATCCTGGTCTTGATCGTGTTGCTGTTCTAAGCTTCTCCGCCTCGCGCTCACCGGGAGAGCGAGCCCCGTGCCGCGTCAATCCTTGAGATACGGCCCAAGCAGACGCGCCCAAGCCATCTCGATTCGCTCGTACTCCCCCTGTAGCCCCTCCGCGCGCTCCTTCGGAATGATTCCATCCTTCACGAGATCCTTGTGCTTCTTCGGGTCCTGGCCGTAGAGCATGCCGAGGATTGTGGAGAAGCGCTGCTTGTCCAGTGAGTGCTCGTCCCAGAAGTCGGAGTCGTCCAACGCTTCCTTGGCGGCGTCGCCTTCGAGGTAGAACCACCGCGCGCCGTCGATCACCATCTCCTCTCCCTCGTCCGTCCCGTCGGCCAGGATGAGCGTCGAGAGCTGGTCGACCGCGTCCTCCTCTTTACCCGTGATGGGCAGGTCCAACACGTCCACGAGAGCGTGCCACCCCCGGACTCGTAGGCCGGCGACAGGTCGACCGTCGCCGTGCCC
>JAUJNV010000119.1 GCA_030447945.1 Fimbriimonas sp. | reverse complement strand
GGGAACATAGATCAGTTTGTGACGGCTGAGAAGCCCACCAAGCCCTTCTTCCGGGTCACGCACATCAAGCCTATCTTCTTGCTGGACCCCAATCTAGTCGTCTAAACCCCGACGGATCACTTCGGGGAGATTCCCGTTTCGTGCGTCAAGTATGTTATCGCCCTTAAGAGGCTACGGCGCGCTGACGGCGAGGGCGCGTGGCTGCCACGGGAACCCTTCCGGCCGGTAATCCCGGTAGCTGAAGGAGCCGGGCGCATCGATTCTCCACAGGGAGGCGACGGAGCCGCGCGTATAGCTCCACAACAGGCGCGGCTTGTCGTCGCTTCCTATGGCGAGGCCCACGGCGTCCCAGAAACCGTAAGGGCCGTAGTCGTCGTAGGCGAAGCCTCCTTCGGGGCGAAGCGTCCATAATGAGGCGGTGCCGTTAGGGTGTTTCCAGAGAACGCGCGTGCGGTCGTCCGCACCCACCGCGAGATCTTCGGCCGCCCAGGGTCCGTAGGGGCCGTAGTCTTGGACCGTGAAGGCGCCTGTCGCGAGGAAGGTCCAGAGGGAGATTCGCCCGCTCGTGTGCCGCCAGAGGACGCGTGCGCGATTATCGTAGCCGACGGCGATGGCGTGGGGCATCCACCCTTCGTAGAGACCGAGGCCCTGCTCGCGCTCGACACGGTTGCCTTCCGTGTTCATGGTCCACAGCGCGCTTTGCCCCCGGGCGGTTCGCCAGAGTATGCGGAGCCGGTTGTCCCCGCCGATCGCCATGTCCTGCACGCGCCAGCCTTGGATCGAGCCGAAGTCGGGCCCGAAGTCGCTCGGTGGAGCGAAGGCCGTGGCGCTATCGTTCATGTTCCAGAGGGACACCCGCCCACTCTCGTGCTCCCACAGCACGCGCGGACGACCGTCGCTTCCGACCGCCAGAAGTTTCGGAGTCCAGCCTGGGTAAGGGCCGAAGACGGGGGAGAGGGCGGGCTCGCCGGCCTCGTCGACGCGCGCGACCATCATACGTCCGCCAGGCTCGGTCCACATGATGCGAGCGCGGGTGTCCGGATTCGACGAGGGCAGATCCACACGGGCGACTCCCGCGCGGCCGTCTTCCAGTCCGTAGGAGAACACGATCTGGTCTTGATCGTTCAGGCCCCGGCTAAACCCTACGCGGGCCACGGTGGAACCGAAGAGGGGATCGCCCACGGCGATCACCTTGTCCAGGAGAGGGTCGGGGCCGACGAAGACCCCCCAGCTGCCTCCGACGACGAACGTTCCCTGGGCATTCGTAACGACGTTGCCGGAGGCGCCGGGCCCCATGAGCTGCGTAAGGTTGCTGCCGTCCGTGTTTGCGGCGAAGACACCTTGCGTGTTGTCGTCCCGGGTGGCCCTGAAGACGATCCTTCCGTGGGAGTTGAGAGAGGGGGCACCGGCGAAGTAGTAGAACTCGCTCGTGCTCGTCCGGAAGACCGGGGTGTACCCGCTGCCGTCGGCGCGGGCGGCGAATATGCCGGTATCCGAGAAGCCGTCGTAGTAGGCCGAGAAGACGACCGTCCCGTCGCCGGCGATCATCGGGCTGCCGCCGGGGGAGGCTAGCTCGCCGGTGCTATCGGCGACCGTCACCAGTTCGCCACCCTTCCCCACATAGACGCCACTCACCGAAGGCGTGCCCTGGCGGGTGCCGGTGAAGACGACGCGTCCGTCGGGCGAGATGTGGACACTCCCGGAGAAGGAGCGGAAGACGGACCCGGTGCGCGCGATGACGGTCACGGGGCCGCCGCTCCCCTTGTAGATCTCGACGTCGAAGTTGGCACCCACCATGCGGCGGGCCGCGACCTCGCCCGCGTCGTTGATCGAGGGATTGCCAGCGCCGTCGGCGATGAAGATCAGAGCACCGTCCGGCTTGATCTTGTAGACCCCGGCGATGTCCGCATTGACCCGTGCCGAGAACGCCACCTCTCCGAGGTTGTTGATTGCCGGCGACGAGAACGTTTGGAAGGCCGGGTGGGTCGTGGTGTCGGCCACCACCGTGAATCTCGGCTCAGGCCTCGCGAGGGCGGCGGGCATGGCGACGAGCAGCAGGCTCACCAAGGTCAGCAGACGCGAGGGCAGCTTTTTCATGAGGGAGGCGGCTCCTGGACTTTCCGAACGATCTCCTACAGGATACGTGAGTGGCCGCGCCAGCCACCGAAGTTCACCGTTTGTCGCCGTCCCAAACTTTAGCCTCTGAGGTTCTGGCGGAGTTCGTCTTCCGCTTGGCGGATCGTGCGAAGCTCACCGAGGCTGAGGTCGAGGGCGCTGCCGGGGGCCGCTTGAGGGATCGCGTTGCCCGCCTCTTGGGCGGCGCGTTCGGCCTCGGCCGCCAGGGTGCGAAGCTTCTCCGCGATCTGCCGCGCCGGCTCGAGCGCGCCGGGAACTGGGGCCGCGGCGCGGGGCCCTTTGAACACGAAGTCCTCGAGGGCTTCTTCCACGTAGTCCATCGCGGGGCGCCGCCCTACCTGTTCGGGCACGTAGTCGCGGTAGAGGAGCATGGCCTCGTCCATGGCCCCCTCCACGGCTCCCAGCGCCGTCTCTCGGGCGGTCCGGTAGTGAACCGGAAGATCGGGCGACGTCCAAAAGGGGGAGGCGAGGGTCGCCCGCGCTCGTGACCAGTGCCGCGCGCACTCTTCGAGGACCAACAGGGAAGCCGTGTCCAGGTCGCGGTGCAGGCGGCGGTTCGCGATCATGGACTGGAGCGACTCGACGACCGGCCGTGCCTCCAGCCGCCGCCGCTCCCCTTCGGACATCTTCTCCTTGTCCCGCGATCTGCCCTCCCGCTGGGTCCAGTACAGGAACGCCCCGACGATGGGAATAGGCGCGAAGAGCGGGTTCATGAGCGCGAGCAACACCCCCGAGATCGCGCAGGAGCCGATCGCCAAGGCGTCCGCCGAAGAGACCGGGACGGCGTTGGCTGTGCGTTGTCGCGAAGCCACGTTCAGATACTGCGTCAGATGTGGGTACTGCCTGCTTTTATCGGTGAACATGGCCCCGTCAGCAGTCTACGCCGTAGCGCGGCAGGGGCCGGGCCTTTCGGAGTTTCAGGCTGAAGGTTGCAGGCTGAGGGTTGAGGTACCAGCCCATCCCTGTCCCCTGTCCCCTATCCCCTGCACCCCCTCCCCTACTCCTCGAACTCGAGCGACGGATTTTCCGCCCGCTTGGGTGGCTTGAGGCCCAGGTGCCGGTAGGCGGCGTCGGTCACGATCCGGCCTCGGGGGGTTCGCTGGAGCATGCCGGTCTGGAGGAGGTACGGCTCGTAGACGTCCTCGATCGTCGTCGAGTCTTCGCCCGTGGTGGCGGCGAGGGTGTCGAGGCCCACAGGGCCGCCCCGGTACTTCTCGATCATCGCCCGGAGCAGGGCACGGTCCACTTGGTCCAGCCCCGTTTCGTCGACCTCAAGCGCCGCGCTCGCCTCTTGGGCGATAGCACGGTCGATGCTCACCAGCCCCTTGATCTGCGCGAAGTCCCGTACGCGCCGGAGGAGGCGATTGGCGATGCGAGGAGTGCCGCGCGAGCGGCGGGCAATCTCCTGCGCTCCCTCCGGCTCGATCGCGTAGCCCAGGATGGTCGCGGAGCGCACGACGATCTCGTAGAGATCCTCCGCCGGATAGAAGTTGAAGTGGGAGATGATGCCGAACCGGTCGCGCAACGGGCCGGTGAGAAGCCCTTGGCGGGTCGTCGCACCGATGACGGTAAAGGCGGGCACGTCCAGCCGAATCGAGCGCGCGGCGGGTCCCTTGCCGATCATGATGTCCACCTTGCGGTCCTCCATCGCCGGGTAGAGGATCTCCTCCACAGGCCGGCTCAGGCGGTGGATCTCGTCGATGAAGAGCACGGAGCTGTCGTCAAGGTTCGTAAGGATGCCCACGAGGTCGCCGGGGCGCTCGATGGCGGGGCCGCTCGTGACGTGGAGGGTGGCGTCCATCTCGTTGGCGATGATGTGCGCGAGAGTCGTCTTGCCCAGGCCCGGAGGGCCGTAGAGCAGCACGTGGTCCAGCGGCTCGCTCCGACCCTGCGCCGCGCGCAGGAACACGGAGAGGTTCGCCTTCAACCGCTCCTGCCCGATGAACTCCGCCAGGCGGCGCGGGCGCAAAGAGAGGTCCGGCCCGTCGTCGGGCCTCCGGGTCGGATCGAGGTCGTTATCGCGCATGGCCGTAAGAGCGGAGAGAGGGATTTCGGTGGAGTCTATCAGCATGGGTTCTTGGGAGGCGTTGGGCGTTAGGCGTTGGGGAGATCTGCTCTCAACGCCCAACGCCTATCTCTGCAGCGCCCTCAGCGCGTGTCGGAGCTGCTCCTCGACGCCCTCGGCCCTTTCGCGGGCGTCGTCGGCCGCGGCTTCGGCTTCGGTGCGGCGGTAGCCGAGGTTGAGGAGGGCGTCGACCAGCTCGTCGCTCGCCGGCGCCTTCTTTCGGGTCGCGGACGAGGCGGCTACCAGCTTGCGCTGGAACGCCTCCTCGGCCATCTTGTCCTTGAGCTCGAGCACGATCCGCTCGGCGAGCCGCGGCCCGACGCCCGTGGCGCGCGCGAGCACCCGCGCGTCCGCCGCGAGGATCGCGCTCGCCACGGAGTCCTCCCCGAGCTGCCCGATCAGCGCCAACGCGACCTTCGGCCCGCACCCCTTGACGCTCAGGAGCAGGTCGAACAGCCTCCTCTGAAACGGTTCGAGGAACCCATAGAGGCTGACGCCATCCTCGCGGAAGATCTGCCGAATCAGCAGGTCCACCCGCTCGCCCGGCGCTGGGAGCAAGGCGAGCACCGCCTCAGGCAGCATGACCTCGTATCCAACGCCCCCGGCGTCGACCACGGCCAAGCTCCCCTCCACCTCCACAAGCTCCCCCCGCAGTCGCCCGATCATCCCTGTATGTTACCCTCTGTCTACCTATCCCGTAGCGGCAGAGCGTGCTCTGCTCCGGTATGAAATTACCTCCCGGCAGAGCA
>JAUJNV010000118.1 GCA_030447945.1 Fimbriimonas sp. | reverse complement strand
CGTTCACGCGGAGGCGCAGGGGCGGATTCGCCAACTGGGCCGTAAACTTGCTAACCGCCCCGGAGGCGTAGTCAGGGTTACCGAGCACCGCGAGGCCGGGGCAGCCGATGTCGTGGAGCCCCTCGAAGGCTCGCACGATGTCCGCGAGGGCATGGTCATCGTCTTAGTTCAAGCACTCGCCGGTAAAGACGACGAGGTCCGGCTTGGCCAGGGCGGCCCAACGAACGGCTTGCCGAGCGGCGGCGAGCTGAGCGCTATTAATCACGTGGACGTCGCTGATCTGGGCGACCCGGAAGCCGTCGGCCTTCCAGCGCGGCAGTCGAAGCACCCGCTCGCTGCGGACCATGCCCTGGCCGATCATCCCGATCCCCGCACCGACCGCGAGCCCGGCCGCGCCCCATCTCAACACCCTCCGGCGCGTGATTTTGGGCGGCGCCTTGTCCACACCTCCTTTCAACCCTCAGAGACCGAAGGAGTTCCGGCAAGCGGCCCGCCCCTTTCCCCGGTGGACAAAAGCGTCTCCTGCAGCTAAGCTACGAAAATGCTGGAAGACGCGCTTAAGGCCCCTTCGAAGAGCATCATCCTCATCGGCCCCATTGGCGCGGGCAAGAGCACCGTGGCCGCCCTGCTCGCTGAGCGGACCGGCCTCCCTCGCCACCCCATGGACGAGCTCCGCTGGGACTACTACCGGCAGGCGGGCTACGACGACGCGGGGGCGGCCAAGGCCGAAGAGCGGGAAGGCTTTTATGGGCTCGCCCAATACTGGAAGCCGTTCGAGGCGGACGTGGTGGAGAGGATCGTCGTCGAGCATCCGGACAGCGTCATCGACTTCGGCGCGGGCCACTCGGTGTACGAGGAGGCCGAGCTGTTTGCCAGAGTCCAGCGCGCGCTGACGCCCTTCCCTAACGTCGTGCTGCTCCTGCCGTCGCCGGACCCCGACGAGTCTGTGCGAATCCTGCAGAAGCGAAAGCCTATCGGCGGGGCGTTCGACTTCCCGAGCACTTTGTGAAGCACCACTCCAACCACGACCTAGCCAAAATCGTCGTCTACTCCGGAGAAAGCACCCCGGAAGAAACGGCCGACGAGGTCTTGCGGCGCGTCGCAGCGGCGAAAAACCGCTGATTACAGACCTGCGGCGTTGCCAAGGGCCTGGCCGATAATCTCGCCGCCCCCGCTTCATCCGGTACGGGTAGCTTCGGATTGTTCGGCCCGGCGGTCCATCTCGGCCGCCGTCCACTCGTCGTCCGGCTCTTCGGCGGGCGCGTCCTTCAGGAGCCGCTTGAGCGCGGGCGGCGCGACCACCGAGGTCAGCAAGGACATGGCGATGATCACCGCGTACGTCGAGGCGGGAAACACCCTCGCCTGCTGCCCCAGGCTCGCCACGATGATCCCCACCTCCCCCCGCGGCACCATCCCCACCCCCACGACGAGCGCGCCCTTTCTCCCCAAAGAGCGCGCGCCGAGCCCGCACCCGGCGAGCTTGCTCACCACCGCGAGCGCCGTCACCGCCAGCACCGTGCCGACCACCCCCCAGTCCGCCAGCAGCCCCACGTCCACCTTCGTGCCCGTCGCCACGAAAAAGAACGGCACGATGAACGCCATGATGGGGCGCGTGTCGTGCTCTAAGGCGTGCCGGTGCCTCGTCTCGGCGAGGATCATGCCCGCCAGGAACGCGCCGATGATCGCCGCCAGGCCGATGTAGGCGGCGGCCACCGCCAGCCCCAGGCAGATCGCGAGCGAGATCACGAGCGGGGACTCCGCGTCCACCGGCGCCTCCAAAAGGTCCTCCGAGCGCCGCATCACCTTCGCCCCCAGGAGCGCCACCACTCCCACGAACGCCACCGCCGAGCCGAGGATCTTCACGAGCTGGAGCACGTCCACCCCCGCCTCCGTCTGCAGCGCGGTCACCACGCCGAGCAGCAGCATCGCCAGGATGTCGTCGATGATCGCCGCGCCTAAGATGATGCGGGCCTCCTTGCGCCCCAGCGCCCCCAGCTCCTGGAGCACCTTGGCCGTGATCCCGGCCGAGGTCGCCACGAACGCCGCCGCCACGAACATCGCCTTGGCCGTGGGGAACCCCGAGGCCAGAGCCCAGATCCCGCCGAACAGGAACGGCACGATCACGCCCAACGCCCCCACCGAGAGCGCGACGCCGCCCACCTTCTTCAGGTCCGCCACCCGCGTCTCCAGCCCCACGGAAAAGAGCAGCAGGATCGCCCCCAGCTCCGCCAGCAGCTCTAGCGGCTCGCTGGGCCGTACCCACCCCAAGGCCGAGCCGCCCACCGCCACCCCCGCCGCGATCTGGCCCACCACCGAAGGCAGCTTCAGACGCTGCGCGATCTCGCCCCCCACCTGCGCCGCCACGAACGCCACGAAAAGGCTTAACAGAGTCTCGGTCGCGTGATTCACCCGACCAAGTATCCGAAAAAACTACGCCGCTTGCGCGGCAGCTTCTCGGCGACCGGCTTACGGCGCGGGAGGACTCGTAGATGAGTCTGCCGTGGCGCTCGCGGCCCCTTGCTTCCGTACCTCGTACAGCACCCCGAGCACGATGAGCACCGCGCCGGCGGCGGCGGTGTACGGCAGGATCCATTCGATTTGCTGCGTGAGCCGGGCACCCGCCCAGATCAGGGCCGAAGCCACGAGCACAAGGACTCCTACGTAGATGACTCGATTTCTAGGCATACTCCTTAGACGTTAACAACGGCGAGTGTTCCATTAGGATGTTCAGCAGCAGCAGCTATGAACGCCAAGGGTACGAGCTTAGTCTAATGTCAAGACGATTCCACGAGGAGTAGTTATGAATCCAAATATGACCCATGATCATCGTGCGCCCGATCCGTACTCGGGAGGACAGCCCCTCGCGCTCGTCGGGGAGACTCGTTGCCGGCGCCGTGCCGGAAACAGGGCACTCACTCGGGGCAGCCTGCTGGTAGCTCTCGCGCTGGGGCTAATCGTCCCGACGGGTGCGCAGCGTCGGCGAAGCATCGAGGTGCAGATAAGCGGGCAACGCGTCGCGTTCGACCGATCCCGCCCCTTTCACGTCGGACGGCGGCTACTGGTCCCCATGCGGAAGGTGTTCGAGCACATGGGCGCGAGTGTGTCGTACGATCGGCGGCGACAGCGGGTCACCGCCGTCCGCGGTGTGCACCGCGTCGAGCTAGTCGTCGGTCGGCGTGTCTCGACCGTGAACGGGAAGCGCCGGCTCATGGACGTCGCCGCTCATGTCTTCAACGGCAGGGTTCACGTTCCGCTGAGGTTCCTCGCGGAGAATCTGGATGCGGGAGTCGCATATCTCCCGAACCGTCGCCTCGTTCGCATCAATCCCCACTAGAAGCTCCGCGCCGCGATGCTTCGGCATTTTCTACGTGGCAGGGTCTTCGTTTCCAGCGGGCAGCGACCCAGATGCCCGCTTGTGTATAGTAAAAAAGCATATGCCGAATCCGGTCACACCGGAGCGGGGGAACCAATCCTTTTGGGGCGTAGCGCGGCCCGGCCGCGCAGGATATCTCGATGTCCTAGCCCGTCAGCTAACCCCGTAGGCGAAAATCGAGAGGTCAGCCGGTTGCGCTAGGACGTGGCCTGCTCCTCCATGAACGACTCATAGGAGGTGTCGTGGGTGATTACAGAGTTCCGCATTCGACAGGAACTGGAGGCGATTGGGCGCTTGCCCGATCCCTCGACGAAAAGGGCGCGGCGACTGCTGCGGCTCGCGCGGCGTGTACGAGAGGGGGCGGTTAATCTGAGGCGCCTGAGCCACTGGTCATCCGGGTGTGGCGATGGGGCAGGGGAAGTACGCTTCCACAACGCGATGCAGCATTTGATCGAGCTGCACGACCAGATTCGCGAGCAGGCTCGCGCGGAGTTCGCCGACAGGCGAGCGAAGTTTTCCTTCGACCAGGCGCCGACGGCTGACGCCTTCCCGCGCTGGCAGCTCTGTTCGGAGCGCGAGCGGGGAGGAGGGCAATGATGCACTCTCGGCACTCGCGTGTGGCGGGGTGGCTCGCCCTTGCGATGGCTAGCTCAACAGCGGCCGCGACCGCGGAAACCAACGGCCCCGCCATCGTCGACGGAATTACCTACGCTTCGGGGCCGAACACGCTCCTGGCGCCCCTGCGCGAGGTAGGCCCTACGCTCGGGCTGTGGGTTCATGCGCATGAGGACGGCCGGATTACGGTCGCAGGCCACGAGATCGACCGGGATGGGCCGACGCTGCCCGACGGCACGCGTCTTGTGCCCCTGCGCGCCCTGTCGCGATGGGAAGTGTCGGTGGAATGGGATCCGAGTACCGAGAGCGCTATCCTCCGTCGCCGCGGGCGCAAAATCAAGATCCGTCGGGGAGAGAAGCGGGTGAAGATTGACAAGTCGAAGCAGGAGCTTCACGCCATCCAGGGCTCGCGGACCATTATGCGCACCCAAGTGAGCACGGGCCGACGCGGCAAGCGTACGCCGAACGGCAACTTCAAGGCCGGCCCGTATAAGGCGAGGATGCACATATCCAGCCTCTACAACGACTCGCCCATGCCCTTCAGCGTGCAAATCACCGGGGACATCTTCGTCCATGGGTACCGTAGCGTGCCGAGCGTTCCCGCCTCGCACGGCTGCATCCGCCTGTCCTTGGAGCCGAAGGGCCCCAGCCCGGCGCGTTTCTTCTACGAGTGGGTGGAGGTGGGGACCCCTGTCGTTATCGGGGGCAAATGGAGCGGATAGGAGGCCACGTCATGAGAACAGTTGTCGGAGTCGATCTGGCTCGCGAGTTAGAGCCGGCTCTAGAGGTTTTCGCGCGCCTCCGCTTTTCGGGAGCGGAGGCTGTCCTGGTGAACGCATCGCCGCCGTCGATGCTGCTCGGGACGCAGCCCGCGATGGGTCTGTTCATACCGGCGGCGTCCGAGATGGACGCGCAGCAGGAAGTGGCCGAAGCGGCGCTGCTAGACGCTGTCGCAAAGCTGAAAGCGACAGGCATCCCGTCCCGGTC
>JAUJNV010000117.1 GCA_030447945.1 Fimbriimonas sp. | reverse complement strand
GCGCCGGCAGGTGGTTTCCGTGCAGCAAGAGACGTTCCTCTTCTGGGCAAGCGTCGCGGAGAACATCCGGTATGGCCGCCCGCAGTCGACGGATGCCGAGGTCGAGGAGGCCGCGCGGGCCGCGAACGCGCACGGGTTCATCACGGCGCTTCCGGACGGCTACGCGACCCTGGTGGGGGAGCGCGGCGTGAAGCTCTCCGGGGGGCAGCGCCAGCGCCTCAGCGTCGCCCGGGCCTTCCTCGCCGAGGGCCGGATACTCCTTCTCGACGAGGCGACCTCCGCAGTCGAGCCGGAGTCGGAACGGCTCATCTACGATGGCCTCCAGCGACTTCTGGCCGAGCGCACGGCCGTGATCGCCACCCATCGCCTGTCCACGATCCGGGGCGCGGACCTCATCCTCGTCCTCCAGCGGGGCCGGATCGTCGAGCGGGGGAAGCACGAGAATCTTATGGCCCTCGGCGGCACGTACTCCAGGATGGTTCTGGCCCAGGAGGCGGGCGACGCGTTGCTGGTCTAGCCTCGTCCTTTGGAGTGCGGCGAGCTGGCGCCGCTTTCTCTAGCGCGACCTGGCGCGCGTTCTCTGCACGAGAAGCTGTAGATGAAAGACGGCGTCAGGCCGCCTCACAGAAAGCGGCGCAAAAGCACCCCACTCCAAAGGGTTACACCATCTTCGACAAGAGAAAGGCGGAGAGGAAGCCGGCG
The DNA here is from genome assembly GCA_030447945.1 of Fimbriimonas sp. Next base: position 10,387 of record JAUJNV010000117.1, on the reverse strand, counting down.
GCGGCGGTCAGGCCGATGTAGTCGTGAGCGTGCTCGTACGCCTCGGGGATCATGGTGTCCGCGAGCATCGCGAGGATGCCGCCCGCCGCGACGGCCAGGATGGCGGCGGTCGCCATTTTGGGCAGGCCGGCGAAGACGGTGTAGCCCACGATGGCCGCGAGCCCGGAGGTGAGGGCGATGGAGCCCCAGACGGCGAACACATACGAAGCGGGCCGACCCGCTTCGCGCATGCCCGCTGATGAAGCGAGGCCCTCGGGAATGTTCGAGAGGAAAACGGCGAACACCGTCACGAGCGCGATCTTGCCGCCTCCGATGAGGCTGACGCCGATCGCGATGGACTCGGGAATCCCATCGACCAATGCTCCCGCGGCCAGCGCCAGCCCGCTTCCCCGATCCTCTCCTTCCGTGGGCTGGCCCGAGGAGCGTTTCCGGTGCTTGCCTCCGTGCCATGCGATGAGCCGATTGGCTCCCGTAAACAGCATCGCGCCGCCCAAGAAGCCCAGGCCGGCTGCCAGCGTGCCCCCGTCCTTGTACGCCTCGTCCATGAGCTCGAACGAGAGGGCCGAGATGAGCACTCCGCCGCCGAAGCCCATGATCATCGCCACGGCTCGTTGCGGCAGCCGCGCTTGGTAACCGATGGCCGCACCGAGGAGGAGCGCGCCGCCGGCGACGAGCCCCCAAAGGCCGGCCTGCGCCCACGTCGGTATTCCCACAGGAGCATTATCACCCGGTACCCGCCCGGCAAGAGCAAACGGTAGCATGAAGGCATGGCTCGGTATGCGCTCGGCCTCGACTACGGCACCAACAGCGTCCGCGCGCTCCTCGTGGACATCGAGAACGGCGCGGAGGTTGCGGAGGCCGTTTATGCCTACCCCAGCGGCGACGATGGCGTGCTCTACGACCCGCGCGACCCCAATCTGGCCCGCCAGAACCCGGCGGATTACGTCGAGGGGTTCTACGCGACGACGGGCGAAGTGCTCCGAAAATCGGGCCTCGACGCGGGGGATATCGTCGGCGTCGGCGTCGACACCACCGGCTCGACGCCTATCCCGGTGGATCGCCACGGTACTCCACTGTCTATGGACGATCGGCTTAAAGACGACCTCGGCGCCTACGCGTGGCTCTGGAAGGACCACACGTCACACGCGGAGGCCGCGGAGATCACGGAGCGAGCCCAGGAGACAGGGGAGCCGTACCTCGCGAAGTGCGGCGGGACCTACTCGTCCGAGTGGTTCTGGTCCAAGATCCTTCACTGCTCCCGCGTCTCGCCGGAGGCTTTTGCGGCGGCTTACTCCTGGGTGGAGTGCGCCGATTGGATTCCGGCCTACCTGACGGGCAATACCGATCCGCACACATTGCAGCGCGGCGTCTGCGCCGCCGGGCACAAGGCCATGTACGCCGAAGATTGGGGGGGCTTGCCCTCCAAGGAGTTTCTTGGCTCGCTTTCTCCGGCCCTCGCCGATCTACGGGACCGGCTCTACGAGAAGGCGGTCCCGAGCGACCAGAAGGCGGGAGGCATCGGTGCCGAGGTGGCGTCACGATCGGGGCTAAGAGAGGGCACGCCCGTCGCGGTCGGGGCCTTCGACGCCCACCTCGGCGCCGTAGGATCTGGAGTGCGGCCGGGCACGCTGGTGAAGATCATCGGCACGAGCACCTGCGACTGCATGGTCCACCCCTTGGATCAGCCCCTCGCCGACATCCCGGGCGTCTCGGGGATCGTGAAGGGCTCGATTCTGCCGGACCAGTACGGGCTGGAAGCGGGGCAGTCGGCGGTCGGGGACATCTTCGAGTGGTTCGTGTCGCACCTCGCGCCGCCCGGCGCGACGCACGAGAGCCTGACGGCGGAGGCGGAATGTCTGCGGCCCGGCGAGAGCGGCTTGCTCGCCCTGGACTGGAACAACGGCAACCGAACGATCCTCACCGACCCGCTGCTGACGGGACTGCTGCTGGGTCAGACGCTGCACACGTCGGCGGCCGAGGTGTACCGCGCGCTCGTGGAGGCCACGGCCTTCGGATCGCTCAAGATCATCCGGCGGATCGAGGAGTACGGCGTCGAGGTGCGCGAGGGTCGTAAACTGCGGCGGCATCGCGGAGAAGAACCCGTTCATGCAGACCTACGCGGACATCTTGACCGGCCGCTGAAGATCAGCCGCCTCCGCCCAGACCCCGCCCTCGGCTCGGCGGTCTTCGCGTCGGTCGTTGGTGGCGGGCACGCGACTGTCCAGGAGGCGCAGCGGGCGACATGGGTAAAGGAGCGGATCTACACGCCGGATCCTCACGCGGCGGCTGCTCTACAGACGGCTCTATAGCCTCTACAGCGATGTCCACGACGCCTTGGGACGAAGGGGTTCCACGGTTCGCTCGCGCACGTGATGAAGGAGCTGATCGCGATCCGCCAGGAGGCGCGTCGGGTGTCGTCCTAGACCGGAGAAGGTTGAGATGGAGAAACCTGCCGCCGAGCGTCGTGACCAGTGCCGCTCTCTTGCGGCAAGACGAAGGAGCAGGTCAGAAAGCCGACAGGGTCAAACGGAGCGGTCTGCTCGGACTGCACCGACCTCCTGCAATGACATCCTGGGGAAGATCCCGGGCGGGGCGCATCCGCCCTGCTGTTGCCCGTTGACGTAGCCCCTGGGAGCTTCGCCAGGCGGTGGAGGCCAATGGCCCTGCCACGGTCCGGTCTCGTGACGATGCACTCCGGCAATGCGAGCGGCTACGACCTCTGAGTCGGGACTTGTCCTCATCAAGCCGAGTGGCATGGACTACGACAAGATCATGCCGGAGAGCCTGGTGGCGGTCGAGCTGGCGACGGGGCGCGTGGTGAGCGGAGGGCGTCCGCCCTAGCGTCGACCTCCTGCACCATCTCTTTCTCTACCGGAACCCCGCCCGGCGTCCGGGGCGTGGTCCATACGCACAGCAACTTCGCCACTGCTCGCCGCCCCCGGCCGGCCCATTCCCCTTGTGCTGACCGCCATCGCGGACGAGTTCGGGGGCGAGGATCCCTTGCGCGCCGTACGTGGATAACGAGGGCGAACACATCCGTCATTGACATCCTCCGCCACCGCGGCCGCGCCCAGCGATCCTGCTCGGCAACCACGGCGTCTTCTGCGGGGGGGCGACCCACCGCGAGCCGCGCTCAAGGCCGCAGTGATGACGGAGGACGTCGCGAGGACGGTCCACCTCGCGATGCAGTTTGGGGAGCCGCAGGCGATCCCGCCGGAGGAAGCGGAGAAGGGTACGACAGGTACCAGAACCGGCATGGCCAGTAGCACTTCCCCGTGGCACCGGCAGGAGTGCCGGTGCCACGGGGGCAGGGGGACAGTGGACAGTGGACAGTGGACAGGGAACAGGAGGTGAAAGGGGCCCTTGCGCCCAAAAGCTGCGCGGGTACCCCTTCGTGCGGTGCCTGCCGAGAATAATGAGTCTGAGCGCGTCTGTACGTACGATCCGCTGATCGAGCTGATGGCGCGATTTGAGAACGTGAAGGCGGTCTGACGGCGGCCGATCCGTTCGAGGCCCAGCGTCGAGGACAGCCTCCGCAGCACATCGCCGATGGGATCAAGCGCGGTCTCGAGCGCCACCTCGACGACGCCATGGGTGCTGCACCCGCCGCTGCACATCATAAACGAGATCCTGCTCGACGGCATGAAGACCGTCGGCGAGCTGTTTGGGGCGGGAAAGATGCAAGCCCTGTTCGTCCTCCAGAGCGCGGAGGTCATGAAGACTCCCGGTGCGTCATCGGAGCTGCACATGGAGCGGGTCGAGGGGTCGGAAAAAGGATCTATCCTGCTGGCAACGGTGGCGGGGGATGTGCACGACATCGGGAAGAATTTGGTCGACATCATCCTCAGCAACAACGGCTACCGGGTGGTGAATCTCGGCATCAAGCAGCCGGTCAACGCGATTCTGGACGCAACGGTCGCTCATAACTGCCAAGTCATCGGACTGAGCGGGCTCCTTGTGAAGAGCACCGTCGTCATGCGCGAGAACCTGCTGGAGATGAACAACCGGGGCCTCGCCGGCTATCCCGTCATTCTGGGGCGGCGCGGCGCTGACGAGGTCCTATGGGAGCAGGACCTTCGCTCGCTCTACGAAGGCCGCGTGTTCTACGCGCAAGACGCCTTCGAAGGATTGCGTCTGATGGGAGAGCTGACCGGCGACGAGGTCGGGGCTCCCGCGGCCACGGAAGACCCGGCTCAGCCGAAGAAGCGCCGCGCTGGCGGAGGAGGCGGTCTATGAGCGGGTCCGCTCGCACCGCCTTCCCGAGATCGAGCACGATTTGTACGTTTTCGACGGCATGCGGAGCGACATTGGAGCCGCTCCCGTCCGAGGCGGTGCCGCCGCTCTCGTTCTACGGTGCGCGCAAGCACACCCGGTTCGATCCGTTCGAGCTATACAAGTACGTGAACCGATCGCGCTCTTCCGGGGGCAGTGGGCCTTTAAGCGGCCCGACGGGGATGAGCAACCCCGACTTCGCGGTTTGGCTCGAAGAGACGGCGCGACCGATTTTGAGCGGCTGCTCGCGAGCTGGCGCGGGTGTTCCGACCGGCGGTCAAGTGGGGGTTACTTCCCCTGCCGCTCGGAAGGGAACGACCTCGTGATCCTCCAGGAGGACGCCCGCACGGGAGCGGCTGCGCTTCACTTTTCCCGCCAGCGCGATGGAAGGCGGCTGTGCCTGGCGGACTACTTCGCACGGACCTCGATACCGCGGGGTTCCAGGTCACCGTCGGCTCCGGGGTCAGCGAGCGAGAGCGGGAGCTTTTCGCCGCGGGCGAGTATCAGGACTACCTCTACGTCCATGGCATGGGCGTGGAGACCGCCGAGGCGCTGGCGGAGTACTGGCACCGCCAGGTGCGGCACGAAATGGGGATCGCCGACGAGGAGCCGGAGGAGATGCCCTGCTGTTCAGCGCGAAGTACCACGGGGCGCGCTATCTCATTCGGCTACCCTGCGTGCCTGAACCTCGAAGACCAGGCAAAGCTGTTCGAGCTGCTTCAGCCGGAGGAGATCGGGTTGGAGCTCAGCGAGGAGTTCATGCTGGTGCCGGAGTGTCGACGAGCGCCATCGTCGTCCACAACCCTGCGGCGAAGTATTTCAACGTGCGCTGATCGGCGGGCGCTATAGGTTTTCGAGGACCGGCGGCGTAGGCGGCTCCGCAGTTCGGGGTGTCCACACGCTCTACCGCTTCAATCTCTATTTCCCTGGGACGCGGGCGATCTTCTTTGGCGGCGTCGCGCGCGGCCTCACGCGCGGCTCTTCGCGCCGATGCGGCGCGCACGTCCGTTCGGCCATGAGGCGGCTGTGGTCGGCATGCGCACGATCCTGACACGGCGAGGATCGGGGAACGCACGGAGCGTCGGCGGTTGGGCGCGACGAGATGCTCATGATGGGTAACGGTCACCATCTCCGCATGACCGCGGCCACCGAGGTGGCGCCGGCGGCCATCATCCAACCGAAGGCAACGGCAGCGGCCATACCCTTGGCCCAGTTCGGGATACCCCTGAATTTGATCGCGGAGAGGAGGCATCCGCAGCCCTGGAACGAACCTCGGCCACCAGCGCTCGGGCCGCTTCGACGATATGCCCAGGGTTCAACTCCTCGACGGTCGTCACGCCGTTCAGTCCCCCGGCCCGCCCAGATCTCGCCGACCCGCTGGGCCTCTGCCGCCGTTATCCACTCTCCTCCGCTGCTCTGCCTTCCTTCCACCGGCTGACTCTCACGTCTAAGGATAACGCGGGTCCAAAGCCAGAAAGTGCCGGAAGACCTAGAACCCGCCCGCTTTTTTACAGACTTTGACGATCCCGCCGTCGCGGAGCCGGAGGACGACCGTCCGGCCGTTGTGAATCTTGACGCGGGCGGCACCGTCCGACTCCAGGACCAGGCCGTCGAAAAGGGCGCCGTCGGGGCGGCAGGCCCATTTGTCCGCGCGCTGCCGATCTCGGCGGGGTCAGCAGGGAAGCGGCGGCGTGGTAGTGGATCTCCTTGCCGTTCGCCCGGTACACGCCGACTCCGTCCCAAACGTCGAAGAGGACGACCCGGTCGCCCGAGTTGGGCACGAACAGCGTGAAGGCGGGTGGCCGCGCGGCTCGAGCTTGCCTTCGAACCGGGACGAACTTCTTGCCCTTCGCGTCGAGCTTCCAGATCTTCAGCACGCCGTTGACGCTGAGGGTGGCCTTGACCTTACCGTTCGCCGACAGCGCGGTCTGCGTGGGCTGCACGAGGCAGTCCGCCAGCACGGGGAAGCTGAAGAGCAGAGCGGTCAGGGTCGCCAGAAGAATCAGAGCGCGCGAATGCATGTCAAGCATCTGACGCGCAAGACCGTGCCAGGATCGCCAGGGTATTTGCCTGGCTTGTGGTTTCCAGGATGGAAAGTCCACGTCGGGGGTTACAACCTCGTCGGCCCAGCCGCAGAGTGAGGGCAGAACCGGCAATGGCCAAACAAGCCAAACGCGCAACCCGGAGGCGTGGTGACGAGCCGCGAAAGGTCCTCCGTGGCGCGGCCATCCAGCAGGGCTATTTGCATGTGCCTCCCACTGCGTAGCTTCAGCAACAGGCGACCGTCCTGAATGGCCGGTTTTGCCGAGGGCCACATCCACACGCCCTCCGGATGGCAGCCCATCTTCCCGGGGACGCTTCGCAACCTCCGCCGGGGTCGGAGATCCCGGTGAGAGAGCCGCAGAGTCTTGCCGTCGCTCCCGTACACGCCGACCCCGGCGTACCGGTCAAACACCACGACCCGCTTGCCGTCGTCGCTGATGAGGATTTCTTGCGGTGGCCGGGTAGCGCCTGACGGTCCGCCAGGATCTTCTTCACGAAGCCGCCCGTCAGCGACGCCCCTCGAGAAACGGTGAGCTTGCCCTCAGGAGTGATGACCGCACGGTGCAGTTTATTGCCCGAGAGACCGGTCGACCCCGGGCATGGCGCACTTTGCTGTGGCCACGCCGGCCGAGGACGCTGCGGCAAGGATCATAATCGACCTGAACGCTCTCACCCCCGACATTGTACGACGACAGCCGCGGAAGCGGGCGGAGTCCCGTTCGGTATCCTCCCCAGGCTATGCCGAGCGCAGTTACGATGAGCGACCAGGGCTGAACGTGCCCCACGACCCGATCCTTCCTCTATCGAGGGGGACGGCACGGGCCTGGACATCGGGGCGGCGAGCGCGGCGCTGACGCGGCGGTCGAAAAGGCGTACGGCGGAGAGCGGAAGGTGACCTGGCAGGAGGTTCTGGCGGGGGGAGAAGGCGTTTAACCGGACGGGAACTGGCTGCCCGACGAGACGCTGAAGGCGTTCAACGAGTACCTCATCGGCATCAAGGGTCCGCTCACCACCCCGGGTCGGTGGCGCATCCGGCTCGCTCAACGTGGCCCTGCGGCAGATGCTCGACCTCTACGTGTGCCTGCGCCCCGTGCGCTGGTTCACTGGTACCCAGCCCCGTCAAGGATCCGGGTGCGGTCAGCATGACGATCTTCCGCGAGAACTCCGAGGACATCTATGCGGAATCGAGTTCGAGCAGGGCACAGACGAAGGAAGCGCTTCGCCGCGCTCATGCAGGAGAACTTCCCGGAACGGTTTAAGAAGGTCCGCTTCCCCGGAGACGTCCGGCTTCGGCATCAAGCCCACCTCGCAAGAGGGGACGGAGCGGCTCGTCACCGCCGCCATCGAGTATGCCATCGCGAACGGCAGCAAGAGCGTGACGCTCGTCCACAAGGGGAACATCATGAAGTTCACCGAGGGCGCGTTCCAGGAATGGGGTTACCAGGACGGCGCGAGAAGTTCGGGGCCGTGGATTTTGAGGGCGGCCCTTGGCAGACCATCGAGGCACAGGGCACGTGACTGGGCGACGTGGACGCCGACGCCTTCCTCCAGCCATTCTGTCCGCCCCAAGGAGTACGATGTGATCGCCTGCATGAACCTCAACGGCGACTACATCTCCGACGCGCTCGCGGCGCAGGTGGGCGAATCCGGCATCGCGCCGGCGGGAATATCAACTACAAGACCGGCCATGCGATCTTCGAGGCTACCCACGGCACCGCGCCGAAATACGCGGGCCAGGACAAGGTGAACCCGTCGTCCGTGATCCTCAGCGGGGAGATGATGTTCCGCTACATGGGTGGACCGAGGTCGCCGACATGATCAAACGGCGTGGAGGGCGCAATCACCCTCCAAGCGGGTCACCTACGACTTTGCGCGCCTCATGGAGGGCGCGACGGAGGTCAAGTGCAGCGAGTTTGGCGACGAGATCATCGCGCATATGTAAGCTCGCTGCGTGCGAGTGTGGAGTTGAGCGAGGTTCCGTCGGGACTGCTGGATGAGATCGCCGCCGTCGACGGTACGGGGCCGTATGGTGCGCGGCCTATGACATCCTGCCGCCTCTTCCAAGAGAGGCGGCGGGCCTGCATCCGTGGTTGAGGCACTTGACACGGCCGCCAGCTCACCGGCTTGCGACCATCAGGCCCGCAGTGGATTGAGGTTTCAGAGGACTCTGCCTCAGTCCTCGGGCTGGGGCTTTCGCAAGAGTTCGCCCATGACGGCCAGTTGATGGAGTTCCTCTGAGGCGGTACGGTTAGCCGACACCTTCGCGCGCTGGATACGGGACGACCGGTTACGGGCAGCGGTACTTCACCAACGGCAGAATTTCCACGACATGGATCTTTGCGCGGGAGAGACGGTGGCCAGATCTCCGGCTGGATGCCGGCCACCGACGCCACTTTCGACACCGGCATCATCATGCTGACCGTAGACCGAATCGGGGTCCTGTGGTTCGCGGATGAGGACTGAAAGGAATAAGTATTAGGGGGAGCTCCGGTTGTAGTCCCGGGCCTCGTCCGTCTCCAAATAGGCGAAGGCACCATCCAAGTCGTCCAGGCTCCCATAGGAAGCCTTTCTCGTTAACGATCCAGAACTCGTAGCCGCCAAAGAATGGCGGGTCGAACCGGACGATACGAAACCTGCCTTGTGTATCCAGCCGTTCGTAGTCTGCCACCACGAGCACTTTATGGTGCGGTCTCTTGACGCGGTGGAACCTATGCCTGAGCCGCAGCCCGTGCGGCGGGTTGCGACCGCGGAAGAAGCCGATCGGTGGCGAAAGCGGCGCGGTCGAGGCAGATCTTGCCGAAGCACATCGGCGACGAGAGCGCGCCGCTGCGGCTTTACTACGTCGAAGATGAAGGCGCCCTGTCGGCTGGGTACGCAGCATTCGTGCTTTTGCGGGAGGCGACGTCGGTTTCGAATATGTACGTGCGTCCGGGCTACCGTCGGCGCGGGCTGGCGAGGGCGCTGATGAGCCGGATGCCCTGGACGACCGCGCGAGTGGGGCCGATACCAGCGTCTTGCTCGCCAACAACGTCGGCGCCCTGCTGTACGCCGATCTGGGCCACGAGCAGATCGGTGTGCTCCAGGTGTTCACGCCGCTCCAGAAGGTCTGACCGCGCCGACGAGGGCGCTGGACTCCAGTAGAATGAGCCGATGCCACAGCTTCACGAGTATCCCATCTCCGCCGATTGGACCGGCGGACGCGACGGACACGGCACCGTCAAGCCGGGCCACAGCGGGAGGCGAGATCCCGGTGGCGGTCCCGCCCGAGTTCCAAGGCCCGGGCGGCGCGACGAACCCGGAGGAGCTCTGACGGGGTCGATCGCGAGCTGCTACAGCATCACCTTCGGCATCGTCGCCACGAACCGCCGCCTCCTGCTGAAGGGCTCCACGTGGACTCAGTCGGCACCGTAGAGCAGGAAGGCGCGAACTTCACCTGCAAGTCGGTGGTCCTGCGCCAGATCACCCTGGACGCCGAGCGCGACCGACGAGCAGGTGGCGATGGCGCAGGAGATGGCGCACAAGGCGGACCTATACTGCATCATCACGAACGCGGTGCGCGGCAAGGTGGAGATCAGCGTCGAGCCGACCGTGGTGCGTGGGTAGCACGCGGACGCCACTTGTCATCGGCAATGAAGGCCAACGTCGCCGACCCTCGCGCCTACGCCGGCATAGCCGTAGAAGGCGTCGAGGTGGGGTCTGCCCGCCCACCGCGTATCGCCGGCACCGCCTGGCTCTGGTGGGCCCAGGCGTCGCCGTCGGGCCAAGACGTTCTCTGGCAGGATCTCCCGTTTTTTACGGGCCGCGTCTCCGCGTCGATGCTCCGAGAGTTTCCATATGACTTACGCCTCGTCGGCCACCCGGGAGACCCGCGGGCCGCTTCGGCAAGCTGGAGGTTCCCGCGAGCACGGTCCCCTTCTTTGCGGAGACGACGGTGAATCCTGAAGATAGGCGCTCTCCTTCGGCACGGCCTCATGCCCGTGCTGTGCGGGCGAGACTCTTTCAGGAGGCAAGTAGAAGCAGGTGTAGACCGACGACGTGATCCGTGGGCAGATCGGGGGCGCTCTTCAGGGGA
>JAUJNV010000116.1 GCA_030447945.1 Fimbriimonas sp. | reverse complement strand
CTTGCCGAACCGCCTCGTCCTTCGTGAGGATGAGCTCCTGCACCAGGGGCAGCCGCTCCGACTCGAAGAACATATGCTCGGTGCGGCAGAGGCCGATACCCTCGGCACCGAACTCGATCGCCTGCCGGGCGTCGCGCGGGTTGTCCGCGTTCGCCCGCACGCGCATCGTGCGGTAGCTGTCCGCCCAGCCCATGAGCTCGCCGAACGCGCCGCTGACCTCCGGGGCTATGAGCTTCAGCTCCCCCAGGTACACGTTGCCCGTGGAGCCGTCGAGCGTGATCGTGTCGCCTTCCTTCACAACGCGGGCGTCCACCTTGAGGAACCTCGCGTGGGTGTCGACATTGAGGGTTTCTGCCCCGGCGACGCACGGGATGCCGAAGCCGCGTGCCACGACCGCCGCGTGAGAGGTCTTGCCGCCGCGGGCCGTGAGGACGCCTTGCGCCGCCATCATGCCGTGGACGTCGTCCGGGTTGGTCTCGTCGCGGACGAGGATGACCTTTTCACCGGCCCCGCCGTGCGTACCCTGCTCCGCCGCCGTGTTCGCGTCGAAGACGGCCTTGCCGACCGCCGCGCCGGGCGACGCCGCGAGACCGGTCGCGAGGAGCGTCGCCCCCTCGAACGCCGCCGGGTCGATCCGAGGGTGGAGAAGCTGGTCGAGGTGCGGCCCCGTGACGCGCTGCACTGCCTCTTCCTGACCGATCAAGCCCTCCCGGGCCATATCGACCGCGATCTGGACCGCCGCCGGACCCGTGCGTTTGCCCGAACGGCACTGCAGCATGTAGAGCTTGTTGTGCTCGATCGTGAACTCCAAGTCCTGCATGTCGCGGTAGTGCCGCTCCAGCTTGCCCGAGAGCTCGATAAACTCGCGGTACACCTCCGGATTTTGCCGCTGAAGGTCCGCGATGGGCACGGGGGTGCGAACGCCGGCCACGACGTCCTCGCCCTGGGCGTTCATCAGGTACTCGCCGAACATCACGTTCTCCCCGGTCGACGGGTCGCGGGTGAAGGCGACGCCGGTCCCGCAGTCCTCGCCCGCGTTGCCGAAGACCATCGCCTGGACGTTGACGGCGGTGCCGATCTCGTCGGGGATCTTCTCCTGGCGGCGGTAGTAGACGGCGCGGTCGGTGTTCCAAGACTTGAAGACTGCCTCGATTCCCAGCTCGAGCTGCTCGTAGGGATCGGTTGGGAACTCCCGCCCCGCGTTCTGGCGGACGTGATCGAGGAACTGCTCGCTCACCGCGCGGAGGTCCTCCGCGTCCAGCTCCAGGTCGTTTGACACCCCCTTGGCGGCCTTATACCGGGCGAAGATGTCCTCGTCGAACTTGTGCTTGCTGAGCCCGAACGCGACGTCCGAGAACATCATGATGAACCGGCGGTAAGAGTCGTAGCCGAAGCGGGGGTTGCCCGTCTCCTGGATCAGCGCCTGGAGGGTCGTCGGGTTGAGGCCGAGGTTGAGGACCGTGTCCATCATGCCGGGCATGGAGAACTTGGAGCCGCTCCGCACGGAGAGGAGCAGAGGCTTCTGTTCGCCGCCGAGAGTGCGGCCCTGCTGCTGCTCGACGTCGGCAACCGCCCGCCGCACTTCGTCCATCAGACCGGGCGGCAGGATCTTGCCCGCGCTGTAGTATTCGGTGCACACGTCGGTGGTGATGGTAAAGCCGGGGGGAACCGGGAGGCCGATGTTCGTCATCTCGGCGAGGTTGGCTCCCTTGCCGCCGAGGAGGTCGCGCATGGTGGCGTTGCCTTCGCGGAAAAGGTAGGCGCGCTGGTTATTCATATAGGTTGGTGGTGTCTCCTGGAGGGCCCAAGGCGACAGCACCGGCGGCCCGAACCAGCAGGGCAGTTTACCTGGGGGACGGGGAGAGGGCGTTGAGGCGTCGAGGCGTTGCGGAGCCCTCTCCATCGCCCCAACGCCTCAACGCCCTCCGCCCCAAGGCCCCCCCCGCAAGGTACACTCCCGCCACATCCGCAGGGAAGAGACATGAAAGAAGGCATCCACCCCAAAACATATCCCGTGCTGTTCGTCGATGGCGAGCACGAATGGACGGGCGTCTCGACGAACAAGACCAACCAGACGCGCGTGATCGATGGCGTGGAGTACTCCATCGTGAACCTCGAAATCAGTGCGTACAGCCACCCCTTTTACACGGGCCAAAAGAGGCTCGTGGACACCGCCGGCCGCGTGGAGAAGTTCATGCGCCGCTACGGCACCCAGATGGCGAACCAGGGCAAGAAGTAGGCTACTAACTGGTGGAAGATGGAGCGGAGGTGCACGGGGAGCGTTCTTCCGCCTTTTTCGTGTTGTTGTCCTTCCCGCCGGCAAAGATCCTACAAATGCCATCGGCGCATTCTAGAGTCTCACAAAACCAGTGCCGGCTGGCGCCGGGCTGAAGCCCGCGCTCCGTCTCTTTGTCTCGCTGAGCTAACTTGAAATTTGCGGCCATGGTGGGGCGGGCTGCTCGCCGAGGAGAGTTGCCGCGCGGCCCCGGCCCGTCGCACGGCCATAATGCGCCTATGGCCACGCTTCCCGCTGCCCCTCACGGGCACCGCGTCCCGCTCAGTCAGGCCGACCCGCAGGTTTACGGGCTTCTGACCGGAAGAAAGAGCTTCGCCAAGAGACCAACCTGGGCTCATCGCCAAGGTATCGCCAGCCTGGCGGTACTTGTAGGCGATGGCTTCGGTGCTCACGGACAAGTACGCCGAGGTATCCCGAGCAAGCGATGCCGGCTGCGAGGTGGTGGACGAGGTGGAGAAGCTCTCCTCGAAGGTGGTGAAGGAAGATTTGGCGCGAGAACGCCAACGTCAGCCCTCCGGCGCGCAGGCAAGGCCAGGTGTACTTCGCCTTCCTGAAAGCCAGAACACGCTGATGGCGATGAACCTCGCCCACGGCGGCCACCTGCGGGTCGCGATGGCTTCTCGAACAGGCTCTACAACGTCGTGCCGTACGGCGTGCGCCGAGACACCGAGCGGATCGACTTCCGGCAGTTCTCGCGCGCTGGCCAAGGCGGCGAAAGATGATCGTGAGCAGTGCGACCGCTGACTCGCGCACCTTCGACTTCGAGACGATCGGAGAATCGCGAGGAAGGTAGGCGCACGCTCATGTGCGGCCTTCCACCGCCGAGCTCATCGCGCACAGCGGAAGCGTGCCGTCTCCCGTACCGCTCGGACTTCGTGACGAGCACGACCCATAAGTCCATCCGGGGCCCCCGCGGAGGGATGGTGCTCTGCCGCGCGCAGTACGCCAAAGAAGTCGACAAGTCCTGTTTTCCCGGCATCAGGGCCGGGCCGCTGATGCACGTGATCGCCGCCAAGGCCGTGGCCTTCGGCGAAGCCTGCGGCCCGACTTCAAGTATCAGGCGGATCCCGTCGGAACGCCGCCTGCGCGCTGGCAGGCTAACGGGCGAAGGCTTCCGCATCGTCAGCGGCGGGACGGACAGCCACCTCATGCTCGTGGACCTGCGCCCCTTCGGGGTGTTGGGCAAGATCGCGCAGTCCGTCCTGGATCGCGCGGCGTGCCTGAACAAGACTCCCCCCCTTCGACCCGGAAAAGCCGTTCGTCCTGGCAATAAGCGAGCCCCGGCTGTCACCACGCGGGCATGGATGAGCCGGAAATGAGAACTGATCGCCGCGCTGATCACGCGCCACTCCGTGGACTGGGATTAAACAGAGGTCGCCCGGGTTCGGAAGAAGGTCGTGGAGCTCCGCTTCCGCGTTTCCTGTCCGCATAGTTTTTAGTGCTGTTCGGAGAGATACCCCGGTTGTCATCCTCTACGAAGTAAAGGAGGAGCCCGACGGTGCCACGGCGCTTTGTCGGCGGTGGCGGACTCTATGGTAGGACAGCGTTACGCCGGCGCTGGTCGAGGTCCTTCACTTCTTCGGATGACGAGCCGTTTCTCTTTCCCTCGGGCAGAGGAGCGGCGTTCCTCTCTGGGGCCTAGGCTGTCCCGGCGCAGTTCCTTGCTCGTCGACTCCGAGAGAGAAGGCGCGGGACGGGCGGCTGATGAGCGCCGAGACCGCCCGGAGCCTGTGCTGCCGGAGGGCTGCGCCTTATGACAAGATCCTTATACACGCATGAGCACGAGCCGACCTTGGGCCGCCACCTCCGCACGCTACGGCACGCTCGGCGAGCACGGCGACTGGCGCATCGCCATCGAGCACTACTACTGGGACCGGCTGGAGCCGGCGTTCGAGCTCGCGCAAAGCCTCGGCCTGAGCTACGGCGCCGCCTACGTGCGCTGGTACCGCCTGATCGAGGCGGAGCATGCAACGCGGCAAGCGGGGCGGCGGGAGCGGGTGAACGACTGGCTGGAGCTTGAAACGGTGCCGGCGGAAACCGCCGATGCGGAGGGGCTCGCTCAGGAGGTTCTTGCCGTCTGCGAGAAGGTTGGTCGGCGCTTCCGATGGGAGCACGGGGCGGCCACGCTCGTGAGCGTTCTGACCGAGGAAGCGGATGCCCCTTGGACGATCGGTCGGTACGGCTATATGACCGACAAGTATCCCTTCGACAAGATCTGCATTCCGCACTACGCCACAACCGACGCAGCCGAGCTGGAGAGGGTCGTGTCGCACGAGTACGCGCACGTGATCTCGCTCAACCTGTCGAGCGGGCTCGTGCCCAGGTGGCTCGACGAAGCGATCGCGCAGGTCGCCGGGCAGGATATGGACGACGCATCCCGGCGAGCTTTCGCATCGGGCGCGGCACCTTGGCTTAGCCCGCACGACTTAGAGCTTGCCTTCGGGGCGGAGAGGGAAGACGCCCTCGACGGGAGAAGGCTGTGGCTCGCGTACCAGCAGTCGTCTCAGATCGGGCGGTTCCTCGTTCACCTGAAGGGTGAGGCGGGGCTGGGCGATCTCCTGCGGGCGTTCTCCAACAACTCCGTGTGGACGGACTTGAAGCTTCGGCTCACCGGTCGGCCGGAGGTGGACGAGGCATTAGGGGAAGTCTACGGGCTCAGCACGACGGACCTTTTCGCGCAGACGCTCGACAGGATAAAAGGCGCGGCTTTTTCCTAAGCCCACACGTCTGGCCGTTTACCCCCGACTTCGGGCAGGAGCACGACGTGATGGACCTATGGCTTCCCGCTTTCACCGTTGGGCTGGCCATGGGTCTGCTGGGCGTGTGGCTCTTTCACCGGAGCCAGAAGTCTGCTTACCGCCAGCGGGTTGCCCTTGAGCACGAATCGCGCCATGCCACCGAGCTAGCGAGGCTGGAAAGTCAGCAGCAATATATCCAGAAGTTAGAAGCTGAAGCCGTAGTCTACAAAGAAAAGGTCGAAGAAAGCCAAAGAGCGGCTGCTTCGCAGCGCGAGGAGCTTGCAGTCCTCCAGACGAGGTTTGAAGAGCGGGAGCGTCAAGGGCGGGCGCATGCCGAAGCTGTTCTCGCGGAGCGGGATCGGACCTTGGAGGAGCAGCGGGAGGCGCTGGGCCAGACGCAGGCCCAACTGACGGACGCTTTCGCGTCGCTATCGCAGAAGGCGTTGCAAAGCAATGCGGAAGACTTCCTTAGGCTGGCCGAGGAGCGGCTAGAGCGAGCGAAGGAGCGGGCTCAAGGCGATCTTCAGCAGCGGGAGAAGGCGATCGAGGAGTTGGTCGCCCCCATACGTGAAGAACTGGAGCGGCTCGGCGTTCAGAACCTCGAGTTAGAGCAGCGGCGGACGGAGGCGTACGTCTCGCTGGGGGAGCAGGTACGCGCTCTGCAGCAGGGACAGACGTCTCTGCAAGGGGAGACGAGGAACCTGGTTACGGCGCTGCGGGCTCCCAGCGTCCGCGGGCGCTGGGGCGAAATGCAGCTTCAGCGCGTCGCCGAGATGGCCGGAATGATCGAGCACTGCGACTTCGTCACTCAGGAATCTTCCGAAACCGACGACGTTCGCCTCCGGCCCGACATGGTGGTTCGACTACCAGGCGGCAAGAGCGTGGTCGTCGACTCCAAGGTGCCCCTCGAGGGCTACTTGCGGGCTATCGAGTGCGTGGACGACGACGATCGCAAGGCTTGCTACAAGGACCATGCGCGGCAGGTGCGGCGGCACGTCTCGGCCCTCAGCGCTAAGGCGTACTGGGACTCGTGCCAGCCCTCGCCGGAGTTCGTCGTGCTGTTCCTGCCCGGCGAGACCTTCTTCTCGGCGGCCTTGGAGCACGACCCGGAGTTGATCGAGGTCGGTGCATCGAGCCGAGTGATCCTCGCGACCCCGACGACCCTCATCGCGCTCCTGCGGGCCGTCTCCTACGGATGGCGCCAAGAGCGGATCGCCGACAACGCGCAGAAGATCAGCGAGCTCGGGAAGTCGCTCTACGAGAGGCTGAACACCATGGCCGACCACTTCTCGTCGGTGGGGAAGAACCTCGACCGGGCGGTGCGGTCCTACAACGACGCCGTGGGCTCACTGGAGGCGCGCGTCATGGTCAGCGCCCGCCGCTTCCGGGAACTGGGCGCGGCGGCGCATGAGGATCTGCCGGTGATAGGCA
>JAUJNV010000115.1 GCA_030447945.1 Fimbriimonas sp. | reverse complement strand
GAGGCCCGGCAGGAGGGCCAGGTCACTCAACCACGTCGGGTACCTCTGCAGGCGGGGGACGAACCGGCCGCGCTCGGCGGCCGGTTCCTTTACTCCAGCGCCTCGCATCCCCACACCTGATCGCTTTTCTGCTCGAGGTTCTCCTGGTTGAGCACCAAGCCGGGAACCTTCACCACCGGGTCGGCGATCTCCCGCCCGCCCGCCGCCTTGTGCGCGGCCTCGACGGCCCGGGCAGCGAACTCGTCGATCAGGGTGGCTATGTCGGTCTCTATCTGGCCTTGACGCAGAGCCTTGCAGCCGGAGGGGGCGCCGTCGATCGTGACGATCGTCATGCCGTCGCCCGGCTTGGCCTCGCGGCCCGCCGACTTGAGGGCAGAGAGCACGGAGGCCAGCAGGTAGTCCGAGGGCACGAAGATGGCGTTTATCTCGGGGTTCTTCTGGAGGGCGTTCGAGGTTGCGTCGAGCGCCTTCTGGGGGTCCCACTCCGTCGGGGCCTCCTGGACGATCTCCACGTTGTTCGAGCCTTCGACGGCTTGCTTGAAGCCGTCGCGGCGGCCGATGGCGTTCACGTCGGTCAGGGCGCCGAGAAGGTGGAGCACCTTGAGCTCTTTGCCCTTGCCGACCATGGCCCGACCGGCGAGCTTGCCGTCGGCGACCGGGTCCCCGGTCACCTGAAGGGCGACCTCCCCGCCCTCGGCCGGGGCGCGGTCGATGGCTATGAAGGGCACGCCGGCCTGGTTGGCCCTGCGGATAGAGGAGACGATCTGGTCTTTGTTCTGCGCGATCGCGATCACCGCGTCCACCTGCTCGGCGGAGATGAGGTTCTGGATCTGCGACGCCTGCTGCTGCGGGTCGTCGTTGGCGACCACGAACTCCACGGTGTCACCGCGCTCTTTGGCGGCGGCGCGGATCGCCGCGATCTCCGCCTGCCGGATCTCATTCAAAACGTCGAAGCTCACGCCGAGCTTAAGCGTCCCCTGCTGCTCTCCCCCGCCCTGTTGGCCTCCGGCGCCCCCGCCGCAGCTCGCCGCGAAAACGATAAGAGCCACGAGCGCCGCGGTCAAGACCAGCCGCGTCATCGTGCGTTTCACCTTTGCTCCTTCCTGTATCCTGCGTTTCACTTTTGCTCCTTCCTCCTTCCTGCATCCTGCGTGACGCGCTCCGTTACCGGTCGAAGCCCCACCCGGGTCACTGCCGGCGCAGAGTGTGGGTGAGGCCCCCTGGCGGGCGATCGCTCGCGGGTCACGTGGGCGCCTCCTCACCGCGACGTTGCCGGCGCAGCAGGGTCGCGGCGGCCTCGCGACGTTGGATGGCTTCGGCGGCCACGGCCAGTATGAGGACGGAGGCCCGCACGATGTCGAAGACGTAGGGCGAGGCGGCAATAAGGATTAGTCCGTTCTCGACCGTGATGAGGATGAGCGCACCGAGCACCGTGCCCAGGACGCTGCCGCGGCCGCCCGCGAGGCTCGTACCCCCCAGCACCACCGCCGTGATCACCGTCAACTCGAACCCGTTGCCCACGGTGGGTTGGACGGCGCCGAGGCGCCCCACGATGATCAGCGCCGCGATACCGGCGGCGAGGCCGGTGAGGGCGTAGACGCCGACGAGCACCCGGCGTACCGGCAATCCTGCCTCCTCGGCCGCCGCGCGGTTGGCGCCGACCGCCTGCACGTAACGACCGAAGACGGTCCGCCTGAACGCGAGGTGCCCGATGAGGACGACGACCGCGGCCACCAAGACCGGTGTCGGGACGCCGGCCACGTCGGAGGTTCCCATCGTCCGAACGCCGCCGGGCAGCGGTATGTTCTCGAGCCGGGTGATATGGCCCCCCAGCCCCCGGAACAAGGAGAGGGCGGCAAGTGTGACGATGAGGGGGTTGATGCCGAGCCGACCGACCGCCAGCCCGTTGAACAAACCGAGTAGGGCGCCCGCGAAGGGCGCCAGGAGCATGACGGAGCCCGGCGAGAGGCCCTGTTCGAGCCCCGCGGTGGCCAGGGCGGCGGTCAAGAAAACGGTCGCGCCCACCGAAAGGTCGATACCGGCGGTCGTGATCACGTAGGTCATGCCGACCGCGACGATCGTAGTCGCCGAGGCCTGGATGGCGATGTTCCGGAGGTTGGAGACCGTGGCGAAGCGGTCCGAGAGGAATGCGAAGAGGACGAAGAGCGCCACGCCAGCGACCAGCACGCCGTTGCGGGCCAGGAACGTCCGCAACGAATTCACGGCGTGCCGCCGGTGGCCAAACGGATGATGCGCTCCTGGTTGGCTTCCGCACGGTCGAGCGTGCCCGCCAGCTTTCCCGCGTGCATGACCCCGATGCGGTGACAGAGGCCAAGCAACTCCGCCATCTCGCTCGAGATCATCAAGATCGCCATCCCCTGCCCGGCCAAGCCGGTCAGCAGGCGGTAGATTTCGGCAACTAGCGCCGACGTCTATGCCCCGCGTCAGCCATCAGGATGAGCACGTGCGGCTTCGCCCTCGAGCCACTTGCCGGTGACCTTCTGCTGGTTGCCGCCCGAGAGCGAGCTCCCCGGTGCCTCGAGCCCGCCCCCGCCGCGATCCGCAAGTCTTGAGCTCTCAAGCGCGGCCCCGATTCTCCGCTTTCCTGTCAATGCGACCGGAGGCGCTACACGAATCGGCCCAGCGCGACGACGGTGAGGTTTTCGCGGATCGATCGCCCGACGAACAGCCCCTCCGCCCTGCGATCTTCGGTGACGAAGCCTATGCCCCTCCGGATCGCATCCCGCGCCGACGGGCGGGCTAAAGTGAGTGCCGTCAAGCTCCACCATCCACGTGCTAAGGAGAGCCCGAAGACGGCGCGGGCCGCACTCCGTGCGACCCGATCTACGAGCCCGGCGAGGCCAAAAATCTCGCCCCGACGCACCTCGAAGGAGACGCCGCTCACACGCCCCCCGTCGTCCAGGTCCTGAACCCGCGGGGCAACACTCTACACTTGCAGGAGGGCCTGCGGCAGCTCCTCGGAGAGCTCGCGGCCCTGCATCAAGGCCTCGAAGGCTCAGCACGCCTTGTCGAGGCTCGCGGTCGGGCGTGTGTCGACGAGGCGGCCGTCGCGCAGCGACGGTGCGGTCGCTCAAGTCGAAATCTCCTGGAGGTGGTGCGTGATGTAGAGGACTGCCCCGTCGGCCCTTCAGCTGGCGGACGACCTCGAAGACGCGCTCGCGTTCGGCCAGGTTGAGGAGGCGGTGGGCTCGTCGAAGATGATCACCGACAGGTTTTGCGCCAGCGCCTTGGCGATCTCGACGAGCTGCCGGCGGCTGGTCGATAGGTTCTCGACCGGCTCCCGGGCGCCGAAGTCGGCTCCCCGCGCGTTCAGTGGCAGCGCAGCCTTGTTGCCAGCTTGGAGGGATGGACCAGCAAGTTCCGGCCCCCGCCGAGCGAGGTGATGAGCACGTTTTCGGCGACGTAACCATGGGTATAGAACTCAACTCCTGATGTATGGCCGCGACGCCTGGGCGTCGCTCTAGGCGGCGTCGGTCACGGTCTCGCCATTTACCGTGATCTGGCCCTCGTCCGGCCTCACGACGCCGGCGAGGAGGTTTTTGAGCGTGGACTTGCCCTTTGTTCCCCGCCAGCGCGACGACCTCGCGGGATAAAGCTCGAAGCTTATGCCCTCGAGCGCCACTACACCGCCGAAGGTCTTGACCCAGCCCTCCGCCTCGACGGCGGAGAAGGAAGAATTTTGGCCGGGCCACTCTTATCCGGCCCTACCTCGTAGGGCCCCGCTGACGCTGAGTCTCCGCCGCCTCCTTTGAAACCATCGTAATCGATCTCTAGGAGCTTGCAGGGCGACCCGCAAGGTCTCCGTGGTCGCCGGGGATAGCGTGGATGTGGTTGGAGCCGTAGCGGTCAGGATCTCTTCGGCTTCCGCCTCCACATGCGCGCGAGGCGTGGGGCCACTCGTAGGTCAGCTGGTTCATGAGCTCCTCGTTGGTCTCGTCGTCGTAGCGCTCGAAGGCGCCACGCATGACGTGCATCCTGTAGCGGCCACCCTTGCGGGTAGGGCGGGCGAAGGTGAAGTCCCCTTCGGCTGCGAGGTGGTGGACGCTCGCGCCGCCCGCCGGGAAGTAGAAGACCTCGGGGTAGAGGTGGACGCGGCGCAGGTTCTGCCGGGTCGTCGCTACGGGCGGCGAACCCCCGAGGTGGCGTGCTGTCCTGAGTTGCACAGGTCCCAGATGCCGCGGTCGGCGTGGTAGTGGCGCACGTCGGCGAAGAGGACCGGGGGTGCCGCTTATCCTTTGAGGAAGGCTGCATGGTGAGGGCGGCGTCCATGTCCGCCTCGGTGGGCAGACGTGGGGCTCTTTGGGGCCGTCCCAGTCGTAGGGGTCGTTCAGGAGAATCCGTCACGTCCATGGTACAGAAGTTGTCCGTCAGCTCCGGGCTGGGCCTTCTTTATGCCGGAGAGTCCAGGTTCCACTCCTCGATGAGCTGGCGCATCGCATAGTAGGAGCGGATCTGGCCTTCCGGGTCTTCGGCGTGGCCTCTTTCCGTCGTAGTGTACCCCGGCCGCGTGCCCTTCCAGCCCTCCCTGGCGGCGCTGACCTTGCTCCACTTCTACCTCTCCGGAGCGGCGGACCAGCTCCCACTGGTCGATCTCTCGACATCACCCCGAACTCGCGCATCCATTGGTCCGTGTTGGAGACGGCAGTGTACATGCCCCGTCCGGCCGGCCGCCTATCCTCCCGAAGGTGCTCCGCGCAGCGGCCCCGCCTTCGCGGCCCGGGCATGGGCTTCCACCCTCGCTGAGCTGCCCCAGGACCGAAACGTCCCCCCAAGCGCGGCCGTGGGCGCGTCCGATCTGGTCTAGTCCCCCCGCCGCGGCGAGCATCCCGACCATCCCCGGGTACTGCGGGTCGACGTTCGAGAAGAGCAGAAGCGGCCCCGGCATCTCCCTCGCACCCAGCATCAGAAGTGCGGGAAGGCCACACACGGGGATGTTGAAGATCGTCCGTTCAAGAAGCACCAGCGTCGACCTTGCTGGGCCTCGGCTACGGCGAGGCGGTTGGACCAGACGATCTCCCGCACCCGCACCACCTCGTGCCCTGTGACGCTAAGGCACCATAGCCCTATCCTCCATCCCACGGACGAACTTTTGTAGTTCCTGGTGGACAAAGTCCCTGCCATCTGAGAAGGAAACGATTCCTATAAGAGCCACTGCTGTTTACCTCCTTGACGACCGCCCAACACGCTTCGGACAACACAGCGCGAGTTCACGCGACGCCTACCGGTTGCGCTCGCCGCCTCCGCACCGCGAAGTAGGCTCTTCGCGGGCTTAACTCGCGCAGCAGACCATGGAGGACCGCCTTCTGGCGGAGAGGAGCCAAACCGTCGCCGATGAGGGCTCTAGGATCTCCCACGACGTCGCGCCAGAGAGCGGTCGCGCCGATGATGTCCTCGTTCACCGCGGCGAAGGACTCCATCACCGGGCGCCCATCGTAACCGATGTCCTTCAGCCCCCGGAACACGTCGTCCGGGACGTTACCGGTGCCAGGCGTGCCTCGGTCGGACTCGGAGAGGTGGATGTAGCGCATCCTCGGCCCCGCAGCCACTATCGGGTCGTAGAAGCCCTTCTCTTCGATGTTCATGTGGTAGGTCTCGGAGTGCACGAAGACGTTCAGCTCTCCGACGCGTTCAGTCAAACCGCCTGGGAGGCAGGAGTTCTAGAAGTAGGTCTCGTACCGGTTGATCGCCTCCACCCCCAAGGAAACGTCCCTCTCGGCCGCGTACCGGGCCACGTCCTTGAGCACCCGCACACTTTGCACTTCCGAGTTCCTCCTGCGGAGGCTTGCCGGTGAGGGTGCCCAGGTGCGTGTAGATCGCCCCCGAAAGCTCAAGGCACCGAGCCCGGCGGTAACGTCCACCGCCGTTCTCAAAACCTTTCTGCCTCGTCCGGGGCGAAGGGAAGGTGCGCCTTCCTGGGCAAGCCCAGTGAGCAGGTGCAACCTATGCCGTGGCGCTCCAACAGATCGCGGGTTCCGGCGACGTCCATCTCCTCGGGCGTAGCAGCGGTATCTCCACGAAGTCTAATCCGGCCTCCGCCGCGCCTTCGATGACCCTCTTCGCCCCTCGGGCATCCACTCCACTGACCAAATGAACGCGTGGGCCCCGAAGGAGGTCATCGAAACTTTCCTCCGCTCATCAATTTGCTCCTTTGTCTCCTTTGTCCACGATCCGTGGGCCCGCAGACTACCAGAGCGCGCACAATGGTCAACTTGGTTGAATGTAAAAGTATTGTTCGACACGAATGAATGGCACGATCCCGCGTTCCGAAGGAACAGATACGGCCGGTAACGGCACCCTTGTTGAGAAAGAAGTGGGTAAAATGAATACAATGAACGAAGGCAGAGCGAGGAAAGGGCTAGGGGTGCGATCTCAGCAGGCGCGGTCCTATAGGTTAGGTGGTAGTGAACTCGCAACCGGTAGGGTCGGGGGCATCGGCAGCTCAACGGCATGAGGTGATCCTACGGGCCAGGAGCGGGTGGAGATCGGGGAGTTCGACCGCCCGGACCCTGGGGCGGTCAGGTGCTCGTCAAAATGAAGGCGTCGGGCCTCTGCCCGACAGCAGCGACGCCTGCGCGCCATCTACCACGAGCACAGAGCTCGGACCCAACGAGCGTTACCAGAACGTCACCGCCGGGCCACGAGCCGGCGGGACAGGTCGAGGCCGGGGGCCAGGCGTCTCCGGGTTCGAGGCGGGAGACAGGGTCGTCGTCTACCACATCGTCGGCTGCGGCCACTGCGAGGAGTGCCGCAAGGGTTCATGATCCGGGTGCCACTCGCCCGGGAGGTCGGCCTATGGCTGGCAGCACGACGGCCCGGCCACGCCGACTACCTCCTCGCCGAGGCCCGCACCCTGCTCCACCTGCCCGAAGAGCTAACGTACGCCGACGGCGCCCTGGTGGCCTGCGGGTTCGGCACCGCCTACCAGGGTATGTGCGCCGACGTCTCGGGCCGCGACAGGGTCCTCGTCGTCGGCCTCGGAGCGGTGGGGCTTGGCGCCGCCGATGCTCGCTCCTCCGGCGGGTCAGGTCGTGGGCGTCGGCCGCTGTTCCCCGAGCGCCTGGAGCTGGCCGAGAAGGCGAGGAGCCGCCCACGTCTTGCTGGGCGGTGAGGGCGCGAGCAGATCCTGGGCTCACCGGCAGCCACGGCGCGGAGGTCGCACCTGGACTGCTCTGGTAGCGCCGCCGGCGGACGCTGTGCCTGGAGGCGGCGCGCGAGGAAATGAGGGCGAGGTGGTCTATCTGGGCGAGGGATCGATCACCTTCGAGCCGAGCCCGCTCTTGTTGCACAAGCAGCTGACGCTCTCGGCTCGTGGGTCTGCGGGCTCCACGAGATGGGGCAGCTCCTGGAGCACCTCGCCCGCAAGGGTCTGCACCCCGACGACCAGCGACGCACGCCTTCCCGCTCTCGGAGACGGGCGGGCCTACGAACCTTCGACGCCGACAGGACGAAGAGAGAAGCAGGTCGTCATCTCTTGGTCGTAGGCAAGGATTCAATTACTAGAGGCTCCGCCAATAGGCGAGTAGCGAATGTATCAATCGACACTGAAGGAGCGGTTTGATCATACATAAAGATTCTAAAGCACGAAAAGTTGCCAGCCTATGGCGGGCTCTAAGCGAAACCCCGGTGTGCGTCTCGAAGTGTTTTTGCGAATGGAGCAGAGTAATTGACGGCTGCGCCGACGGCGGCTCGCGCTAAGTAGGTCAACACAGGGGAGCAGGTGAGAAACGAAATCTTCTTCCAGGCCAGTCACTGGACCAAGTCGGGGTCGTCACGGGCGGCGGGCAGGGCATCGGGCGGGCGATCGCGCTGCGTCTGGCGCAGGACGGCATGGACGTGGTCGTCGCCGATCGGCAGGACGAACAGGCCGAGGCCGTCGCCGCCGAAGTGCGCGACATCACTCGCCGGGCGCTCGCCCTCGCCGTCGGCATCATAGCCGCGGACGATCGGCAACGCATGCTCGACGCGACGCTCGCCACCTTCGGTCGGTTCGATGTCCTGATCAATAACGCCGCGATCCAGCGTGCGGCGCTGCCCTCGACGTGACCGAGGAGCACTGGGATGCCTTGATGGACGTCAACGCCAAAGCGGTCTACTTCTGCTGTCAGCTCGCGCTTCGCCACATGGTGGAGCAGCAGCGGGCGGATCGTCAACATGGCCTCGATCGCGGGCAAGCTCGCCAGCACGATCTACCACCGGTCTACAATGTAGGCAAGGCGGCCGTGATCGCCATGACCAAGACCTTTGCGCTGGCTCACCGCCAGCGGCATGCCGCGTCAACGCCGTCACTGCCCGGGCGTAGTCGACACGCCGATGCAGGAGGTGGTGGATCGCGAGTTCGCCCGCGTGACGGGCGAGTCGCCAGCCAAGATCCGTGCAGGCGATGTGCGGCCGTATCCCCATGAATCGGATCGAGCGGCCGGAGGAGGTGGCGGCGATGGTCTCGTTCCTCGTGGGCCCCGACTCGGGCTACGTCACCGGGAAGCCTTCAACGTCGGTGGCGGGATTCTCGCTGGCTGATCGGCATCGCGTCCGAGGATGGAGGAACATGATTCTTGATCGCTTCCGACTCGTGGCCGGGTCGCGCTGATAACGGGCGGTAACCGCGGGCTGGGCCTCGGCATGGCCACGGCGCTGGCTGAAGCTGGGGCGGATATCGTGTCCGTGCTTCGGTCCGGTCAATGCCAGCATTGAACGAGCGCGTGAACACGCGGCAGGACGTCGCCCTGTGCCCCTGGCGCGCTCGACCTGAACGATCCCGACGCGGCGCAACGCGCGCTCGCGCGATCCTGGACCGTTTTGGGCGCGTGGACATCCTCGTCAACAACGCCGGCGTTCAGCGCCGCCTCGGCAGCCGACTTTTCGTTCGACGATTGGGAAGCCGTGCTGGCGGTCAACCTTGATGCTGTGTTCTTCTGCCCGGTGTTCCAGGCGCGAGATGGTGCGCCAGGTACGGCAAGATCGTCAACACCGCTTCGCTTCTCGCGGTTCAGGGGGATCACGGTTCCAGCCTACGCCGCCAGCAAGCACGCCGTCGCGGGGCTGACCAAGGCCTTGTGCAACGAATGGGCCGGACACGGGGTCAACGTCAACGCGATCGCACCAGGATATATGGACACCGACCTCAACGTGGACTTCTCCGAGCCGACCCCGCCCGCGGCCGGGCGGTGGTGACCGTATTCCGGCCGGTCGTTGGGGCACGGCCGAGGACGTGGCAGGGGGCGAGCGGTGTTCCTAGCCTCGTCCGCCTGGACTACGTGCACGGGCACATGCTGGTGGTCGACGGTGGCTGGCTCGCGCGCTAGCCGGCCAACGTGCCCTACAGAGGGAGCATATTTCGCCGCACCGTGATGGTGCGCGCGTGATCATGCTCTGGGCATGGATGACATGCCGAACCTTGGGGCACAGCGCTACAGGAAGGATATATGGGTGGGCCGGAAGGTGGCCAGAAGGGGAAAGTAGCGGTAATCACAGGCGCGGCCTCCGGGATCGCGCAGCGACGGCCAGAGCTGTTCGCGCGCGAGCGCGGTGGTGCTGGTCGCCGACCGTAACGCGGCCGGGGCCCAAGCCACGGCTCGGCGCATCAGCCCCGACGGCGAGCAGGCGCGCGCATTACGCGTGGACGTGTACGAGGAAGCCGATGTCCAGGCGATGATTCGCGCAGCCCTCGACGCGCAAGGGGCGTGTCGACATCCTCGTCAATAATGCGGGGGTAGGCAGCGGCGCGGACATCCGATTGATGCGCCCGACGCGAGTTCGACCGGGTGCTCGGCATCAACCCTCAGGGGGCCGCTGTGCTGCAAGCATACGTTGCCGGCCATGCTCGATGTCGGTCAGAAGCGCCATCGTCAACGTCGCCTCGATCTCGTCCACGTGTGGTATCCCCGGGCAATCGATCTATGGCCCATCCAAGGGCGGCCTCCTCCAACTCACGCGGCAGCTTGCAGTGGAGTTTGCGGATCGCCATATCCGCGTCAACGCCGTCTCGCCCGGCACGGTCGAAACCCCCCTGATCGGCGGACCGGTTCACGATCCCGAACGCTTGTCGGACGAGCACAAATGGTTGCGTGCGCGACACCCGATCGGCCGTTTCGGGCAACCCGTCGAAGTTGCTGCGGCGATCCTGTTTTTGGCCTCCGACGAAGCGTCGTTTATTACCGGAGCGAACCTCGCCGTGGATGGCGGATACACTGCGCAATAGGCTCATGCGCCCGAGAACATACTCGACTCGTCTCTCCCTCGTCGCCGACACCGGACGTCCGTACAACAGTAGACGGTGGTTGGGATAGGTGAACGACGGTACGTACCCTAGCCTCAGGAGGAACTGGAAGATGCCCGTTAACGCAGTACCTGATGAGATGGCGGTCCCCAGGTTCTTGGGAAGAGGCACCGGAGAGATCGACTTCGTAACAAAGCCGGTGCCAGCACCGGGACCCGGCCAGCTGCTGATCCGGGTCAAGGCCAACGCGCTGTGCGGTTCCGAAAGGATGCAGTTTTTTGGCGGTTCCGAAGTCACACCCGGGCACGAAGCCGCGGGGGTCGTGGCGGACGCGGGACCAGGAACGCACACGGCGGTTGGAACCCCCGGGGTGATCTACCTCATGTACTTTTGTGGCGAATGCCGTAGCTGTAAGCTGGGCTTCACCAATCAGTGCCTGAGCAAGCGGGGCGACGTGGGGTTCAACAAAGACGGCGGTTACGGACCGTACACATTGATAAGCGAGAACATTTTCTTCCCCGTCGACGAAGACATCCCTCTCGCCGAGGCCACCATGCTCCTCGACGTCATGGGCACCACGAGGCACGCGATCGAGCGAGGCCAGCACTTACGCCAGGACGCGGGATCGATAGGGATCGCCGGCGCCGGTCCCTTGGGTCTGGGCGCGTTGGCCATGGCGAGGATCCTGTTCGGCCAGGAGATGCCCGTCCTGATCTCGGATCTCGTCCCGTACCGACTCAGCCTCGCACAACGGCTCGGCGGCGAGATCGTAGACCTGAGAGAGCAAACAATCGCCGAGGGCGTCCGAAGCCACGGCTTGGATGCTATCGACCTGGTGATCGACACGAGTGGGAAGCGCGTTGCCAGGCAGTCGTACCTGGAGGTACTGGCCAAACGCGGGGTGCTGGTGTGCGCGGGGCACGGGGAAGACCTCAGCCTCGACGTCTCCCGAGACCTCATCGCGCCCGAATGTGCCGTGCTCGGGAGCGAGTACTTTTGTTACTGCGAGCTCGCTTCCAACCTGGAGCTCCTCCGCCAACACCGCCCATATCTTAGCCAGATCATCACGCACAGGTGCCCGGTGCAAGACGTCAAAGAGGCGTTCGAACTTTTCTTCGAAGGAAACACCGGCAAGGTGATCATAGAACAATGAATGGCGAAGAACGCGTGAAGGTTGCCCTGATCGGGGCGGGAAGCTGGGGATTGCAGCACGCCCGGATCTTCGCCGAACGCCCGGACGTGGATTTTTGCGCGGTGGTGGGAAGAACCTTAGAGCGGACCAGGGCGCGGGCGGAAGAGCTCGGCGCTAGCTACTACCTCGACATACAAGAGATGCTGGACAGTGAACGACCGGACCTCGTGAGCATCTGCCTGCCCAACCTCGGGCACTTCGAGCCGACCCTCCAGGTTATAGAGGCGGGCGTCCCCTTGATCGTGGAAAAACCGCTGGTCTTCGACATCGCAGAGGCACGCACGCTCTTGGACGAGGCCGCCACGCGCGACCTTTTTTTCGCCCTCAACTTCAACCATCGGTACGCCCGTCCAGTTCAACTGGCACGGAAAGCCATCGAAGAGGGGCTCCTCGGCGACATCGTCTTTGCCACGTGGCGTTTCGGCGGGGAAGGATCCTCCGGTCATCATCCATACGCCAACCTTATAGAGACTCAGTGCCACGGGTTCGATACGCTGGAGTACCTGTGCGGCCCAATCGAGTCGATCATAGCCGAAATGACAAACAAGGTCGGCAACGGATACAGCACGCTGATCCTCGGCCTGCGCTTCAACAGCGGAGCGATCGGCAGTCTGGTAGGGTCGTACGATTCTTCCTACGCTTACAGGCAGACCCACATGCTGGAGATCAACGGAACGAAGGGCCGCGTGCTTATAGAGGACACCGTGCGTCGGTACACGTTTCAAGCCGTCGGCGACGAGACGGCCCGCGTGTGGCAAGCAGGATACTTTAACGACTACGACCGAGAATTTCACCGCACGTTCGATCGGCACGTGGACGAGATACTCAGCGCGTTCAGGCAGAAAAAGGGGCCACCGGTACACGCGCGTGCCGGGTACCGAGCGCTAGAACTAGCCTACGCCGCCATCGAGTCATTCGAGACAGCAAAGCGTGTAACAGTTGACTAAGAGGCTGCGCCAATAGGTCATGGTCTGCGACGAGGTCGCCCCTCCCAGCGGTAGCGGGTCCAGGCCTCCCGGACAAGCCTCCCCACGATGACCACCGCGTTGGAAAACGAAACCCAGAAGTCTATGACCCGCCCACGCCTCTCGGTGCACCACACCAGCTTCTTGTGCGCGTTTTGCCACGAGTTCGTGC
>JAUJNV010000114.1 GCA_030447945.1 Fimbriimonas sp. | reverse complement strand
TGCCATCGAGCTGCACGCGCTCCGAACCGGGGACCACGTTACCGAAACGCAGGGGGGCCCCCGGGCCGAGGGACCGAAGGGTGATGATGTCGATCGTCGGCGTGCCGCCGACTTCGGACTTCGCGGGGGTCACCGCAGCCGCATCCAGGCCCATGGGGGCCTGCGCGGACGCTGCCCAAGGCAGCGCGCCCACGAGGCACGTCCCTATCAGCCTCTTCCCCAGCGCGTCCATGCTCTCCCAACTAGGGGGGATTCCCCTATACCATTCTAGTCTATACGGGTCGGCATCCTTCCGGAATTACCCGCAACACTAATAGATAGGACAAATAAAGCCCCAGAAAGATACTAGGGAATCTTCTTTTTATCCTAATAGTCGATCCGGCCGAAGCAAGGCGCGGGAAACGGTGTGCGAGGGGACGTCACCGGCGGAAGGTCGTGCGGCAGTAGAGAACCGCCACTCCGAGGGTACCGAGTCCCATCAGACACAGAAAGAGCCCGAAGCCAACGGCGTTGCTCCCCTCGAGCGTGTGGACTTCTCTGCTGTAGCGTGCGCCCGACGGAACCGACAGGCGTCGCGTCAGCACCCCGCCCAGCCCCCAAACGGTAAGCGCGATGCCGAGGATAAGGCCCGCCATGACCGCGCAACCGGATTTCGTCCGCTCCTCTGGATCTTGCCACCCGCCCACTTGTGACGCTTTCGACGGAAGGGTTCTATAGCTTGATCCAGCCCCGGCTTTCGTGGCTGCGTTCTACTGCGTCGAGGACGCGCTGGTTTTCGTAGCCGTCGACGAAGTCCGGGTCGATCCGCTTCCCCGCCTCCATGTTCACGATCGCGTCCGCGACGAGGTTGATGAAGGTGTGCTCGTAGCCGATGATGTGGGCGACGGGCCAGTACCGGCCCGCGTAGGGATGATCCGCGTCGGTCGCCTGGATGGTGGTGAAGCCCTGGGTGCCGTCCGTGACTTCGTTGTCGTAGAACTCCAGCTCGTTCATCCGCTCCAGGTTGAACGCTAGCGAGCCCTTCGAGCCGTTGATCTCGAACCGGTTGTGGTTCTTGCGGCCGACGGCGAAGCGGGACGCCTCGAAGGTGCCCAGCGCGCCGCTCTTGAAGCGCGCGAGGAACATCGCGGCGTCGTCCACCGTGACCTCGCCCATCTGCTCGCTCGCCTGCGCCCCCAGCTTGTCGTCGACCGCGCCTGCCAGCGGGCGCTGCTTGATGAAGGTGTGCAGGAGTCCGCACACCTCGTCGAACTCGCCCAGCAGGTACCGCCCCAGGTCGATGATGTGGGAGTTGATGTCCCCGTGCGTGCCGGAGCCGGCTTTCTCTTTCTGCAGCCGCCACACGAGCGGGAAGCTGGGGTCCGCGATCCAGTCTTGGAGGTACACGGCGCGGATGTGGTAGATCGTGCCCAGCCGCCCCTGCTCGATCAGCCGCTTCGCGAGCGCCACGGCGGGCGCCTTGCGGTAGTTGTGGAACACCGCGTTGGGCACACCGGCCCGCTTCACCGCCTGTAGCATCTTTTCCGCCTCGCCCAGCGTGTTCGCGATCGGCTTCTCGCAGAACACCGCCTTCCCCGCCTCGGCGGCGGCGACCGCGATCTCGCAGTGAGAGTCGCCGGGCGTGCTCACGTCGATGATGTGGATGTCCGGATTCGCGACGACCCTTCGCCAGTCCGTCTCGACGTTTTGCCAGCCCATCGTTTCGGCGGCTTTCCGCAGAGGGGCTTCGGTTCGCCCGCAGAGAGTGTGGAGGTTGACGTCCACCGGAAGGTCGAAGAAGCGGCCGACCTGGCGATAGGCGTTGGAGTGGGCCTTGCCCATGAACTGGTAGCCGATGAGGCCGACGTTGAGGGTCTTCTTCGACATGGCGACCTAGTGTGGGCCCCCCTGCCGAAGGGTGTCAAGGCGGTGGAGGCTGGCTCCCGTGAAGAGGGGCGAGTTGGAGCGTCACCTGCGCAAGCATGGATGCCAAGTGCTGCGCGAAGGGGGCGAGCACACGATGTACATCAATCCTGCCTACGGCCTCACCACTGCCGTCCCGCGGCACAACGAGATCAAGACGAACACCGCCTACGGAATCTGCAATTCCCTCAGTGTCCCGCGACCGCCGGGGAGGTAGCGTCAAGCGGCATCCGGCGCCCGATCGAACCCGGGGCGAGGGACGCCATCGCCATGTCACGGCGGACGGAGGTGAGCTCGCGCAAGGCATCGAGAACCGTGTCTACGGCCTCTTCCTCCGTTTCTCCCTGTGAGACAACGCCTGGTACCTCGGGGATAAAGACACAGTAGCCGCCCTCTTCCCCGGGCTCAAGGATGATGGTGAGGTGGTCCATGATCGTGAATGGCCGTTTGAACCCACATCCATTGTAACGCCCGATCTTCGGGGAACATCGAAAACAAACTGCTCCGAACGCCACGTCGACCCGGAAGCGTATCAAAGAGGTCGTTAAGCAAGAGGTGAAGAGATAGCCCTGATGATTGGTTTCGAGGTCGAGGTCGGCGAGGTGCGGGTGACAAACCCGCTCGTACTCGCGCCGATGGAGGATGTGACGAGCCTGCCGTTCCGCCTGATCGCGAAGCGGATCGCAGGGCCGGGGCTCGTCTTCACGGAGTTCGTGAGCGCGATGGCGATCCACCACGGCGCCGTGAAAACCCTCCGCAAGATGCGGGTCCACCCGGACGAGCGCCCACTCGCCATCCAGATCTTTGGAGGCGACCCGGAAATCATGGCCGCGACCGCCCGCATCGCCGAGGAGATGGGCGCGGACATCGTGGACATCAACATGGGCTGCTGGGTGCCCAAGGTGTGCAAGACTGGATCGGGCGCGGCGCTGCTGAAGGACCCCGCGCACGCGGAGCGCATCGTGGGTGCCGTGGCACGGGCGGTGCGGGTGCCCGTGACGGTCAAGGTGCGCGCGGGCTGGGACTACTCCCTCTTCGCCGCGCCCGACCTCGCGAAGAGGTTCCAAGGCGCGGGCGCCAAGATGATCACCCTCCACGCCCGGTTCGCGAAGCAGGGTTTCGACGGCACGGCGAACTGGGCGCTGATCCGGCAGCTTCGGGACGCCGTGAGCGTGCCCCTGATCGGCAACGGCGACGTCAAGACGCCCGAAGACGCGCGCCGCATGATGCGCGAGACGGGGTGCGACGGCGTCATGGTCGGCCGCGCGGCGATCTCCAACCCTTGGGCGTTGCGCGACATCGGCCTCGGCCTGGCTGGCGAGCCGCCCGGCCCGCCGCCGACACTCGGCGAGCGCATCCGGACGGCTCTGGAGCACGTCCGCATGACCGTGGCGGGCGAGCTCGAAGTGGAGAGCTTCGAGGAAGCGCGCGCGCACCCGGACTATGCGGGGGCGGAGCTGCGCGCGTGCCGCTCGCTCCGAGGACAGGTTCCGCTCTACATCAAGGGGGAGCCGGGAGCGTCGGCGCTGCGGGATCGGCTGACGAAGTGCTCGAGCGTCGCGGAGTTCGAGGACGTACTGGACGCCTTCGCTACGGCCGCACGGGCAGGCTAGGTACCCTCCGCAGCGTCAAAAGACGATGCTCGCCCGCTCCTTGATTCTGAAGACCGCCTCTTTCGGGCCCATGGAGCGTTTGGTCCGTCGCTCGCGCCTCTTCCGCCCCCTGGTCAGACGTTTCGTGGCGGGCGATACGCTGGAAGAGTCGATCGCCGCCAGCGAGACGCTGCTCGCGCGCGGGCTCCGCGTGACCTTGGACTACCTGGGCGAGAACACGCACGACGAGGCGGAGGCCCTGCGGGCAAAGGCAACCTACGTCCAGATGCTGGAGCGGATCGCCGACGTCCCGGCCGTGAAGTCTCACATCGCGGGCCAGAGCGCGGAGCCTCTGAACATCTCGATCAAGCTCACGCAGTGCGGGCTGGACCAGGGAGAGGCCTTTGCCGA
Source organism: Fimbriimonas sp. (assembly GCA_030447945.1). The sequence continues at coordinate 1,188 of JAUJNV010000114.1, read as the reverse complement.
GGCTAACTACCGCGAGGTCTTGGCGGTGGCGAAGAGGTTGGGCAACTTCGTCCGGGTCGACATGGAATCATCCGACTACACCGAGCGGACCGTTCGGATGATCGAGAGGCTCGTGCCGGATTATCCGAACACCGGGACGGTGCTCCAGACGTACCTCTACCGGACCCCGGAGGATGTGGAGACGATGATCCGCTTGGGCGTGCGGACCCGCCTAGTGAAGGGCGCCTACCTCGAGCCGCCGTCCGTCGCCCACCCGGAAAAGGCGAAGGTGGACGAGGCGTACGTCACGCTCGCCAAGCGTCTCTTGGAGTTCGGCGTCTACTCTGCGATCGCGACCCAGGACGAGAAGATCATCCGCGAGCTGAACTCGTTCGTGGCGGAAAGGAATCTCGATAAAGACAAGTTCGAGTACCAGATGCTTTACGGTGTGAGGCGAGACCTCCAAGATTCGCTGGCGAAGGAGGGGTACAACGTCCGCGTCTACATCCCCTTCGGCGACTCCTGGTACCCCTACTTCACCCGGCGGTTGGCGGAGCGTCCCGCGAACGTAATGTTCATTCTCAAGTCGCTCTTCAAGGGGTAGAAGAGGGAAAAACCTACCCGCAACGCCTGGAAAAGATCCTGTAGTGGGTAGCATGGCACCCGGAGCGAGCTCAATGTCCGTTAAAACTCTTGAGACGGCACTTCCAACCTTGAAGAACCTCTGTTCCCACTGGCTCCGGGTCGATCTGGCCCTCAAGCCGGGCAAGGCCACGCTCGGGGGCGGCTACGACCGGCCTACATTCGTCGCCGATGTAGACGCCCTCGAGGAAGCCACGCGGGAGATCCAGAGGCGCGTCAAGACACGCGAAACGGCGGCGGGACGGCTGGCGACGGACAAGGACGCGCTGAAGGACCGGCTGCAAAGCTTCACCCGACTCGTCAGGGGAACCCTGGTGGAAACCGAGTACGCGCGCGCTCTGCCTCGACTGCCCCTGTTGGAGTCGAACGAGGACCTCTTTATGCGCCCTATGGAGGACGCGCTGGCGCTCTGGGGGCGGATCAACGCGGAGTCGCCGATCCCTCAGTGCTGGTAGCTCGGCGGCGAACACCTGCGTTCGGCGGAGGCAGCCCCGAAGCCGTACGTGCCGGTCGAGGGGGAGCCGGAGCCGACGACGACGCCGGCCGAGCGGCTGGCGCGGTGGGAGC
>JAUJNV010000113.1 GCA_030447945.1 Fimbriimonas sp. | reverse complement strand
CCTCGGCCTCGAGGGTCCACCGCACGAGACCCCCTCCCCTTGCCCGGATGGTTCGTGCCGGGGAGGGGGAGCGCTACCGTCTCAAAGTCCTGCGGCCACGTCCTTCGTCGGCCTCTCGTCGCGGTTCGCCAGCTCCTGCGCGACGAGGTAGAAAAGGCGGGCGGCGCTCACGATCTTCTGGTAGTTGATCTTTTCCACGGTGTCCGTCGGCTGGTGGTAGTCCGGGTGGAAGCCGTCGAAGAGGAAGGCGATCGGGATGCCTTTCGCGGCGAACGCGTAGTGGTCGCTGCGCGTGTAGACGTCCTCTTCGTCGTACTCGAACTTGAAGTTCAAGTGCCGGTTCTGCTCCTCGACGATCCGGTGCAGGTCGGTGGAGATCCGCTTGCTGCCGACGAGGTGGATCGTGTCGACGTTGTCGCTCGCGGGCTCGGTCGCCGTCTCCTCGTTGCGGCCGACCATATCCATCTGGAGCTCAGCGATCATCTTTTCGTGGGGGAAGATCGGGTTCTCGGCGTAGTAACGCGAGCCGATGAGGCCCATCTCTTCGCCGCAGAAGGCCATGAACAAGATGCTTCGCCGCGGCTTTTTGGGGTTGGCGGCCATCGCCTTCGCCACCAGGAGCAGCGCCGTCGATCCGGAGCCATCGTCGTCCGCTCCGTAGTAGATCGTCTTCCCCTGCTTCCCCAGGTGGTCGAGGTGGGCGCCGATGCCGATGACCTCCGCCTTCAGCGTGGGGTCCCGGCCGGGCAGCAGGCCGACCACGTTGGGCACTTCGATCCTCTCCTGCTGGAGCTTCGCGACAACCTTGAGCTTGCCCTGAGGCGAAGCGACCCCGGCCGTGGTCGAGCTCGGGAATCCCCCCGTGTAGATTTCCGTTCCGTTCCCGGCGCCCATCGCCCGCGCCAAGCGCATAGCCGCCGCCGGCCTCAGGTAGCCGACGGGCGGGCGGGTGTCGGCTCGGCCTCCCCCGGCCGCGCGGCCTACCGCCCAGTCGTTCGGCGTCCAGAGGCTCGGCGCGGTGTGGAGGATGACGGCGGCCTTGGAGCGGAGCAACTGGAATCGCAGCCTGCGTCCCGCGGCTTTGCCGACGACGATCACGGCTTTCCCCTCGAGCGAGTTCGTCTCGGGGAGGCTCGCCTCCTCCGATGACGAGACGACGAACGAGACAGGGGCGGCAACGTTTAGGTCGCGCCGCAGTCCCGCGAAGGAGATCTCCGCGTCCCGCGTGAGCCTCACCGGCGTCCCCTCGATTTGGATCAGGGTGGCCCCCGGCCGCGCGCGGGTGCGGACGAACGGAACGTTCTGGAAGAAGGTCCCCTTGTCTCCCACCGGCTTGAGGCCGAGTTGCCGGAACTTCGCGGCGACGTACACCGCGGCCTTCTGGTACCCCGGCTGCCCCGTGCCGCGCCCTTCCGTCTGCGGCCCCGCGAGGTAGCCCAGGAACGCGCGCGCGTCCTTCACCGAAATGGCGTTGAAACCGCGGCCACGCTCGTAAGGGGGCGGCGTTGCGCCCGGATACTGCGCGGGCGCGAACGCGGCGGCAAGGGCGACGACGAGGAGAGAGGCTCGGCGGAGCATCGCCTACTCTACACCGGAAAAGGCCGGAACCGGCACCTTAGGCCCTGCGGGCGTAGCCTCAGATGCTGTTGAGGGTTAAGGGTGGAGGGTTGAGGTACCAGCCTGTCCGGGAAATCTAAAACCCAAAACCCAAAATTTCAACCCCTAACCCTCAACCCTCAACCCAGTCCCTTGTCCGCGAGGAACTGGCAGATGTCGGCGATGCGGCAGGAGTAGCCCCACTCGTTGTCGTACCAGCTCACCACCTTCACCATGTTCCCGATGCCGACGGTGTCGACGGAGGAGAAGATGGAAGAGTGGTCGTTCCCCTTGAGGTCGGTGGAGACGAGCTGCTCGTCGCTGTAGGCGAGGATCCCCTTCATCCGCCCCTCGGCGTACTCGCGCATGGCGGCATTGATCTCGTCAACGGTCACGTCGCGGCTCAGGAGAGCCGTGAAGTCCACGACGGAGACCGTCGGCGTCGGAACGCGGAACGCCATGCCGGTGAACTTGCCCTTCAGCTCGGGGATGACGAGGCCCACGGCCTTCGCCGCGCCCGTGGAGGAGGGAACGATGTTCTGGGAGGCCGCCCGCGCGTCGCGCAGGTCCTTGGCGGCGGTGTCCTGGGTCTTCTGGGAGTTCGTGAAGGCGTGGACCGTGGTGAGCAGCCCCTTCTCGATGCCGAACCGCTCGTGCAGCACCTTGGCGACCGGCGCCAGGCCGTTCGTGGTGCAGCTCGCGTTGCTGATGACGTGGTGACGCGCAGGGTCGTACATGTCGTCGTTCACGCCGAGCACGATGGTGACGTCCTCGTTCTTGGCAGGGGCGGAGATGACGACCTTCTTCACGCCGTGGTTGCGGTGGGCGACGGCCTTGGTGGCGTCGGTGAAGAGGCCGGTGCACTCCAGCACGACTTCCACGCCCAGGCTGTCCCAGGGGATGGCCCCGGGATCGCGCTCGGCGAAGACCTTGATCGCCTTGCCATTGACGTGGATCTCGTCCTCGTCGTGCCCGACCGGGCCGCCCGCGAAGGGGCCGTAGGTGCTGTCGTACTTGAAGAGGTGCGCGTTGGTCTCTGTGTCGGTCAGGTCGTTGACCGCCACGACCTCGAGGTTCTCGGGGTGCCGCGCGAGGATGGCGCGCAATGAGAGGCGCCCGATGCGCCCGAAGCCGTTGATGCCGATGCGTGTGGCCATAAGATTTCTCCGGCGCCGTGGCCCCGTCGCCGGACGCGCGGGCGGAGTTTACCTACCGGTTCGGACACGCGCGGATCGTCCGGATGATGCGGATGCCTTCGTCTCGGAACAGGCGCTCGCCCATCTGGGAGACGGGCGCCTGTCGAGAGGCAGCCACGCGAAACCCGTGCGGCCCGCCCCTATGCTTCGGCGCTCTTGGTGATCTCGCTCGTCGGAGGATTGGGGCCGTCGAGGCCGAGGGCGGTAGTGGCGGGGATCGGCGGAGTGTGGGGAGCGGGCTCGCTGCCGACGCGGAGGAGGCGTAGCGAGAGGGCCCAGCCCAGGGCGACGCAGACGAAGCAGCCCACGAAGGGGGAGTAGTGGCCGAAGCTCGCCCCCAGCCCGAGCCGCTGGCCCACGGGCACGAGCTCTTGGTACATGAGCCCGCCGAGCGGTGCACCGACGATGGCCCCGAGGCCTTGCGCGGTCATCACGGCGCCGAGGTTCGCGGCGCGCTTCTTCGGGTCGATGTCGCTCACGCTCGTGAGCCACGCCGGGATCGAGAGCAGGAAGCCCACGCCCACGGGAATACCGCCCAGTGCGAACGCCCAGGGCACTCGCAAGGTCGGCACGAAAGCGCCTAGGGAGATGAACAGGAGCCCCAGCGCGCACAGCCCCATCCCGATGTGCACCGCCCGCGCGCGACCCACCCGCTCGCCGTACTTGGACATCGGCACCGCCAGCCCGGCCATCGCGATCGCGCCGGGAAATACGAGCGCGCCGAACTGCAGCTCGTCCATGCGGAACTCCTCCAGCGCGAAGATCTTGATGATCGCCATTGGGAACCCGATGCCCATGAAGGTGACGACCGCGAGGATCAGATAGGCCGGGATGGCGCGCATGGAGCCGAGGAACGACGCGATCTGGAACCCCTCGTGCTCCCCCACGTCCGAGACGTCGGTCCGCTTGGATTCCCGCCGCACCATCCGCCAGGTTGCGAAGGCCGCGAGGGCGAAAAAGACCGCCGCCAGATAGAACCCCGCCGTGCGACTCCCCGTGAACTTGGCCGCCGCGCCCCCGGCCGGGAAGGCGAGGGCGATCCCCACCAGGTAGCACATGTTCAGGAGCGACATCGCCTCCTGCCGCTCGTCGTCGGCGACGGTATCGCTCATCAGGGCGAACGCGGCGGGCCAGAGCATGGCCGCGCCGATCCCGTCGCACACCCGCAGGAGACAGAAGATCGCCACCTCCCACACCTCTCCGATGCGAGGATTGCCCCAAGGCACGGCGAGGGAGAGGAGCGCGGTTCCCAGCGTGATCGCCGGGCCGGCCATCATCAGACGGGTCGCGCCGTACCGGTCGGCGGCGTGCCCCATCGGCCCCTTGAACACCGCCTCGCTCAGCAGGAACGCCACGAGCACGATGGAGATGGCGAACGGCCCGAACGCCCGGTCCATCTTGAGGTACACGGGCATCGTCGAGACGTTGAGCACCGCGTACCCGATCTCGGCCACCAGCGCGATCGCAAGCAGGCGCAGCACCTCTCGCCGCCGAAACACCGGCTTGATCTTGGGCGTGACGTTGGCAGAAGCAGGGTTGGCCATTATAGAGATACCGCGCGCTCTCCCCGGGGCACGCTGCGGGTCGTACGTTGCAACGACATCTCGCTCTTCCTAAGACTACCGCCGGATGGGCCGTGTTGCGGTAGGAAGAGGGCGGAGCCGGACAGAGGGGAGGGCCGCCGTGTCATGGCGCTCCGGCGGGCGGGGCGGCCGAAACCCCGCGAGCCCGCGCCGCGTCAAGGTGAGGGGCGGAACGTCCTCCCGCTGCGCAAAGGGCGGGTGGGGCGGCGTCCTAAGGGGAGCAGATGGGATTCTTCGACGACCTCAAGGCGGGAGCGCGGCGTCAGGGCGCGCCGGTGACGGTCGCGCTCGCGATCGCGTTGGTCGGGGCGGCGCTCTTCTTCTGGCTTTTGGGCGGCCGCTTCTGGGAGTCGCTCGCCTTGACGGCCAGATTGACTTCCCAGCCGTGGGCCCTCCTCACCTACCCCTTCGCCTACACGGGCCTAAACCAGCCGTTGGGGCCGATCTTAGTGATCTTCCTCGTGATGTGGCTTTTCTGGGTAGGCGGCAGCGTCGAGCGCGACATCGGCCGTAGCCGGTACATCGCCCTGTGGCTGGCCCTGACAGCGCTCGGCGGGCTGAGCATGTGGGTCGGGAGCCTGCTCGCGCCGGTGATCTTGATCGTCGCCGGGCCCGCGCTTCCGATCGCCGGCCTCACCGTCGCCTGGGCCTCACGCAACCCG
>JAUJNV010000112.1 GCA_030447945.1 Fimbriimonas sp. | reverse complement strand
ACGAAGCCCGGAACGACGGTGAGACTCGACGCGCATTTTTCGTTCGGCCCCATCGGACAGGCGCGCAATGAACGCCTCGTGGATTCCGGGCCCGTAAGCGTCAAGGGAACGCCAACTCCTCCTCCTCGACGAGTTTGGCTCCCCCACCCGGCGCCGCCGCCGCCAGCTCGATCGCCTTCCTCAACCCCTCCCGTACGAACTGCTCGACGTCCTGGACGAGCTGCGCGACCGTGCCCTCGTCGACGGCGTCCCCATGCACGATGCTGCTCCGGCGATCGTAGGCCCGCCGCATGCGCTCGAAGATGGAACGCCGCTCCTCCCGGTCCGAGCCCAAGAACCCCGCGACGTACATCGAGAGGCGATAGCGCAACTCGGCGCTCGAGGGCTTACCCACTATGCCCGGGAAGAGCGCCTCGGCGGCGATCACTAGATCGACCAGGCGATCCTCCAGCCTCTCCCGCGTTTGGGCATACCTCAGCCGCCGTATCGCCACCCCGAGGTACCGGCGGTTCTTGCGCTCGGATCCGGAGCTCCGCGTCTCCCTCCAGAACGCCGCCAGCCCTCCGGCCTCGTCCTCATCAAGGCGGTATCCCTCCGGTAGCATTCCGGCGTAGGACGCGCCCAAGTCCGTCGGGAACCAGGAGCGTATCCGCACGTCCCGACGGCGCATTTCGTAGCGTCCGGACTTATAGGCGCCCAGGGCGAGCTCCAGATCCCGGAGCCGCTCGTCGAAGTGGGAGACGTCCCGGAGGAATGCACCGTGCCTCTCCTGCTGCTCCGGCGTTAGCTCCCCGACCAGCTTCGGTGCGCGCGACGACGACCGAACGGTGAAGCGGGGTACTCCGCTCGCGAAGACGTCCGCGACGAACTCGCCGAGCTCGGCGTACCGCACCCGGTCCTCCTCGGGGATGGGTTCGATGGAGAGACCGTCGTCGAGGTCGATCCGCCCGGCTTCCATTGAGAAGCCGGTCAGGGGCGCCAGGATCTCCACCGGCGCCCAGTCCTCGTGGAACGCCTCCTCCATCGCCGCGTACTCGCGCTCGAACAGTTCCTCGTCGAACGTCGGCTGCCCGCGTTCATGGACGAGCCGGAGTAGTACCTGCGTCATCACGGACTCCGGAGAATACGTCCGCTGAACCCCACCGACTCCTACCAGTATGCCCATCTGGATCGAGATCACCGCGTCGGCTTCGATCGCTCGTACGCACTCGGCGTACTCGGGCAAGCCACGCAGATGTTCTATGGCGGGCCAGGCGAACATGTCCCACAGAGGCCGGTGCTGCTGCTGGCGGACGAATCCGTCGCGGTCGCCCTCGCGCGGCTCCCAGACGTCCTCCGTCAGCGCGGGAACCCGATCTCCCGCCAGGATGCGTTCCGATAGGATCCGCATCCCTTCGTGCACGTAGGTGCGCATCGCGGCGCGGAGCTCGGGGTTCTTAAAGGTCGGTGGGCTCATCATCCCCGGTACCACGCCCCGTTCCCGCAGAAGGCGAGTACGGCTTCGAAGTTGCGGACGGTCTCGTCGGAGAAGTGGCCCTCCGCGAGATCCTGCGACTCGTTCGCCGCGTGCGCCAGAAGTCGCTTCAGCCGCTTACCCTTGGTGTACGCGCTGTTCGAGACCCTCGAGAGGTGCTCCCCATCGATCTCGTGCCCGCAGCGCCGCAGGAGCGTCGTGAAGTCGTCGCGCGAGAACAGATCCTCGATGCCCACCGTCCGTCCCGCCTCTGGCCCCAGATGCTCCTCCAGAACGAGGAACGACTCCTCAGGTATGGAGAATTCCTCCTGCAGCTTTGTTCTCTTTCCCGGCGAGTCGAGGAGGACTTTGAACGAGACGCCCTGGGAGATCAGGAAGGGCAGGAAGATGCCCATCTTGCCCTCGCCGGTGACCGGGGCGATCTCGGGAGCCTTCCCGCGGCCGAGGATCCGCGCGAAGAACCGCAGGTACAGCAACTCCGTGTAGCCCTCGGCGACGACGACCTTGTCCCGGACCACCAGCTGATCGGAGTAGCGCAGCCCGATCGCGTCGAGGACCGGCTGGAGGGCCAGGGTATCCGCCGACGCTCCCGATGCCCCATAGAGGTTGTCGTGGACGTAGAGGGCGTTGTTGTCGTCGCGCCCCATGACCCGCACCGCCCCCAAGCGGTCGAGGTCGATCATGTGCTGCGAGTGCGTGGCGATGATGACCTGGTTGCCGCCGGTCGCCAGCGATTGCAGGAACGTCAGCAGCTTGTCCTCCGCGGAGGGATGGAAGCCGGTGTTCGGTTCGTCGAAGAGCAGCACCGACCCCCGCCCGGCCCTCGCCGCCCGATCGGCCCGGAACACGTGGTACGCGACCAGGAACTTGGTATTGTCGCTCAGGTGCTCGTAGTACGATTCCTTGCCGTCCACCTCGACCACCACGCGGACCCCGGCGCGCTTGTCTACGAAGATCCGCAGGAAGTCGCCGTCGGCGGTGTCGGCGGACGCGCCCCGATTGATGGCGGTTTCCAGCGTATCCAGCTTGCCGTTGATCTCCTCTTGGACCTTCGCAATGGTCGCCGTAAGGTTCGCGTCCAGCAGCCTGCGGACCTCGTCGCGGCCCAGGAGTGATAGGAGCGACTCCGTGAGGGCGTTCTGCTTGCCCTCGAGGTTGTCGCTCTGGAACGACCGCGGGAGATTGTCGCTCAGGCTGAAGCGTTCGTTGAAGAGGAAGATATCCGGGAGCTGTCTCGCAAGGATGCTCTCGATCCACTGGCCTCCGGTATCGATCTGGACCGCCCTGAACGAGCCCGACCCTGTGCGTATAGCGCCGTTCGAGTCGAAGGTCGAGACGATCGCTTCCGTGAGGTTCTCCATCCGCTGCCGGTAGTCCTGATCGTCGTCCGGAGCGGTGAGGAAGCGGTATGTCCCGTCCCCCGTTCGCTCGACCCAGACCTGACCGGCTTCCTGGATCCGCCGTAGAAGTTCAGCGTAAATGGTGTGGACCTGCGCCATGAAGCCGCCCACCTTGACGTACTCGCCGGCCGGACCCTCTACCACATAGCCATCGCCGGCCCGGGCTGTGGTCAGCCCGGCGTCGCGGTAGGGCTGGGCGGCCAGGTGCGCGATCCGGTCGGCGTTGAGGCTGCTCGCAGCGGCGGGTTCGACCGCGAACCGCGCACGCAGCATGGGTTCCTCGCCCGTGCTCTCGTAGTTCTCGAATCTCCACTGTTTCTCGGGCACCTCGCGCCAGTGGAGGCTCGAGATGGCCCTGAGGACGGACGTCTTGCCGGAACTGTTGCGCCCCAACAGGTAGACGAGGTTGCCCGGATCGCTCACGAGGATGTCGCCCGAATCGGCGAACCCGAAGCAGTTCCGAATGTGGAGGGACTCGAGCCTCACGGGCTGCTCTCCGTCCGGAACGTCCCGTCCGGCCGCAGGTGGCGGTACAGCGTCGCCCGCGATACCCCCAGCGCCGCGCACACGTCCCCGACGGAGTTGCTCCGGTCCTTGAGCATCGACGAGGCGAGCTGGAGCTTCCTGCGGTCGAGCTTCGGTTTCCTGCCGCCTTTGCGGCCCCGCGCCCTGGCCGCCTCCAGCCCCGCCTGGGTCCGCTCCCGGATCAGGTCGCGCTCGAACTCCGCCAATGCCCCGAACACGTGGAACACCAGCTTGCCGCCCGGCGTCGTCGTGTCCCAGGACTCCCTGAGGCTGCGCAGCCCGATGCCCTTGCCGGCGAGCAGGTTCACCAGGTCGATAAGGTCCCGGAGGGAGCGCCCGAGCCGGTCGAGCCGCCACACGACGAGCACGTCGCCGGGGCGTGCGTAGTCGAGCGCCTCGGCGAGGCGGGGCCGGTCGGCGCGCGCCCCGGAGGCGGTCTCCTCGAAGATGCGCTCGCAGCCGGCGGCCCTGAGCTCCCGCAGCTGGAGCTCGCGGTCCTGGTCGCGGGTCGAGACCCGGGCGTAGCCGACGTTCATACCGGGATTGTCTCAGTTCCCGTGTGCGGGCGCAACATGCGGAGCGTAGTTTGCGAGACGGGTTTCGTGCCCTGAAAGAGCGTCCGAGGAGCGCTTCGGCGTTCCGGTCCCGTACCGTCTCGGAATCGGGCGTTTCCGAGACGGTTCGCTGCGTGAGACGATCGCCGCGGTGTCGCAGCCGCGCAGCCCCGACGGATCCCACTGGCCGCCGAACCGGAGGACGGGCTGTAGACCCCTTGATCTCGGGCGGATGCGGAGGCCGCTATTATGCGGGTGTCGAGGAGGCGCCGGGCGTCGGTTCGCCGCGCGTTATGGCGAGAAGGAGTATCGGATGGGCACGAGGATTTCGGATCTGCAGGTCACGAAGGTCGTCGACGGCGACACCATCAAGGTCCTCCTGGGCGACGCCGAGGAGTCGTTGCGGCTAGCGTGCGTGGACACCGAGGAGAGCCTGCCGGGGGGCGGCAAGCCCGTCACGGAGGCGGGCAAGGCGGCATCGGCGGTGGCCAAGGAGTACTTTGCCCGGGAGGGCAGGCTGGTCACGGTCGAACTGGAGTTCGATACCGACGACCCGGCCGCGGTCTGCAAGGAGATGCACCGAGATAACTACGGCCGGCTCCTGTGCTACGTCCACAAAGGGGGCGAGAACTACAATCTCAAGCTCGTCCGGGAGGGCTGGAGCCCCTACTTCGTCAAGTACGGCCGCTCGCGCGTGTACCACGCGGAGTTCACCGCGCTCGAGGCGGACGCCCAGGCGGGGAACGGACCCATCTGGGATCCGTCCTACAACGCCGGCGGACAGTCACGCGCGTACGACGCGCTCGTGCCCTGGTGGGGGCTGCGCGCGCTCGCCGTGGAGGACTACCGCCGGCTGGCCCGCCCCGCGCTGGTGCCGTCCGTGCGGCTGGACTACGCGCAGCTGCAGCAGGCGGCCGCGGCGGGGCGGGAGGCGACGGTGCTGTGCGACCTGCAGGGTGGGGTGAACCGGTGGGCTGGCGGGGGCGCCGTGATCTACGCCGGGTCCGTGCACCACAAGTTCAACCTGTGGATCCCGGATGCGACCAGTGACGAGAGCGTGCGTATCCTGCGTTTGATCGAAACGCGGTACGCGGGCGAGGGCAAGCGCGGTTACGCGTACGTCACCGGGCCGGCGAGCGAGTATGGCGGCAAGCCGCAGGTCGAGTTCACGAGCCCGAGTCAGATCGCCGACATACCCCCACGGCGATAGCGGCGGGCCCGAGCGCGCGCATGGGATTCGGCACTCCCGGTTCGGGGCATGTCACCGCTACGACACGGACAGCGCAGACACCGGCGGCGACGTTAACGAGGAGGTGGCGGAGGGGATTTGACTGGAGCGCCGGTTC
>JAUJNV010000111.1 GCA_030447945.1 Fimbriimonas sp. | reverse complement strand
GGCGCGCCGGAAGTTATCGAGCCGGCCGGTCGCCGCGCACTGCCGATATTGTTCGGGGAGCGTGACGGCGCGGTTACGCTCCCGGCGCGGCGCCCAGAACCGATCGCCCAGGCGGACGTCGGTCATGCTGAGGGGGCGCAAGCGACTGTGCGGGCTCCGCCGACTATCGACGACCGCGACGACGGGCTCCGGAGATGGCGGCACGACCATATCGGTTTCTTCTCCTCAATACTCCGCTCGTCAGCACAGGAATGCTCCCATCCGGCCGTGTCCAGGGCGGTTGAGACGACGCACTCAGGCACGTCGTTCAAACGGTCCGCACAGTCGCCCGTTCCCCGGCTGTCGTGGCCGGTCAGCCCCTCCGTCCGGCTCTTCCGGCACGCGCTGGACATGAGTGCCGGGTCGGCGTCATGGACGGGGTAACTGGCCAATGTCGCCATCGGCGCCCCCCGCCACCTCATCGGTAGCCGGGCGGGGTGGCGCCGTCACCAATCCCGCCCGCTCGTCCAGCGCCCATGCCGCCGGATCGCGCCCCTCCGGCGGCCCGTACCCGGCGCCGCCCGGCAGCCGTACCTCCAACCGATCGGTCGGCGCCTGCAGGGTGATCTGCCCCGCCCCCACCTCCTCCGGGGCGAGGGGGCGGCCATTGACGACGATCTCGGTCCGGGGGCCGTCCTTCCCCCCGTGCAAGCCACGCGGCGGGAAGCGCAGCCGGTCGGGATTGACGAAGCACGACACCGGCTCCGGATGGTCCGGGAGGGTGCTGAACTCGACGCGGTGGCCGAAGGCCCCGCGCCACTGCCCCAAGCCGCAGGAGTCGGGGCGCAGTTCGCGCGCGCGCACGAGGACCGGCGTGCGCAGCTCGAAAACCTCGACGGCGCCGACGACCCCAGGGCGCGCGCCGATCGCAGAGCTCGCCAGTTGCCGCGCTATTGCCCGTGAGCGACCGGGGGCAAGCTTGGGAACCGCGACCACGGCCCGTTCCCGGGCTGCGGTCCCCAGTGCCGCCAGCGAGTGATGGCTTATGCCCCGATGACGCTCCCGTGGGTCATCGAAGGAGATCCGCAGCGAGGCGATGGGACGGCCGCCCAGCGAGGCAACGGCGTCCGACACCTGCCCCTGCTCCATGCCGGAGTGACCGAAGGGGGTGGCGGTCCCGACGACGCCCGGGCCGGGTGCGACGACGATCGCGTCACACGCGGCTGCCGCGCTCAGCGCGAGCAAGGCGCTGAAGACGGTGACGGCTTCGAGGTCGCCACCGAAGGCGTGACCGCTCGTGCAGGTGATGTCCACCAACGACGACGCGGTCATGTGACGGACCAAACGGCTGAAGGCAAGGGGCAGGGCGCCCCCGTCGGTCATGAGGTAGCCGACCTTTGCATCTGGGTGGGCCGCCTTGATGCCGGCCGCGGCCGCCGGGGCTTGCGAGTGGAGCCCGCAGGTGACGACGGGAGTGGCGCTCAGGGAGGTCGCCTCCGAGAGGGCCGCGTGGTGAGGGCTCTCGGGCGCCTCGGCCGCCATGACGTTGGTCTGCCACGGTGTGTAGCGGAGCTTCACGATGTGACCCGCCAGATCGTCCGCCGACACGGGCTCGTCGAGAGCACACAGGATGAATGCGACGCCTCCGGTGCCGAGACCGAGGGCGATGCCAGTGGTATTGATCACGACCCGGCTGCCCTCGCGCAGGGGGCCGAGCATGTGCGGGTAGCCGACGGCTTCCACCTCTCCGTCGGCCGTCTGCACCAGCGCGCGCACCAACACGTCGGTTCTCTCCAGGAACGACACGATCTCGCCCTGTCGAAAGGCGGCCATCAGAGAGACGCGATCAGCTTCGAAACCCGTTCATCGACGGAGCGGAAGGGATCTTTACAAAGCACCGTCCGCTGAGCTTGATCGTTCAGTTTGAGATGAACCCAGTCGACCGTGAAGTCTCTCCGTTTCCGTTTGGCCGCCCGGATGAACTCGCCTCGCAGCTTCGCTCGTGTCGTCTGCGGTGGTTCTTGCGTCGCGAGCTCGATGTCGGCCTCGTCGCAGATCCGCTCGGCCATCCCGCGGCGCTCGAGCAGGTAGTAGAGCCCGCGTTTCCGGTTGACGTCGTGATAGGCGAGGTCCATCAACGCGACGCGCGGATGGGCCAGAGACATGTTCTTCTGCCGGGCGCGATAGCTCTCGACCAGCTTGCGCTTCGCGATCCAGTCCACCTGACGCTCGAGCCGGTCTTGGTCGTGCTCGAGACAGTGGAGCGCGTGCTCCCACATGCCTGCGATCGTCTTCAGGACGTGGTCGTCGCGCTGATCGACCCACCGCAAGGCCTTTTCCAGATACTCCTTCTGCATGTCGAGCGCCGAGGCCTCGCGTCCGTTGGCGAGGCGCACGCGCCTGCGACAGGTGGTGTCGTGGGAGATCTCGCGGATCGCGCGGATCGGATTCTCCAGCGTCATGTCCCGGATCTGGACCCCCTCTTCCAACATGCGGAGCAAGAGGGCCGTGCTGCCCACCTTCAGGTACGACGCCCACTCGTTCATGTTGGAGTCACCGACGATGACGTGGAGACGCCGGTACTTCTCTGCGTCCGCGTGCGGTTCGTCGCGGGTGTTGATGATGGGTCGGGACCGCGTGGTGGCCGACGACACCCCTTCCCAGATGTGCTCTGCCCGCTGTGAGATGCAGAAGAGCGCACCACGGGCGGTCTGAAGGACCTTGCCCGCGCCGGCAAAGATCTGGCGGGTGACGAAGAACGGGATCATGACCTCCGCCAGACGGCCGAACTCCCCGTAGCGGGACACGAGGTAGTTCTCGTGGCTGCCGTAGGAGTTTCCCGCCGAGTCGGTGTTGTTCTTGAACAGATAGATGTCGCCCGAGATCCCCTCTTCTCGCAACCTGGCCTCGGCCGCTTTCAAGAGACCTTCGAGGATGCGCTCGCCGGCCTTGTCGTGCACGACCAGGTCGTAGACCGTGTCGCACTCCGGCGTGGCGTATTCCGGGTGCGATCCGACATCCAGATAGAGGCGGGCACCGTTCTCGAGGAAGACGTTAGAGGAACGACCCCAGGACACGACCCGGCGAAAGAGGTAGCGGGCCACCTCGTCAGGAGAGAGGCGTCGCTGGCCGCGGAAGGTGCAGGTTACCCCGTACTCGTTCTCGGTCCCGAAGATCCGTCGTTCCATCCGCCCATTGTCCACGCGACGGGGATCACGCTGAGCATTTCGGAGCCGCGCTACTTCAGGATCGTCACGAGCTCCTGGTTCGACAAGCGACGGAACTTCCGACGAGGGCGGTTGCGATCCAGGACCGCCACCTCGAGGTGCTCGGCCGGCATGTCACGAGCTTCGACGTTCCTGAGCGCATCGTCGCCGAGCTGTACGGCCGCCTTGAGAGCCGGAAGCTTCTTGGGGTACTTGTCCTTCAGATAGGCGCCCAAGGCATCGGCTTGTCCGCCCATAGCCACCCAGCCCTGACGGTCGCTCACGGACCCGTCGAACAGGATGTGGAAGAGCTCGTTGGCCTCGGATGTCTCCCCCACGGCGGCGACCAGGATCTCGCACTCGTAGGGCTTCATCTCGGCCGTGAAGATGTTCCCGAGGCTCTGTGAGTAGGCGTTCGCCAGCGCCTTGGCCGTGACGTCTTCACGCGAGTACGAGTAACCCTTCATCTCGGACAACCGGATACCGCCGATGCGAAGCTGTTCGAACTCGTTGAACTTCCCGACGCCCGCGAACGCGATGCGGTCGTAGATCTCAGAGACCTTATGCAGGGTGGCCGACGGATTCTCTGCGATGAAGATGATGCCGTCGGCGTACTCCAGGACGATCACGGAGCGGCCCCTCGCGATGCCTTTGCGGGCGTAGTCGGCCTTGTCTTTCATGAGCTGCTCGGGCGAGACGTAATAGGGGTTGGCCATCTACTTCTCCGGCTTTGCTCGCCGCACGTCAACCGCGTGGGTATCGGGCAGCAACATGGACTCTCTGCGCTCCCCGATGAGCTCCTCGAACAGGTCCTTGATATCGTCTTCGGCGATCTCCACGGAGCCCTCGCCACTGATCGCGACCATGGTCGGGAAGATCCCCCGCATCAGGTCGGGCCCGCCGGTCCCAACGTCTTCGTCGGCGGCGTCGAAGAGAGCCTCGATCGCCACCTTGACGCATTCAGGGCGCGTAAGACCTTCCTTGAAGCGCTTCTTGAGCGACGACCGAGCGTCTTTGCCACCAGAGCCGGTGGCGTGGTAATCATCCTCTTCGTAGCGTCCACCGGTGATGTCGTACTTGAATATGCGGCCAAGCTGACGCCCCTCGTCGTACCCGGCGAAGAGAGGGACCACGGCGAGACCCTGCATCGCGGCCGGGAGATTCGCCCTCATCATCTGCGAGAGCTTGTTGGCTTTCCCCTCGAGGGTCCGGCGCTCGCCCTCTCCCGTCTCGTAGTACACGAGCTCGGTCTGGAACAAGCGCCCCTTCTCGACGGCCGGGCCGGCCGCGCCCGCGATCGCGACCGCGCTCATGTCGTCGGCGGCGAACACCTTCTCTATCGAGCGGTGAGCGATCTGGAAGCCCTCGGTCGCTCTGCGGTCACCCGCCACGATGACGCCGTCGGAGAACCGAACCGCGAGAACGGTCGTGCCCTCGGGGCCGTGGATGGGGCCGTCGAGCTTGGTGGTGGGCAGGTGGTCGGGGGCCGCCGCCCTCAGGAGGTCGGTGAACGACGAACCGGGGCCGTACACCGGCATCCGTAAGATGTCACCAGCGCGACGGCCGCCCGGCGTGTCCATGGGATCCATGGCGCTCAAGATAACTGAGGCGCGACGCGCGCCTATTCGCCGCCCTTCTGCACGAAGCCGCGCACGAAGTCCTCTGCGTTGACCTCCAGGACCTCGTCGATCTCGTCGAGAAGGTCTTCTAGCTCCTCGTCCTTCTCCTCGGCCGAGGTGGTCTCGGACGCCTGAGAGGCTTCTTCTTCTTTCTTGGGCCGGGGCTTGCGCGTCTGGTCTGACATGGCCCGATCCTACTACCGGTATAGGAGCGGCCGCGGACTAGGAGCTCAGGTTCGCGAGCAACGAGGACACGTCCGGACTCGCATCCAACAGCGCCTGAACGTGGGCCTTGGTTCCACGCGCCGGCTCCATGGTCGGCACTTTGCGCAGCGGCTCGTCACCCGAGTCGAAGATCAGCGCATCCCATGAGGCCGCGACTATCGAGTCCGAGAACCGGCGCAAGCATTCACCTCGGAAGTAAGCCCGGGTGTCCTCGGGCGGATGATCGACCGCGAAGGCGATCTCTTCCTCCGATACCAGGCGCTCGATCTTGCCTGCTTCGGCCAGCTTCCAGTAGAGGCCTT
>JAUJNV010000110.1 GCA_030447945.1 Fimbriimonas sp. | reverse complement strand
GCTCCGGGTTGCCGAGCCTCGCTTGGTGGTGGAGGTGCGGCTGGACGACGCGCGCATGGGGTCCGCCGCCGGCGGCGCCCAAGGCACGTTCGTCTTCTCCGGCTCCATCACCTTCGAAGTGGACTAAGCTTCGATCCTACTCTCCGAGAAGTAAAAGAGCCGGTTGCCGGCGTGGGGGGAACATGCCCTCCGTCTGCTGCGACCTACAGAGACCATGAGGTCCAACAACCTGTCTCTGCATCTGATTTCTTTGGCGGCCGCCGTCTTTGCCCTCGCGGGCTGCGGCGGTGGTGGCGGTGGCGGAGGGAACGACGACGACAGAGGCGGTGGATCCATCAGCGCCACGCTCACGCAGCCCCAGGACACCAACGCGAACCTTACGCCGATCACGGACATCGGACCTCAAGGGGACACCGACGGTGACGCCGGAAACCAGACGCTCAGGGGCAACGTGGAGCAATCTCCCGGCCCCGATGGCATCTCCGTCCGCCGCGTCGAGGCGTTCGTGGACTACTCGAACCACCCAGTCGGTCCGGACGAGCGATTCGCGCTCGTTCGCCCCGGCCTTCCGGGCGAGGCCACGTTGACCTTGACTGAGGTAGGCGGTCCGCAAGGCGGCACGCGGACGTGGGTGGCCGTCAGCGGCGACCTCATCCTCGAGGCGATCCGCGGCAACAACATCACGGTGAGACTGGAGAACGCGCGGATGGAACCGGGCGGCGGGACGGCGCAGGGCAGCTTCGTGTTCTCCGGCCGTATCACCTTCGAGGTGAACTGAGACGAGTCTGGGGGCGAACGCTTCGCCCCCAGACTCGTCGGAACCCATTGTGGATACGGCTGCTGTGGAAAGGCTCATGAGGACGGTGTACGCCGTCCGTCCGCTTCATCGGATTACCGTGCATCCCCTGGGTGACGTGCGGTTCGAGGCGGAGGAACTGGCGTCCGACGGGGCTCTGGTCGCTCGCCGGCTCGGCTATGTGAAGGCGGACGGCGGAGTCTTCGCCTGGGAGGTCGAGCCGATGACGCCCGCGCAACGGGCCGTCTTCACCGAGATCATGGCGGACCTGCGGGGCCGGATGGCGAGCTACCCGCAGGAGTTCGTGATCCTGGAAGGTCCGCGCTACCCCAACCTCTTCGGCCCACTCACGATCGGCGGGACCGTCGAGCAGGACGTGCTCGTGGGCATGGCACCGGTCTGGAACAACGTTCGGGACGAGCTGTTCCGGCTGGGCTACGACGTGGTGAAGGTCGGCCCCGGCGAGCGGCTAGGCGTGCCGGTAAAGATCATCGCCGTCCCCTTCGGCAAGGTCCCCATCGGGCCGCTTATATAGGGGGTTGAAGGTTTCAGGTTGCGGGTTTCAGGTTGAGAGGCGAGGGTTGATGGTTTAGGTATAGGCCACCGCCGAACACCCGAACCCCTTTAACCTTCAACTTTCAACCTTGAACCCCCGCCCACCCACCACGCCCAAGCCATCAGCATGGGCTGGAGCGGTAGGCGGAGCCAGAGGAGCAGGCGCAGGGTTTCGCCCGCCTCCGGTGGGGGATGGAGGGCCATGTTCACGTTCGCGGGGAAGACGCACACGTAAAGGGCGATCAGTCCCCAGGCCGCCGCGCGACGCGTGCGGGGCAGCAGGAGGCCGAAGCCGCCGGCGATCTCGAAGAAGCCGCTGGCCAGGACGAGCAGCCGGGGCTCGGGCAGGTACTCGGGCATGATGCGCACGAACTCCTCTGGCCGGAGGAAGTGCAACGTTCCCATCACGATCATGCCGGCGGCCAGGAGGACCCGGAAAGCCGCCTTCACCCTCACGGATTCTCGCTCGCATCGAGTGCTAGGTTGAGGAGCAGCACGTTCACCCGCGGCTGGCCGAAAACGCCCACGAAGCGCTCTTCCGTGTGCTGCGCGATCAGCCGTTTGACACTCTCCACATCCCGCCCTCGCGCCTGCGCGACGCGCGTCGCCTGAAGCTCGGCGTTGCGCGGGCTGATGTGCGGATCGAGGCCGCTCGCCGACCGGGTCGCGGCATCGGGCGGCAGCCTTTCGCCCGACGGCAGGCCGTTCGTCTTGCGATACGCGTCGTCCGCGCTTTGGGCTGCGGAAGCGCGGAATGGAAGTAGCGGCGCGAGGTGAACGTCTGGCCGATAAGCTCCGAGCCCACGACCCGCCCTCCCGCCCGTACAAGGCTCCCATTCGCCTGCCGGGGAAACGCGAGCTGGGCGACTCCGTAAACCACCCCGGAACCGCCAAACCCGTCAGGATCGCGAGCAGCAGGGTGAGCACGAGGGCGGGTCGGAGGAGGGTCATGGGGGTTACGATATTACGGTATTGCGGTGTTGCGGCGGCGGCATTGCGATGTCGCGGTATTGCGGAGCATCCAACACCGCAATACCGTAACACCGCAATACCGTAACACCGCAATACCGCAGCACCCTCCCCCCTCACGCCAACCTCAGCGCGACGAGGATCTTGTCGATGAGCCAGATGGCGGGGAAGGGGGCGATGATGCCGCCCAGGCCGAAGATGAGCAGGTTGCGCCGCAGGACCGCCGCCGCGCCCATTGGGCGGTAGCGGACGCCGTGCAGGGCGATCGGGATCGTGGCGACGATGATGAGGGCGTTGAAGATGACGGCCGCGATGATCGCGGAGCGCGGGTTTGTGAGGAAGCTCATCCTCAACAGCTCGGGGTAGGTGCCCGCGAACATCGCCGGGATGATCGCGAAGTACTTCGCCACGTCGTTGGCGAGACTGAAGGTGGTGAGCGCGCCGCGCGTCATGAGGAGTCCTTTCCCCGATTTCGACCACCTCGATGAGCTTCGTCGGGTTGGAGTCGAGGTCCACCATGTTTCCGGCTTCCTTCGCCGTCTGGGTGCCGGTGTTCATCGCCACACCTACGTCCGCTTGGGCCAGGGCGGGGGCGTCGTCTGTGCCGTCGCCGGTCATCGCGACGAGGCGTCCCCCTTTCTGCTCCGCGCGGATGTAGGCGAGCTTCTGCTCGGGGGTGGCTTCGGCGAGGAAATCGTCCACCCCGGCCTCCGCGGCGATGGCGGCGGCGGTCAGCGGGTTGTCGCCGGTGATCATGACGGTCTTGATCCCCATCTGCCGCATCTGGAGGAAGCGGCTCTTCATGCCGCCCTTCACGATGTCGTTGAGCGCGATGGTCCCCAAGACGCGTCCGCCGTCCGCGACGACCAAGGGCGTGCCCCCTCGCGCGCGATCCGCTCCACCGTCGTCTGAACCTCGCTCGGCAGCCGCCCGCCCTGCTCCTCCACGAACTTGCGGATCGACTCGGCCGCCCCTTTGCGTACCCGCCGCCCCGGCATGTCCACGCCGCTCATGCGCGTGTAGGCGCTGAACGGCACGAAGGTGGCGTCCATCTCCTCAGATCCCGCTCGCGGAGGCCGTACCGCCCTTCGCCAGCACGACGATGCTGCGCCCTTCGGGCGTTTCGTCGGCGAGCGAGGCGAGCTGCGCGGCGTCGGCGAGCGCTTCTTCGCCCAGTCCGGGCGCGGGCAGGAGAGCGGTGGCTTGGCGGTTGCCGAGGGTGATGGTGCCCGTCTTGTCGAGCAAGAGCGTGTTCACATCCCCCGCCGCCTCCACCGCGCGGCCCGAGGTGGCGAGGATGTTGTGCGCCATCACCCGGTGGGTCCTGGCGATGGCGATGGCCGAAAGCAGGCCGCCGATGGTCGTCGGAACGAGGCAGACAAGCAGCGCGATCGCCTCCGCGAGCTGTGGTGTCTTCATCGGATCGTTCACGGCGTGCCGCTCGAACGCTACGAGAGAAACCGTCGAGAGCAGGAATACCAGCGTGAGGCCCGCGAGCACGATCCCCAGAGCCACCTCATTGTCGACGGTGCATTAATTAAGCGCCCCCTGCATGCTCGATCATCCGGTCGAGGAACGACTCGCCCGGATCGGCGGTGATTCGCACGACGATCCGGTTCGAGAGCACCCGTGTGCCGCCCGTCACACCGCTCAGGTCCCCGCCGCTCTCGCGGATGACCGGCGCGGACTCGCCCGTGATGGCGGACTCGTCCACGCTCGCGATCCCCTCGACGACCTCGCCGTCCGCCGGAATCCGGTCGCCCGCCTCGCAGACGACGAGATCTCCACGCCGCAGGCTCCCCGCCGACGCCGACTCGGCAACGCCATTGACCAACCGGCGCGCACGGGTGAAGACCCTCGCCCGCCGCAGGACGTCCGCCTGCGCCTTCCCCCGCCCCTCCGCCATCGCCTCCGCGAAGTTGCCGAAAAGCACCGTCGCCCAAAGCCAGATCGTGAGCTGCCCGGTGAAGGGGGCGCGCGCGGACATCGTGCTCGCGTCGCGCAGGTAGAGCACCGTGCAGAAGGCGCTCCCCATCCACACCACGAGCATCACGGGGTTCCGCGCCAGGGCCCGGGGATCGAGCTTCAGAAAGGCGCTCTTCAGGGCGCGCCAGACCGCGTGGCCGCCGAAGATCGTCGACGGGGTCTTCCGCTCGGACGGCGGCGCTTCGACCTCGTGCGAGACTTCCATCCTAGCGCCCCCCCGGCGCTTTCGCGCCCAGCGCCTCGGCGATCGGGCCGAGCGCTAGGGCGGGGAAGTAGGTGAGCATGATGAAGACGAGCACGATCATCACCAGGAGGACCGTGAAAGTCCCGCCGTCGGTCGGCAAGGCGCCTTCGGAAGAAGGGACTTGCTTTTTCGCCGCCAGGCTCCCGGCAAGCGCGAGGATCGGGATGATAGCCCCGAATCGGCCCACGAGCATCGCGATCCCCAGCGAGGCGTTGTAATACGGCGTCGGTCCGAGTCCACCTTCGAATCGCGACCCCGAGTTAGTTGCCGCACCGGCGTGCGTATAGAGGATCTCGGTGAACCCGTGCGGACCGCCTTTGCCGATCACGAGCAGGCTCGTGAGGGCCGTGGAAAGGAGCACCGCCGCGACCGGCATCAGCAGCGCGAGCATTGCCATCCGCATCTCCCCCCGCTCGATCCGCTTGCCTAAGAACTCCGGCGTGCGCCCCACCATCAGCCCGGCGAGGAACACGGCGAGGATCGCGAACACGAGGATGCCGGCGAGTCCTGTTCCGACGCTGCCAAAGGCTACGCCGCCCGAGAGGATGTTCAGCGTCGGCACCAGCGATCCGAGGGGGGTAAACGAGCCATGGACGGCGTTCGTGGCCGCCGAGCCGGCGCCGGTGGCGACGGTCGCGAAGATGGCGGAAGGGCTCGCGCCGAAGCGCGTCTCCTTTCCCTCCAAGTCCGCGCCGCCGGCCCCCTCGGCGGCAACGCTCGCGAACGCGCCGACGAGCAACAGCGAGCCCATCGCGGCGAAGATCGCCCAGCCCTGCCGCGCAGTCCCCACCATTCGCCCGAACGTGTAGGTAAGCGAGGCCGGGATGAGGAGGCTGAGGACCATCGAGAGAAAGTTGGTGAACGGCCCGGGGTTCTCAAACGGGTGCGCGGAGTTCGCGTCGAAGAACCCCGCCCCGGTCGTCCCGAGGTGCTTGATCGCCTCGTGCGACGCCACAGGGCCGAGGGGAATTTGGCCCCCCGCTTCCACTCCGGCCACCTCCGCGTGAGGTGTGAACGTCTGAGGGACCCCCGCCGCGGCAAAGGCCACCCCGGCGACGAGCGCCAGGGGGAGCAGCACGTACAGCGTCGCCCGCGTCGCGTCCACCCAGAAGTTGCCCAGCACGGTCGCCGAGCCGCGCGCGAACCCCCGCATGAGGGCGAGCCCGACCGCGATGCCCGCCGCCGCCGAGGTCCATTGGTGCACGCCGAGCGTGACCATTCGGGAGAATGGCGAGAGCTTCGTCTCTGGGGCGTAGTCCTGCCATCCGGTGTTGGTGACGAACGAGACGGAGGCGTTGAAGGCGGCGTCCGGAGCCAGCTCCCCCTGCGCGCGCAGGAGAACGTAGCTTAGGGCGATCCCGACGGCGCTAAAGGCGAGCAGTGCCTTCGCGTACTCCATCCACCGCATCTCCGCCGCCGGATCCACGCCGCACAGGCGGTAGAACAGCCGCTCGACGGGGCCGAGCACGGGCCGCAGAAAGGTCTGCTCCCCGCCGAAGACGCGCGCCATATACGCGCCGAGGGGCTTGGTAAGCAGAAGCACGACCGCGAAGGTGATCAGGATCTGGAGCGCGGCGTGAAGGGTCATGGGCGGCTAGTCGTCCCCCCGCACCCGCAGCCGCTCGCATCCCCGCACGTACAGCCCCGCCAGCGCGAAGAACCCGAGCGTGAGCGCGACGAAGATGAGGTCTCCCATGCTAGATGCGGACGCAAATTCCCTTTCCCGCGCCCTTGCGAAGAAGCGAAATCTGAAGCTACCCGTAACCGGGCGGGAAATGGTGTGTGAGGGACGGACCTGCCCGACAACGCGGTGACCCAACAGGATTTCCACACGCCGGGGATCTCTCTGCGGAACTGGACGAGCGCGAGCCCTTCGGCTCCGATCTTCCACCACGGGGACGCTCTCGGCACCTCCGCCACGCAGACGGACCACAACCAGACGACGGTGCTGGCGAGGGACTACGACGCGTTCGGCCTCCTCAGGAGCTCGACGGGCACGGGCGGCAACACCCGCTTCGGCTTCGCGGGAGGTCACGGCTACCAAGAGGACAGCGAGAGCGGACTCAAGCTCCTGGGGCACCCGTACTACGATGCTTCAACTGGGCGGTTCCTGACGAGGGACCCGATCAAGGACGGGAGAAACTGGTACACGTACTGCGAGAACAACCCGCTGAAGAGCGTTGATCCGGATGGGCTCAGCGACGCAGGCCCAACTGGAGGTAACGTTTTCAATGATTTGCGAAAGGGAAGCCCCTACGTCGTCACAGCGGGCCAGGGTCCCGACAAGCCTGGCGATCCGTGGGCTTTTGTAGGCATATCTCCAGGCGCAAATTCGGACCTTAACTACGCTGGGACTACGTAATCATTATCGACAGTAGAACGGCGAAGGCTACACACATGATTAGCGCACCGAATTGCACAGAAGCTCATGTGCGTCTGGAAGGAACCTGCAAGGTGACCGTCGAGAGCAAGGCAGATGGGTGGATCTACACTTTGAAAGGAGCTGGAGAACTGGGTCACATATTCCCAGGCAAACTTGTACCCAGAAGAGAACCCTGGAAAAAATAATC
>JAUJNV010000109.1 GCA_030447945.1 Fimbriimonas sp. | reverse complement strand
CCAGCCGGGTCGGACGGAACTAGTCCGTAGAACGGCCTTTCCACGGGGTACCAGGCTCACGGGTGGCGCAGCGCAGAGCGGAGCGTCATGGAGAAAAAGTCGCGTGATCCGGGGTAGGGGCGCTCCGAATCGCGGCTTGGCGGGAGTAGCGTTCAGTCGACGCGAGCGGCGATGTGCGCTGCGCCGGTCGGGCAGAGCGGAAGCAGAGGGCACGCGGGGCATCGGGGTTTGGGCCTACACACGACTGCGCCGAGGTCTAGCACAGCGTAGTTCCAAGTCCTGGAATTCCGGGCGGGCAGCAGTCTGTCTGCGGCCTTCCAGAGTTCCCCATCCTCGCGTGGGCGCACTCGCGAGCTCCTCGCAATGTCGAGACGATCAAGCACGCGGATGACGCTCGGATCGACCACGCCGAGGCGCCGGCCGTATGCGAAGCAAAGCGTGGCCCTGGCGGCGTACCGGCCGACGCCGGGGACGCCGAGCAGGCCCGTCATGGTCCGCGGCACGCCCTCGCGGCACGCGGCGGCCGCCGCCTGGAGCCGTTTGTTTCGATGTTTGTATCCGAGCGGCCGGAGCAGGTCAGCGATCTCCTTCGGCGGGGCGTCCGCGAAGGCTGCCGCACTTGGGTAGCGCCGCATGGCCTCGTCGTACACAGCCACGACCAGGTCGGCGCGAGTGCGCTGCAACATCAGCTCAGCCAGGAGGACGGCCCACGGATCGCGCGTTCCTCGCCACGGAAACTCCCTTCCGCTTTCGCGATACCAGCGAAGCAGCCGCCGCCGCAGCGCCGTAAGGCTCGGGTGCGTCGGGTCTTCATGAAAGGCCTGGCACACTCGCACGGGGATGAACGCTAGGTGAGTTCTGGTGGAGGACGGGTGCCCGGCCGCGGCGAGCTTGATGCCCAGCTCGCTGAGCTGGGCATCCCGGCGACCCGGGAGACCCGCAGGCTGCTGAGGCGCCTCGCGACCGACTCTCGCGCACTGCATTCGATGGTGCGGCGGCTGTCGGAGCTTTCCGTACCGGGCGAAGCTGATTTGCCCGATGTGGATGGCGCCGTGGAGCGCCGCATGCGCCGCGCGTACAAGACCTGCACTGAACCCGAACTCCTCTACAAGGGCCAGCTGATGGGTGCCCAGAACAGGCGCCTGCTTGGCATCCTGCTCCAGCGGATCGGGGAGCCGGTGCCGCTGCCGGAGCTGCTCCTCGCGAACGGTCTTCGTTCGGCTACTCCGCGGCGCCTGAGAGAACTCCAGACCGAGCACGGGTTCTTCGCAATCGAGACCTTCACGGAGGGACGCGTCTCACACTACGCCCTTAGATCTCCTGATCCGGACATCGACGCCTGCGCCGCGTACTGGATGAAGAAGAACATCCGGGACTCCGCTCTCGGACCGCACGCCCGGCTGATCGCCCTTCTGAGCGCACAGGTCGGAGACGTGGTGAGCCGCCGGAACCTCGGCTACGTGCTGCCCGAGGCCCAGGCGGACGGCAAAGGGCGGGCCCGAGGACCTCAGGGTGCCCTAGCGCGCCGCATCCGCGAGCTGCGAGACCTGGGTTACGAGGTCCCGCGGCAAGGGCACGGATACGTCCTGCGAAGCCTCGATGCGATTCCGGCCGTGGAGAACATCCCGCGAAAGGTCAGGATGGAGGTTCTGAAGCGCGACGCCTACGAGTGTCAGCGCTGCGGCTGGCGCCGCGGTATGGATCCCGGGCGTAGGCCCCGCCAGTTGGAGGTCCATCACAGGAATCCGAAGCGCGCCCGTCCTGCGGACGTGCATGAGCCCGGAAACCTCGAAACGCTATGCAGCGCCTGCCACGCAGGCGAGGAGGCGGCACTAAAGAAGACGGTACCCCGCAAAGCCCGCTGAAAGCGCGCCGCGTCTCGACATCGCGCGCGGCCCACACATAGCCTGGGCGGCAGATGATCGTGATCACGCCGCAGGGCGCCCCCGACGGGCCGCTTGAGGAGGTCGTGAAGTGGCTCCGCGATCGGACGAAGGAGCCGGCCGTCGTTTTCGGTCGAGTGCTCCGTCAATCCATCGACGAAGTGCTTGACGGCCCGCGAACGGGACGTTGGGACTTCGGGCAGCTGGAGAAGACCGAGAAGACCTATGTGGGAACAAAGATCGAGATCGTGCTCCGGACGGCCCTCGGCCTCGAGCGCGGCCCACAAATGGATCTGCAAATCGCCGGGCACGCGGTCGACATCAAGTGGGCGATGGGGTCAACGTGGCAGATCCCGCGAGAGGCCGTAGGCGAGCTCTGTCTGTGCAGGGGCGGCTTGAAGGGCATGGCGGTCTTTCAGGTCGGAGTGGTTCGCTGTCTTCCCGAGCATCTGAACCCAGGCGAGAACCGTGACGGCAAGAAGACGCTCTCGACTGCAGGGCGGGAGGCGATGCAAATGCTGGTCGAGCCTCGACCGATCCCGAGCAACTTCGTCGCGGACATGGACCCCTCTATCCGCGCGGCGGTGATGGCCGAACCGACCATCCAGGCGCGGGTGACGCGGCTATTTCGCTCGCTCCCGGGCATTCCGATCCCGCGCCACGGTGTGGCTACCGTCGCTCGGACGCCCACAGGAGACCCGATGCGCCGGGTACGCGCCGACACCCACGCGGGCGACCCCCTAGAGGGCATGAAGATACTGAGCTCCAAGTACGGGAAATGGGCTGTCGAGGCGCTCGGCTACCCGCCTCTCGGCCCGAACGAATTCATGGCGGTTCCCTTGGCGGAGCTTGAACGCCTCCCTGCAGCCGTGCGAAAGACGCTGGGGCTGTAGCCCACCCGTCGCAAGCGTGGGCGCTAGGCCGGGATCGAGGCGGCGGACGTCGGGTGACCGCACGCTGAGGCGTCTAGAGCAAGCGCGGCGTCAAGGTGCCCGGCAAGAGCCTCGGCGATGCGCTGCGCCAGTAGCGGAGGCACTGCATTCCCAACCTGGCGAGCCACACTCGTCATAGCCTGATCCTCAGGCAACGCGAAGTCATCCGGAAAGGTCATCAAGCGGGCGGCCTCGCGGATCGTGATTGGCCTGTGCTCGCTCGGATGCAGGTAGCGGCCCTTCTCCGGCTTGTAGAACTCGGTTCGGATCGTCAACGCCGGGCGGTCCCACCACAGGCGGCCAAAAACGTCTGTTGTCCCAGTCGGTTTGTTGCGCCAGCACGCAGGGACGAGGTCGCCGAGCCCAAGCTCGTCCAATTTCTCCTGCATGTCGAAGCGGTTGCCCCCGTCGGGAGGCACTGCGCGATAGCGGCGGACGGTATCCGAGCGGGGGTTGCGCCGCCTGTGCCAGCGCCGCTCGTCCGGTTTGCGAGGCAGGCCTCTTACCGCCTCGCGAAACGTGATCCAGGGGTCGCGACCCTCGATTGCTTTTTTTGGATCGGCGTGGGTCCCTTCGGGCCATGGTACGGCGCCAAGGCGGGTGCCGATCACGATCGCTCGTCGGCGGCGTTGCGGGACACCAAAATCAGCTGCGTTGAGCACCTCGCCCAGCACACGAAAGTGGCGTCGCTCCGCGGCCTCCTTGAATTCTGTGTACTCGTCGGACCTCAGCAACTCAGGAACGTTTTCCATTACGAAGGCGTGGGGTTGGGCATCATCGAGAGCCTTTAGGTATTCGCTCCAGAGCGCCCGGCGTTCGAAGCCGACTCCGTGGCGGTTCAGCGGCGAGAAGCCCTGACACGGCGGCCCGCCGATGACGACGTCCGCGTCTGGAAACTCTTCCACCTCCTCGATCGGACCGGCGAACACGTGGGCGCCAAAGTTGAGTTCATAGGTCGCCGCCGCGTCTCTGTCGGTCTCCACCGCAAACACCGGCTCGTAGGCCTCGCGCAGGGAGCCGAACGCGTCCACAAAGCCGCGCGTCATGCCCCCGCAGCCAGCGAAGAGGTCCATCAGACGAAATTTCACACCGTGGACCCTACACGCGTCCACGGACAGAACTCGCTTATTGACTCGCAAAAATCCTATGGCCATGGGAGACTATCGGCTCATCAACGTTTACTGAGACGTGAGAGGGCGATGTTGAGCCACTGGCTGAAGATAGTAGGCGCGCGAGACCAGCCGCTGCCTGACGACTGGCTTACGAGCGATGACCGCCCGCGAACCGACCTATTGCAGCGGGTCCGGTTTCCTCGGAACAAGAGGCCGAGCGGCGTGCGACGAGGAGATCTACTCGTGTACTACGCCGCCAGCTGGAGGTGCTACTTCGCCGTCGTAGAGGTCAGATCGGACGAGCCGGACGAGTTGGACGACGAATTGCGCTGGCCGTACGCCCTTGACGTCACAGGGCGCCTACTCGTCCCCCGTCTCAGCATCGCCCCCTCGCTCTCAGATCTAAGCCTGCGAAAGGGCAACCTCAGCGTCCGCCACCAGTCCCATGTCTCACTCACGCGCGCGCAGTACGACACGAGGAAGTGCCGTTGCCGTCGCGGCCGGAGCGCCTGCCGCTGCGGGCCGGGGAACTGCGCGCCCGGCTGCGGCTCGCACGCGACCTCCGCGGAACTGCGGCTTCAGCCAGGAGGGCCTACGCCCTGTCGCGAGTCAGCGCCTACCAGGTGTGGGCACCCTCGCCGCCCTCCGGAACTGCGGCGTCGACCGCGAGGCGCTCGCTCGATGGGTCCGAGCACTGAGCCAGCTGGCCCGGCGCTTCCCACACGCGGTGGGCACGGGTTCCGCCGGTGGTCCCCTCACCATTTGATCATGGAACTCCCGTGGACACCGTGTACGTCCCGAGCGGTTGTGGCCCGACCCCCTTCAGTCGAGCTGTTCGGGTCCTGATGGTCGCCGAGCGAGGCACAACCCCGGACTTCCGCAGATCGCGAGGCGGACCGGCTGTTTCGAAAGGGCCGCAAGGCGACCTATCACCGCGGACGGGACCCCACTACGCCGCGATCCATGTGATCAGATGAACGAGGTCCAGACGCTGAAGCGTTTTTGAGGCCTTCGAAAGAGCCCGTCGCGCGCCGTCCAAAGGCCGATTCGTGGAGCAGGTGTTGAAACCGCATGCACAGCGACTCGGCTGGTCGCGACCTGGGTGGACGTGGCACGGGTAGTGACGCGTCCCGCCCGTCGTGCGGTCCCCGCCGCCCGGCTGGTCGCTGAGCGCCCCGACCTGTTCGCGACCAGACCGAGGTTCCCGGCCGAGTTCACCCGCCGTGCGACGGGCGTTGCGCCACATCGTGGCGGACTGGGGCTTACCCTTCTCCAGCGGATGCACGTTCGCACTGACCGCTGGCGCGCCAAAACCCGGCGCTGAACCTCACCCGCCCAGTCGTCGCTCACGGTGACCCCACTCACCAAGGACAACCCACCATCCCCCTGAGGAGGTGCTGATGCGCATTACGCGCGCTCATATTGTCAATTTCCGCTGCCTACGAGACCTCACGATGTCCTTCGAAGAGGCCACAGTCCTCGTCGGCGCCAACCGCTGCACCGGCAAGTCCAGCGTGCTTCACGCTCTATTGCTTTCCGCTGTTCTTCGAAGGCGGACCACTAACCGACGAGGACATCAGCGGGCATCAGGCCCACTAACCGACGAGCAAGTCACAGTCGGAGTCACGTTCGCCAGCTTCGACGATGCCGACCGAGGCGCGCTCGGCTCTTACGTCTTGGGAGATGAAGCCACCTTCTGGCGCACCTGGTCAGGAGGCGCCGGGAAAAGCTCACGGGGAAGGGAAGGGCCTACGCCCCGTTCACCGAGGTCAGAACGCACGGGACCGCGACTCCCAAGCGCGCGGCGTACAACGAACTGCGTGAGGCGCAGCCGGAGCTTGCCCTTCCTAGCGTTCGCAGCGCCGCCGGCGTGGACGAGGCACTCGCACAGT
>JAUJNV010000108.1 GCA_030447945.1 Fimbriimonas sp. | reverse complement strand
GCCCACCACCCCTCCCTCTCCTCGCTGCTCTCCGACACCAAAGGCTCCCAAGCCTGGCGTTCGGTCGCGTACGAGGCTCGTCCGGTGCTGCTTGCGGCGGCGTACCTGAAGAACCCGGTCAAGACACTGATCGTGACTTCGAACTACGAGCGGGCGCTCGCGTGGCAGGCGAAGCTCACCCTATGCGGCGTCCCCGCCGATTCCATCGCGCAGCTCCCTAGCGGCACTTCCGCCCTCTTCGAAGACGCGGCTCCGGAGCACAACGCGCTATCGGATCGGCTCGGCGCGCTGCGATTCCTCATCGAGGGCGAGCCTCGTATCGTCGTCGCCTCACCGCAGTCGGTGCTCGAGCGAACCCTGCCGAGGGAGGTTCTCCGGGATGCTCACCTCGACCTGCAGACGGGAGATGAGGTGGATCCGGACGACCTCCTGAGGCGCCTCACGAAGTTGGGCTACGAGCCCCAAGAGCCGGTGCGACTTCCCGGCACCTTTAGCCGCCGCGGTGGCATCATCGACATCTTCGCGATGGGACGAGAGCTTCCCTTGCGGATCGAGCTGTTCGGCGACGAGATCGAGTCCATCCGCAGCTTCGACCCCAACTCGCAGCGATCCACCGGCAACACCGGCCGATTGAGCCTCGCCCCCTCGCGCGAGACCCTCTTCTCAGGCGATACGCAGGCCATGCGTGAGATGATCCTGGACACGCTTCACCGCGAGGCGGCGATGCTGGACGGCGACGCGGCCCAGCGCCTGGAGGAGCTCGTCCAGGGCGATGCCGACGCGCTCGCCCAGCGCGTCTACTTCGACCGGCTCGACCTCTACCGCCCCCTCCTTCACCCCGATTCGGATTGCGCGCTCGACCTCCTTGGTGAGGACGGCCTCCTCGTGCTAGACGAGCCGCTTGAGCTGGAGTCCATCGCCGTGCGCACTACGCAGGAGTTGGCCCAAGCCCTCGCTGCCCGGGCGACCCGAGGCGAGATTCTGCACAGCACCGCACTGGATTTCATGCTTTCGGCCGAGCACCTAGCGAGCCATGAGCGGACACTCGCGATGAGCGCGATGGATGTGCTTCCCGACTGGCTGCCCATTCCGAGACAGACGGAAGTGGGCGCCGTCTCGCTTGAGCCGTACCGCGGGCGACCCGAGGCACTCACGCTAACGCTCCGCAACTACGAGAAGGCGGGCTTCACCCTCGTCGTCGGCACCGACCAGCCGACGCGCGCCAAGAGCGTTCTTTCGCAGGCGGAGATCCACCCGACCGACGATCCGCCGGCGGCGGACGGCCAGTCGCACCTCGTCCACGGCAACCTCGGCGGCGGGTTCGTCCTGCCGGACCACAAGATCGCGCTCCTCACGGATGCCGAGCTGTTCGGCGTCGCGCGCCTGCGCCTGCCGCAGAAGCGGTTCATGGAAGGGGCGCCGATCGCCACCGTTCTGGACCTCAAGCCGGGGGACTTCGTCGTCCACATCCATTTCGGCATCGGCGTCTTCCGCGGGTTGGTCAAGCGCACGATCGAGGGGGTCGAGAAGGAGTTCCTCTACGTCGAGTATCAGGTCCCGGACAAGCTGTTCGTCCCGACGGACCAGCTCGACCGCATTCAGAAGTATCTCAACCCTGGCGACGACAATCCGAAGCTGAACAAGCTCACGGGAGGTGAGTGGCAGCGCACGCTGGGAAAAGCCAAGGAGGAGGCCAAGGCGTTCGCGCGCGACCTGGTGCGGCTCTACGCGAAGAGGAAGCAGGTCCAGCGTAGACCCTACGGGCCTGACACGCCGTTCCAGCACGAGATGGAAACGACCTTCCCCTGGGTCGAGACGCCGAGCCAGCTGGACGCCATCCGGGACTCGAAGCGGGACCTGGAGCAACCCTATCCGATGGACCGGCTCGTTTGCGGCGACGTCGGTTTCGGCAAGACGGAGGTCGCCATCCGGGCCGCATTTAAGGCGGTTCAGAGCGGCCGGCAGGTCGCGCTCCTCTGCCCCACGACCATCCTGAGCGAGCAGCACTACCGAAACTTCTGCGAGCGGCTGGGGAGCTTCGGCGTCCGCATGGCGCTCGTCAATCGCTACTGCTCCGCCCAGGAGAGGAAGGACGCCCTGACGGGGCTGAAGAAGGGGGAGATCGACCTGATCATCGGCACCCACGCCCTCCTCGGCGTCGGCGTCGAGTTTAAGGACCTGGGGCTCGTCGTCATCGACGAGGAACAGCGGTTCGGGGTGAAGCAGAAGGAGATGCTCAAGGAGCTGCGCGCGGAAGTGGACGTGCTAACCCTTTCCGCCACTCCGATTCCCCGCACCCTCAGCATGGCGCTGATGGACATTCGGCAGATGTCCCTCATCAACGATCCGCCGCCCGGCCGTCTTCCCATTCGGACATTCGTGCGTCCCTACGCGAACGAAGTCGTGCGGGAAGCGATCCTGCGGGAAGTTTCGCGCGGGGGGCAGGTCTTCTACGTCTACAACCGTGTCGAAGGCATCGCCCACATTGCGGAGCGGCTCCGCAAACTCATCCCGACGGCAAAGATAGGCGTCGGTCACGGGCAGATGACGAACAAGGAGCTCGAGCCGATCATGATAGCGTTCCTGAACGGCGAGATCGACATCCTCATCTCGACCACGATCGTTGAGTCGGGCCTCGACATCCCGAACGCGAACACCCTCATCGTGGAGAACGCCGACCGCCTGGGTCTGGCCCAGCTCTACCAGCTTCGGGGCCGCGTCGGCCGGTCCGATCGGCAAGCCTATGCCTACCTCCTCTACGGCTCCGGTCGTGGCGAGCTGACGGACACGGCGATGGCGCGGCTGACCGCGCTCCAAGAGTTCAGCACGCTTGGCTCCGGCTACTCCCTCGCCTTCCGCGACCTCCAGATACGCGGTGCGGGCGAGCTCCTGGGCGCGAAGCAGCACGGCACGATGGCCGCTGTCGGCTACGAGCTGTACACCCAGCTCGTGAACGAAGCGGTCCAGCAGTTGAAGAACACGGTCGACGGCGCGCCCGAGGCGGACGGCCCGAAGGATCCTCTGGCTTCCCTGGAGCCGCTCCCGCCCTTCGACCTCCCCGTCGTCGCGCTCCTGCCCGAGGCCTACATCAAGGACCAGGCGCAGCGTCTGTACTACTACCAGCAGATGATGGCGACGCGCGACGAGACGGCCCTGGGAGAGGTTCAGGCCCAGGTCGAAGACCGCTACGGCCACCCGCCCGACGAGGCGCGGGACGCCTTCGCCATCCTCGGCCAGCGCATCCGCGCCCGCGACCTCGGCATCAGCAAGCTCGACGCGAGGGGAGGACGGATCAACGTGTCGTTCAAGGACAAAGCCGCCGTCCCGCCGAGGGCTTTCTCGCTCCTAGGCAAGAAGAACCGGGAGGCGTACGTGACGCGTGAGGCGCTGATCTGGCCGTTCACGGGCAACGCGATCCTTGCAGTGGAGCGCCTCCTCGCGTCGTTCGAAGACGCGCTGGGGCAGGTTCAGGCAGACCGACAGACGGTAGGAGTTTAGGCCTCGCGCCACCTTGCGGAAGGGGAGCTGCGACTGCGCCCGGTCAGGAGGCTGCATAAAGCCTCCGGACCCCCTCGCCTTTTGGTCCGGCAAAGGGCGAAGGGCCAGGGGGTGAGGGTTCCGGGAAGTCTCAGCAGCCGGTGAGTTTCTCGCAAAGGCGCAAAGCCCTCCCCCATCTTTGCGCCTCGCCTACAGTAACTCACCAGACGAGGAGCAAAGGTGGATAGACCTTTGCGTCTTTGCGAGAAGCTCCGAAAGGTTTCGTCCAAGAGCCAGGCAAGGTTGGGGTGGGACTTCCCAGAACCCTCACCCCCCTGCCGGGAAGCGTTGTTCCGATCCTCTTCGGAGGGTCATGCCCTGGGGGCGTGACCCTCCGATTCGGTGCTCGCCCCTCAGCGCTGGGGTGGTCGCTGCAGCATCCGGTTCGCCTCGTCGCTCCCCGCTCCCAGGAACCGTTCCGCACGGGCGTCCCACCGCAGCTTCCGCCCGCCGAGGCTCAGGGCGATGTTCGCGAGGTGGCAGACGCTTACGGAGCGATGGCCCACTTCGGCGGAGCAGATCGGCTGCCCCTTACGGTCCCGCACCCGGTCGAGGAAGTTTTGCACGTGGTCGTTGGAGACCTCCAGCCGTGTGCCGGAGGCGGAAAGCGGCTCTTCGAGAAGCTTGGGGTCGCTAGCTCCGATCCGGCCGCGGGTAACGAATATCCAGCCGTTCTCCCCGTCGAAAGTCACGCCGTTCTCCCCCTGGTTCGTGCAGCGCAGGATGACGCCGCCTGGATAGTCGTAGTGAACGTCGAACTCCGGAAACGTGTCGTATGCGTTTGGATCGACGACGGGCGGATTCTTCCCCGCCGCCCACGCGGACAGCGGTCCCGAGCCGTCCATCCCCATCGCCCACTGCGCGATGTCGTTGTGGTGCGCCCCCCAGTCGGTGATCATTCCGCCGGAGTAGTCGCGCCACCAGCGGAAGGAGCCGTGGGAGCGCTCCGGCATGTAGGCCGCCTCGGGGGCGGGCCCTAGCCAGCGCCGCCAGTCGAAGCCTTCGGGCACCTGCTTCGGCGCGAAAGGTCCTCCGGTGGGGCCGGCCGGAAGGTGGGCGGTGACCGTCTTCAACCGTCCGATGCGCCCGTTGCGCACGAGCTCGCAGGCGAGCCGGAAGCGCCCGTCCGAACGCTGCTGGCTACCAGTCTGGAAGACCCGCTTCCCCTTTTGCGCCGCGTTTGAGATGGCCCGGCCCTCGGCGATCGTGAGCGTGAGGGGCTTCTCGCAGTAGACGTCCATCCCGGCGTGCATCGCGTCGAGGCACTGCGTCGCGTGCCAGTGGTCGGGCGTGCCGATCACGACGACATCGAGATCCCTACGGCGCAGCATCTCGCGGTAGTCGAGATACTGCGCCGTCTCGGGCCCGAACTGCTTGGCGGCGTGCTCCCGGTGGAGCGCGTCCACGTCGCAGACCGCCACCACCTTCACGCCCGCCTTCGATGCCATCGACCGCGCAACGTTAAGCCCTTGCTGATACCCGCCGCGCGGCCCGCCCGTGCCGATCACCCCTACGTGGATCGTGTCGTTCGGCCCCATCCGGCGCGGGCGCTGATAGGCCGCCTCGCCCTCGGCCGCGCGCGCCTCGGTGACGAACCATGTGGGGAGGGCGGCGAAGGCGGCCCCTTTGGCGATTCCCTGGATGACGGCTCGGCGGCTCAGTTCGGATGGGGAGAGTTTATCGTCGGACACTGCGGGCAACACCTCCGGTGGCTGACCGCATTATGCGCCCGAAGCGCGGGCTATAGTCCCTTTATGGAGGAGCGACGGGTCGTCGTGGTGCGAAATCCGGCATCGGGACGAGGCGCGGGCGCTCGCCGGTGGCCGCTCGTCGATTCCCTGCTCGCCCGGGAACGGGGCGTCGAGATCCGCCAGACGATCGGGCGGCCCACGCCCGCCGGGTGAGCTCACCGAGGGTCTCCAGCTCGGCGAACTG
>JAUJNV010000107.1 GCA_030447945.1 Fimbriimonas sp. | reverse complement strand
TGGGTCGGGTACCCGAAGGCGCTGCGGCCGATGTTGACCGAGTTCCACGGCGAGCAAGCTTCGCTTTCTCGGCGGCGGTCATTTTCGGAGTGATGCCCGGGATGCCGGCGGCGTCCAATTGGAGCTGGAAGCACTTAAGCGTGCTGTTGAAGCCCGCGCGGTTCGGATCGGAGCCGCAGGTCCAGATCTCGCGGTTTTTGATGTACGGGTAGGTGGCGATGGGGTAGGAGAAGAGGCCCGAGAAGTAACTCCCGCCGGTCCCCGTCCCCGGGGGCGCCTGGTGGCACGGGCCGTAGTAGCCCGTCTCGGGCAGCTCGTCGTCGTGATCGCCGGCGTACATCATCGCCGCCAACCCCTGCTGCTTCGCGTTGCTCAGGCAGGCGGCGGACTTCGCCGCTTCCTTGGCCTGCGCGAACACCGGGAAAAGGATCGCGGCCAGGATAGCGATGATCGCGATTACGACCAAGAGTTCGATGAGAGTAAAGGCGCGGCGGCGTTCCATCTCGTCATTATCATCCACTCTTGGCATTAAGTAAAGATTAATGCCAGGAAACTTGCGATTCATGCTCGTTCCAGCAGTGGTCACATGCTTCGAAAATGCAGAGAACGTCGCCCCCCCTCTCCCGTGTGGCTCGTCACGGGAGAGGGGGCAGGGGGTGAGGGCTCTGGGCAGTCTCTCCTTCGACCAAGCCCGGAACCTGACGTTCCGGAGCTTCTCGCAGAGGCGCAGAGGTCTATGCTTCGTCGCCCCTCGTCCGGTGAGCTGCTGTAGGCGAGGCGCGAAGGTAGGAGACCTCCGCGCTCTCCGCGCCTCTACGTGAAACTCACCGGCTGGAGGGACTGCCCGGAACCTCCACCCCCTGCCCCCTCCCCCCCCCCCCTCCCGCGCACGAACCATCGCGGCAAGGGGAGGGGGATTCCCGACGGTCTCTCAGGTTTGCCGGCACCGCTTTGGGATAAGGTCGAGAGCGTCATGCCCGACTTTAACGGCCTCGGCCTCCACCTCGGCAACCTCTCGCGCCTCTCCTCCGCGAAGACGCGCTCCATCTCCCCGGAAAACTTCGACGGGGCGAAAGGCGGCGGCGGCCGGGCCACCGAAGGCACCGGGGCGAACTGCGCGCGGGAGCTTGGCCAAGGCTGGAAGATCTCCCCTTCGATCCGCATCGAGGGGGGTGAGGAGCGCGTGATCGCCGACATCGAGGGGCCCGGCGCGATTCAGCAGATCTGGATGACGCCCACCGGCACCTGGCGCTCCACCATCCTCCGCATCTACTGGGACGACCAGGAGCAGCCCGCCGTCGAGTGCCCCGTCGGCGACTTTTTCGCCTGCGGGTGGGGCAAGTACGCGCACGTGTCGAGCCTTCCCGTCTGCGTCAATCCGGGCAGCGCGTTCAACTGCTACTGGGAGATGCCGTTCGGGCGGCGGTGCCGGATCACGATGACCAATATCGCCACCGACCACATGGTCCTGTACTACCAGATCAACTACACCCTGACCGAGGTGCCGGAGGACGCCGCCTACTTCCACGCGCAGTTCCGCCGGGTCAATCCGTTGCCGTACAAGGACGTCTACACGATCCTCGACGGCGTGCGGGGCCAGGGGCAGTACGTGGGCACCTACATGGCCTGGGGGGTGAACAACAACGGCTGGTGGGGCGAAGGCGAGATCAAGTTCTTCCTCGACGGCGACGACGAGTTCGCTACCATCGTCGGCACCGGGACGGAGGACTACTTCTGCGGTTCCTACGACTTCGACGTGAAGGGCAAGAACCCGTACGGCGTTGACACCCTCGAGTATCAGGAGTTCACGACCCCCTACGCGGGCCTCCCCCAGGTGATCCGCCCCGACGGCCACTACGTGGCGAACACCCGCTTCGGCATGTACCGCTGGCACATCATGGACCCGATCCGCTTCGAGAGGGACCTGCGCGTCACCATCCAGGCCCTCGGCTGGCGCTCCGGCGGCCGCTACCTCCCCCTCCAGGACGACATCGCGAGCGTCGCCTTCTGGTACCAAACCCTCCCGACCGCCCCCTTCCCGACGCTGCCGGACAAGGATTATCTCGAAGTAGTGTAGGCCACGTTTCGCCCCCTGGCGCGAGCTGCTGACGGCACCGGAGGCTCCGTATTTGCGGCGACCGGCTCTCGGCGTTGCACGGCGGTTCAGCGCGCCCGTATTACCCCGCCCGTTGTTCCGCGGTATCCTCGGCCCTCCATGTCGAAGTCCCTAGCCGGCTGGCTCCTTATCGTTGTGGGGTCGGTTGTTTGCTCCGGTTGCAGCACGGAGTACGGTGGTGAGCCGAGCCCCTTCAGGGGCTCCTACTCAGGCACCCGGGATGTACGCGAAACCGAGGGTGGCGCTCAAAACGTTACGGCGTCGGTCAGCGAAGAAGGAAGGCTCAAGGGAGACGTCGGAGAGGGCTCCACTCGGAGCACCTATTCCGGCACGGTCGGAACTTACGA
Organism: Fimbriimonas sp.; assembly: GCA_030447945.1. Next base: position 4,042 of record JAUJNV010000107.1, on the reverse strand, counting down.
CGGTAGATACAACCTCACGTACCCCGACCCGAGTGGCGCTTCCGTGCGTGAGACAGGCACCTTCGATATTACGCCGGAGGGCTTCGTCGGGCAGGGCACCTTTACTTTAGGAGGCAAATCCTTCACGACCGAATGGACCCTATCAAGAACGAGCTTTCGCCGCTGACGGGTACCCGCCCCGGCCGAACGCCCCCACCCGAGGCTGCCTGATAAGGACTACGCAGAGTGGTCCCGGCGCGAAGCGCCAGCCGGAAGACGATCGGGAGGCTCACCGAAGGCGCCGCGCCTGCTCCCGTACCGTCTCCCAGGGAACGACCTCCCCAGGGGTGGCCTCCTCGGGGGTGGCCTCCATCGCCGCCAATCGGTGATCCAGCTCCGTTCGCTGAGCCTCGGTTGGCTCCGGCACGGAGCCTCTTTCGACGATTCCGTCCCAAACAGCTTGCACGAGCCGAAGACGCTCCTCAACCGGCCAGCCGTCGATCTCCTGGAGAACCGTGGTTGTGTCCATGGCAGTGACTCATCCTATTCCGGGGAGACGATCCCAAGATGCGGCATTCTGACGGCCACCGATAGCCTGCGGATCTCCAAACGGCCTAAGATAGAGCGAAGTGCTGCGAGTCAACGGAAGAGGCGGAAAGGGTCGGGTCTGGATCGCGGTCGCCGGGGCCGGCACGTTAGTCGCAATGGGCCTCGTAGCGCAGAGGATCGTCACCCTCGGCGAGCAACGCAATGGCACGTTCCTCGTGCCGACGAACCAGACGCTCTCGCCGATCGGGCAGGTCGTGCGGTTCGAGTACGCGCGCCCGAAGGACCTCGCCGTAAGCCCGGACGGGAGCGCGGTCGCGGTGCTCGCGCACCGGCGGCTGGTCGTGCTGCGCCCGGATGGGACGATGGGCGGGCAGCTCGACATGGGCGCGGGGCCGCTCGGCGTCGCCTGGACGCCCGATGGGAAGACGATCTGCGCATCGAGGGGCGAACGGGCGGGTCGTGGTGGCGGCGTGGGACGGGAGCGCGCTGACGAAGGCGCGGGACTTTCCCGTGAACACGCTCACCCCCGAGGGCAAGCCGACCGGAGGGAATCCCAGCTCACCGGCCTCGCCGTCTCACCGGACGGAGGGACCCTGTTCGTCGGCATGAGCATCCGCAATGCGGTGGCGGAGGTCGATCTCGCGAGCGGCTCCGTCCGGCGCGTGATCCCAACCGGCGTCGCGCCCCCTTCCGCCTGAGCCTCTCGCACGACGGGGAAGACGCTCGCGGTCGCCAACCGGGGCGGCGCGCGGGTCGGCGCGTCGGACGCGCAGATGGACCCGAACACGGGCCGGCCGTTCGAGGGCACGGGCGTGCCCACGGCGCTCTCTGGCGGGCACGCCGGTGCAGATCGACCCGCGCACCGACGCGGCCTGGCGCGGGAGCGTCTCGCTCATCGACACCTCGCCCTCGGGCAGCGGGAGCGCCCGCGCACGCGAGGTCTCCGTCGGACGGCACCCCGCCGGCATGGCCTTCTCCGCGAACGGGCGCACTCTTACGTCACCGAGACCGATTCGGACAGCGTGAGCTTCCTCGACGTCGCGGGCGGGCGCGTGGCCGGCAATCTCAGTCTGCGCCCGCGCCAAGACCCCCTCTTCGGCCAGATGCCGACCGATGTCGTCCCCTCCGCGGACGGGCGGCGGTTGTACGTGGCGCTCGGCGGCGTGAACGCGGTTGCCGTCGCGCGCCTGGGCGCGAGGCCGGTCGTCGAGGGGTACCTGCCCACCGGGTGGTATCCCATCGCCCTGGGGCTGGCGGGCGACTGCATGCTGGTCGCGAGCGCGAAGGGGATCGGCGCGCGTCCGAGCGATAAAAAGACGGCCTACGGGGTCCACGACAGCGTCGGCACCTTCCAATCCATCCGGCTGGCGGAGATCCGCAACCTCGGCCGCCACTCGCGCACCGTGGCGGCGAACAACCGCTGGAACGAGAGCCCCAAAGCCCGCGCGAACCGCCGCCCCGTCCCCATCCCGCAGCGGCTGGGCGAGCCGTCGGTGTTCAAGCACGTCGTCTACATCATCAAGGAGAACCTGACCTACGACTCGACGATGGGCGACATGCGCGAAGGGAACGGAGACCCGTCCCTCTGCACCTTCCCCGAAGAGGTCAGTCCGAACCACCACGCCCTCGCCCGCGAGTTCGTCCTGCTGGACAACTTCTATACGAGCGGCACCAACAGCGCCGACGGCCACCAGTGGACCTCGTCCTCCGTCGCCAACGGCTACACGGAGCAGAACTACGCCGCGAATACCCGGAGCTACCCCTACGACGGCGGCGACCCCCTCGCCTTCTCCCCCGAGGGCTTCCTCTGGACCGCCGCCTCCAAGGCGAACAAGAGCGTGCGCGTCTTCGGCGAGTTCGTCGACAAGCCCCGCGTGATCGACCCGGCAACGGGTAAGGCTCCCACTTGGACGCAGCTCTGGCAGGACTACAAGAGCGGGCGAAACGGGATGATCATCGAGGCGCACACGAGCCAAGCCGCCCTGCGCCCCCACCTCCACCCCCGCTACATCGGCTTCCCCTCGATCGTCTCCGACCAGTGGCGCGCCGACCAGTTCCTCGGCGACCTCGCCCAATGGGAAAAGGACGGCCGAATGCCGGACCTCAGCATCCTGCTCCTACCGAACGACCACACCGTCGGCACGCGCCCCGGCTTCCCCACCCCCCGCGCCGCCGTCGCCGACCACGACCTCGCGCTCGGCCGCATGATCGAAGCGATCACCAAATCCCGCTTCTGGAAGGACACCCTGATCCTCGTCGTGCAGGACGACTCCCAGCTCGGCGTAGACCACGTCGACGGCCACCGCTCCATCGCCTTCTGCGTCTCCCCCTACACGCGCCGGGGCACCGTCGTGCGCGAGCCGTACAACCACACCTCCTTCGTCCGCACCATGGGCCTCGTCCTCGGCATCCCCCCGATGAACCGCTTCGACCGCACAGGCACCCCCCTCACCGCCTGCTTCACGACCCGCCCCGACCCCCGCCCCTACACCGCCCGCCCGAACCGCATCCCCCTCGACGAAATGAACCCACCCGCCCGCCAGCTCCAAGGCCAAGCCCGCGCGCTCGCGCTCGCCTGCGAGAAGCTCGACTGGAGCGGCGTGGACCGCGCCCATGCGAGCACGGTCGCGCGAGCGGTCTGGCACTCAGCGAAGCCGAACGTCCCGTTCCCTGAGCGGTTCTATCGACCTCCGGCAGATCAGGATTGAGATCAGGAGGGTTATGGCGGAATTGCGGTAAGGCTTCCGGCGAAAGCTCGCGCACCGCTCTTTCGATCTCGTGTACGTCGCTCATCAGCATAAACTCTTCGAACCTCAGTCCACATCCGCCTAAGTCGAATCGCCAAGGGTCAGAATGTGTCTGATGGCAAAGTCTCTCCGTGACCGACTGATCTACGACCTAACCGATGTGCGCAAGGAACTGCGCGAGACGGTTGCCCCGATGGACGGGGGCGAGCTCGACGAGGTGCCGGGCGAGGGGATGAGGAGCGCTCGGGCGGTCCTTCAGGAGGTCGGGGCGATGGAGGCGGTCTGTATGAGCGTCCTGCTCACGGGGCAGGAGGGGGACTGGCAGGCGGCGAGCGAGCGGATCACCGGGGACTCCGGCGACGCGCTGCTGGCGGCTCTGGACGACCTCCGGCGGGAGACTCTGGACTACGTCGCCCGCGCCGACGAGTCGAAGCTCCAGACGCCCGCCCCGCTCCCGGAGTCGTGGTTCGGGTACTTCGACAGCGCCGACATCGCTCCGGAGGACATGATCCGCTGGATCGCGCGCCACGAGTACTACCACCTCGGCCAGCTCGTGATCTACCGCTGGCTCAAGGGCCACAGCCCGAACCGGGAGGACTAGGCTGGACCGGACGAAAAGAAGAAGCCAACTACGCCGAGTCGGTCCCGAAACCCCCACCTCATGTAGCCGCAGGTCTTCAGCCTGCGCAAGAGCGCATTGCTACGAACCCCTGTTGCAGAAGAACGAGAAGCCCTGCGCAGGCTGAAGACCTGCGGCTACAGCAGAA
>JAUJNV010000106.1 GCA_030447945.1 Fimbriimonas sp. | reverse complement strand
CAGCTCGACGTGAGCCTTCATGGTTCGGCCCAGGAGGTGCATGTGCGGCATCGCCGCATACACCGTCACGTCGCGCCGAAGGGTCCGCGTGAGTTGCACCTTGAACGCCTTCTCGCCGGCCGGGATCCGCAGCATCGGGTTCGCGTACCAGAACAGGTCCATCTCCTGCCGAACGGGCTCTTGGGCGAGGTACAGGCCGAGCTTCGTCTGGTCCTCCTCGTCCTTTCCGGAGCGATGATAGTGGACCTGCATCACGATCGTCGCACCGGGCTCGACCCGGAACGCGGTGCCGGCGGGTGTGCGCTGGGCGCGCAATCCCGGGGCCCAGCCACCGAGCGAGCCGCTAGGAATGAAGCCGGGGCCACCGAAGGTCGTGTACCCCTCTTGTCCGTCCTTCGTCTGGGCCGCCAGCTTTTGCGCCGCGCCATTCGCGTCGATGAAGGCGATCACGTGGTGGACGACCTTCTTGTTGCCGGGGCGGACGTCCATCGCCGTGACCCACATCGGCTCAGGGGAGCTCGTTTTCAGCACGAAGTTCCGGTATTCGTCGGCCCCCTCGGCATTAAGCTTGAAGGGCTTCTTTGGCGAAAGGACGAGATCCGGCTCTCCCAGGGCCCAGCCGGTCGACGGCGGCAGGGGCTTCGGCTCTTTCTTCCGGTCCCCGCGCGGCGCGCCGTTCGCGCTCCAGCGCTTGAGCGTGTCGATCTCGCCGTCTGTGAGCCGGTTCTCGCCTTGGAGCTCGCTGTAGCCGTGCACGGCCTTCCAGGGCGGCATCTTGCGCGCCTTGGTGACCATCGCGATCATCGGGGACCACTTTTTCGCGTTCTCATATCCAGAGAGGGAGAAAGGTGCGACCTCGCCGGGGCGGTGGCAGTCGACGCACGCGCGGTTCAAAATCGGCGCGACGTGCTCGGCGTATGTCGGCTTCGCGACCTGCTTCGGAGGAGAAGGCTGGAGGCTTTCGCTCGTGCCCATCGCCGCGAGGCCGAGGAAGAGGACGCCGCTGGCGGCGAGGACGAGGGCGCTGGACTTCATACTCAAGACAGATTACGCCCGCGAGCGCGGGCCGTTCGATTTGCCGGGCTTGCGCCCCACCTGAGTACACTCGCCGGATGCGCTCCAAGCGTGTGCTTGTTACCGGAAGCTCCCGAGGCATCGGCCGGGCCATCGCCGAACGTCTCGCGCGGGATGGCTGGTCTGTCGCACTCCATTACACTGCCGACGAAGGGGAGGTTCACAAGGCGGAACAGGCTCTAGGCAAAGCCTGTGCCGGCGTCTATAAGCACGATCTGTCCGATCCGGCCCATGCGGCCCGACTGATCGAGAACACGCTCGCAGATGGACCGCTGCACGCTCTTGTCAACAACGCGGGCGTGTACATGCCGTTGGACTTCCTCGGTGCGGGCGACGCGGCTTTCGAGGCCAACTGGCACCGCACTTTCGCCGTCAACTTCGAGTCTCCCGTCGAATTGATGCGGGCCGCCTGTCGGCATTTCGCGTCCCAGGGCGGAGGCAAAATCCTGAACGTGGCCAGCCGCGTGGGCTTCCGAGGCGAAGGGGGCGCGGCACTCTACGCGGCTTCGAAGGCCGCGATCGTCAACCTCACCCGAAGTCTCGCCGTCGAGCTAGCGCCGAAGAACATCGGCCTCTTTGGCATCGCGCCCGGCTGGGTGAACACGGCCATGGCTCGGGCCGGCATGAACGATCAGCTCTCCAGCATCCTCGAGTCGATCCCGCTCGGAAGGATGGCTTCTCCGGAAGACTGCGCGGCCTGCGCCGCGTTTCTGCTCAGCGACGAGGCGGCCTACCTGAGCGGAATGACCATCGACATCAACGGCGCCAGTTACTTCCACTAGATCTCTCCTTCTGGCTCTCCCGGTACCCTTCATCTATGCTCGCTCTTGTCGCCTGCGCCCTCGTCCTCCAAGCGCCGGCGGGCCCGCCTCGGCTCCGAACGGTCCTTTCGAATGGCGCGACGGTGCTCGTCGAGAAAATGGCGGGCGCTGAGTCCCTCTCCGTAGGCCTGTTCGTTTCCTCGCGGGGCACCAGGGAAACCCGGCGCACCCACGGATGGCGGCATCTGCTGGAGCACATAGTAGCCAGGGGGACGAGCGGGAGCTTGGATTCTCGTCTGGAGACCGCCGGCGGCTTCCTCCGGGCGCGGACTTTGCGGGACGCGATGCACTTTGACCTCACCCTGCCCCCGGGCAGGCTCAGCCTGGCTCTAGAGGCCGTGCGTGAGCTTTTGAGCCAGCCGATTTTCACCTCGGAAGCGATCGCGACCGAGGCGAGGATATTGGAGCAGGAGGCCGCCCTTCTCGACGTGCCCACGCGCCTCTCGTCCGCCGCGTGGGAAGCGGCCTACGGAGAGTGGGGTCTCAGTCCTCAAGGCACGATGGACATTATCCGCAACGCACCGCCGGAGGAACTGAGGAAGCTCCACACCGAAATGTTTCAGGGGCCGAACGTGGTCCTCGTCGTCGCGGGGGACGTGGATCTCGCCGACGCGACGAGGGAAGTAAAAGCCGTGCTGGGGGGGCTGCTCCGCGGGGTGCGCAACGCAACCGCGCCTCCCGCGCCCGCCGCGGCGGCAAGGGTCGAGACGACGGGGGCGGGCGAGGCGCGGGCCGCGGTCGTGCCGGGAGCGGCGGATCAGCGGGCGGCCGCAGCGCTGGCGGCGGCCTTGGCCGTGGCATCGGGGATCGACAATTCCTTCGTCATCTACACGCCGTCCGTGGGGCCGGGGATGATCCTGCTCGGGCGTGCCGGGGAGACGTCCGGCGTGGGTCTCGCCCTGGAAGAGCTGGGGGACGGTTCGGAGCTATTGTCGCTGGGGAAGGGGCTCGCACGGGAATGGGTGCAGCGACAGCTGCGCACGCCTACCGGAGTGACCTGGCTCAGGGGCCTCATGATGGTCCAGAGCCCAGAGCTGACCCCAGAGACGCTATCGGGCAACATCGGCCGGTTGACGCGCTCGCAGCTTGTAGAGGGTTTGTCCCTTCTGCGCAAGCAGAGGGCGTTCGTGGTGGTGGGCGGATGACCGCTTTCGCGTCCCTGCTTCTCCTCAGCCTCGCGCCCGCGCCCAGGGTGGCCGAGCTGCCGGATGCAATGGCGACCATGATCAGCATCCAAGCTGTTGCGAGGCTGCCGCGGCTAGACGCGCGGGAGATGGCGCTCCTGCGGGTGGTCGCGCGGGCCGTAACGCGGGGGACGTCCGACTTTGTGAGGCGTGATATCGTGGAGCTCACCCTCGGCGGCGAGCGCCCGCGGTGTACTGTAATGCCCGATCATCTACGGTTGGAGCTGGCGGTCCCTCCGGGGGCACTGCGGCAGGGCCTGATGCTTCTGGAATCCCTGGTCCTCAACGCGGCGCTGCCGCAACAGGCTCTCGACGATGCTACGGAGGCGATTTTCCGCCGTCAGCCTGGGTACTGGGAGGCCGCTCTCTGGGGGGTCGATCTACCGAGAGCGAGCGCCAAGGCCCGCGAGGCTCGCGCCCTCTACCGCCGCGTGTTCCACCCTCGGCGGCTCTTTCTCGGGGTCGGTGGAAGCTTCAATGCGGGCGAAGCGCAAACGGAGTGGCAGAGGCGGGCTACGGCCTGGCCGCAGCTGCCGAACGAGAAGATAGCCCCGCCTCCGGCCGCTTACCCTTCGTTGCGAACGAATCCGGGCGGGGCGACTACGGTAGAGCTTCGGGCACCTGCTTTCGCCTCCGATGACCCAAGCCTCCCGCTCCGAATGCTCGCCCTGTTCGCGCTCGGCTCGGGCAAAGGGGCCAGCATGCACCGCGTCCTGAGGGAGAAGAACGGATGGAGCTACTTCCAAGAGGCGGTGCTCTGGCCCGAGGCGGAAGGCTGGCGTCCTCGGCTGATCATGGCGATGATGCCCACGGATCAGGCCGCCGCCGTGGCGGAGCTGGCCCGGGCGGAGCTGTTCGAGGACGCTCAAAACTGGACGGAAAAGGACCGGTTGAGAGCCCTGGGGATGGCCGAAGCGGCCCTTCTCCGCGGTCTCGAGGTGCATCCGGTCTACGTCACCGTAGATGGCCCCTACGCCCGCTCTCTCGCCGACCGAACGTTTCTCGCCGCCTACTGGCCCATGAAAACGGGGGCCTCGTGGGACCCGGAGAGCCTGCTAAACCGGATGCGCGACGTACCTCTCGAGGGGCTGAAGGCGGCGGCCCAAGACACGCTGGCAAAGGCGCGGGCGGTAGTGCTCCCTGCCGGGTAGTCGATAACCTCTGACGGAACCGATGCCGGCTCGTCGCGGGCTGGAGCCCCCCCAGCCTGGTGCGGGCTGAAGCCCCCGCTCCGTTCGGGATTTATCCGAGGCTCTAAAGCTCCTCGAACTCAGGGTGCTTGCGGCAGAGCGGGAGAAAGTCGCAGTGCGGGCAAATGGACTTAAAGATGGGAACGAGCTCTTCGTAGTGCTCGTGAAGAATCTCGCGGCCGAGTTTCAGGAGGTCGCCCTCGAACTCCGCCATCTCCTCGTCGCTCATGGAGGAGGTGGCCGACGCCCCGGTGCGGAGCGCCATGATGGTCGCGGTCACCCGGCGGCCGGGAAACTTGCGGCGGAGGAGGAGCTGGTAGCAGGCCATCGCGATATCGGACACCACGTCCTCCTCCGAGACGGCCTCCCGGCCCGACTTGTAGTCGATGATCTCCAGGGTCCCGTCGAGATGCTCATCTACCCGGTCCACGCGCCCGATCAGCGCGAATTCGCCGAAGTCGTGCCGAAGCTGGCGCTCGACGAACAGGGTCTTCGCCGTCGCTTGCCGCGTCTGAGCCTGCACCACATGTCGGTGAAGGATCTCGCGCCCCTCCCCGAAGGCTTCGGCCATCTCCTCGGACGAGCGAAAGCCTGCGTCGATCCAACCCTCCTCATATGCTGCCATAACCTCGTCCGTGGTGGTCACGCCAGCGTCTTGGGCGTTGTGGAACCGTTCCAAAACGCGGTGGAGCGTCGTGCCGAACGAGTAGTAGCTTTTAGACCGCAGGTACCACTTACCCCGCGCGTCGACGTAGGTCCAGCGATACTTGACGGGGCAGGCCAAGTAGGTTGTGATCTTGCTCGGGCTCAGCGTCGGCTTGCGCGGCACGCTCGATTGTGGCACTCGGCCGCTCCCGTGGATCAGTGACGGCCCCAGCGCTGTCTCTAGGGGAAGGCGTCAAAGCGGCGCGGCGCGGGAGGATTTCATGAGCGAAGATGGATTGAGAACGTTGGCGGGGCGGCGGGTGCTGGTGACCGGCGGTACGACGGGAATCGGACGTGCCATCGCCAAGATGCTCGCGCACTCGAACGCCCGTGTGTTGATCTACGGGCGTCACCAGGATGTGCTGGACGAGGCGCTGGCGGGCATGCGCGACGGAGAAGTCCACGGCGTGACGGCGGACCAGTCGAAAGCGGAGGACGTGCAGCGAGTGTTCCGCGAGGTCGACGCCCGGTTGGGCGGACTGGACGTACTCGTCAACAATGCAGCGGAATCATCGCAGAGCGTGGTGGACACGCCGTTGGAGGAGTGGACGGCGGTCGTGCAGACAAACCTCGTCGGCTA